>DUPK01000025.1 GCA_012838345.1 Clostridiales bacterium | reverse complement strand
GATCGAACCGCTGACCTCTTGAATGCCATTCAAGCGCTCTCCCAGCTGAGCTATACCCCCACATATTACCAATCGTGGTATTTTTTAGTAGATGTTGTATTAAGTTGTTGAGTTTTGGATAGGGAGTGTGTAACCGCATTGCTCGCGCTCCCAGCTGAGCTATACCCCCACGTTGCATGAATATATTGAGTTTTGCATCCCCAACTGCCCGCTCTCGTGCCCGGCTTTACTGTCAACAGCCTGTCCAGCGAGGTGCTTATGTATAATAGCATAAACATTTCTTAAAAGCAAGAGGTCACCCAATTTTTTTGCGTAGAATTTTAATAACTAGGCTTTTAAGCTATTAGAGAGTTTTCATAAAACATATGGGGGATATTAGCAGTTCAAGCCCTGAGAAACTCAAGTGCTACACAGGCTATATTAAATCTATAGGTATGATTTAATAAACCAATCCCGGAAAAGGGCATCTGCACCTCTTGCCGGCAGGAGATATAAATTAAACCACAGTTGCAATACAAAAGCCGCGAGTCCATATGGATTCGCGGCTTTTTATTCTGTTATCTTTTTGCGTTTTTTTCGTAGATAATCCGAAGGCCCTCCAGAAGCAGGTTGTCATCGCAGATAATCTCCCTGCGGCAGTGCGGCACGATTGTGCGAGCAAGGCCGCCGGTGGCTATGACCGTAACCTTGGAGCCAAGCTCATCTTCAACGCGGTCGACCATGCTGTCAATCATAGCGGCGTTGCCGTACACAAGCCCGCTCTGCATGCACTCCACCGTGTTGGTACAGATGACCTTGGAGGGAGCCTCGAGAGGTACGTGCGGGAGCTGCGAGGTGCGGGCGATAAGCGCATCGTGTGATATACGCACTCCCGGGAAGATAAATCCGCCGAGAAAACCGTTGTTTTTATCGACAACCGAGAAAGTGGTGGCGGTGCCCATGTCTATCACGACCAAGGGCTTCGGGTACTTATTGATTGCGGCGACCGCGCCCGCGACGAGGTCGGCCCCTAGCTGTGCGGGGTTATCTATAAGTATGTTAAGACCCGTTTTAAGGCCCGGCTCCACTAAAAGCGGGGCCTTGCCGATAACCGATTTCACCGCGTTTTGGAGAGTCGTAACGAGCGGAGGAACGACCAGAGACATAATCGCACCTTCGAAGTCATCAGCATTTACGCCGTTCATATGGAAGATACTGCGCATAATTACGGCGTATTCGTTTTCGGTTTTTTGCCTGTCGGTCGCGATGCGCGATATGAAATGTATTTTGTCTTTATCAAGGCCGCCGAGCACTATGTTCGAGTTGCCGACGTCAATTGCAAGAATCATGAAGTACCCTCACTTTTTCATAGGTAAAAAATGTATTAAAGCGGAGCATATGGCGGCGACGAGGACAAATGAAACCGCGGCCTCGACTAAACCGTTTGTCATCGCCACACCCATCACCATTGCCCCTACGGCACCTATTTCAATATTGAACAGCGAAGCTAGAAGCTCACGGATAAGCAAATATAAAGCTCCTAGATACAGGATTGTGTTCACAAGGGAACCGACGGCTCCGGTTATGCCGCAGGTGATAAAACGTATATTTTTAAAAAATTCTATTCTGGTAAGCAGTTTGAATAAGAGACCTGGCAACAAACCGGTAAGCAATCTGGGTACAAATGAGATAATAAAGTAGATAAAAGGGCTTTGCTGGATTGTCGCTAGGGCCACCACGTCCGTGGTATTACCTGTAAGAGCTAAAATAAAGCTGAAAACCCCCCAGACTCCCCCTAAGACAGATCCCGCGCTCGGACCCAGAATGACCGCGCCGACAATAACCGGAACTTGATAAATGGTTGCCACGATAGGCCCTACAGGGATGTAGCCGATGTTAAACGCTGTCAGAATAATTATAATTGCCAACAGCGCCCCCATGCGGGTAATATAGCCCACACGAGTATGAGTGTTGCTTTTTACCATTATTAAATTACCTCCTGCTGCTGCTCCAAAAGGATGCAGCGCAAATTTTGTATCTTTAATATATAACATATTGACCATGTTATGTAAAGGTAAAATATTTTCTTAATTTTTCTTATTTTTCTCTGAAAAACTCCGGCGCGCTGTATTTCAGGCAGCGCTGAAGCCTCGCCCTGCCCCTTTTTATGGTTCTTGATACGGTCGAGACATTGACTCCCAAAAGCTCCGCAATCTCCGACATCTTCATCCCCTCTACGTAGTAGAATGCGATTACGCGAAACTGGTTTGGCGTCAGTTCGCTCCTGATGGCGCGGCTTAGATTGCGGCACATGCAGTCGAGAACCTCTCTGTTGTCGCTTGCGCTCTCAGTCAGGTATCGCTGGTAATCTATGTATTTGCTAAGCGGAGTATCATATCGTATATCGGGCACTGCGTCTATACCCCCTTTCATAGTAGCGCTCGGTCAGCACCGCGATTGCCAGGGTGTCCGTGAGCATGGAGTTTAGCGTCACAAGCCTGCTTCTGATAAGAGCTTTTTCAGTTTCGTTCAGGTTTTCCTTAGATATGAGAGGGGTAAGTTCTCTTATCCGCTTTTTGAGCAGCTCCGCACTCCTTCGGTATTCAACCGACATCTGCTTCATCGTCATCCCACCAGCCTCCTTTTTCTCTGTTGTCTTCAATGTTATAAAGGCCTCAGGCCCTCCTGTACACGGAAATACATACAGCGACTGCAAATCGGCTCGCCTCTGAAAATATAAACCCTGTCTAGACCATAAATCTCGCCCCCGCATGAGTTGCATAAGAGGAAGGGGGCCGCCTCCTGGTAATCCGGCTCATTATGAAGAAAAATGTTCAAGCTTATTCCTCCGAAATTAATGGTTGACAAACAGCTTGTATTTTGTTATTATCTTCTCTGCTGGTTGTTAAGACATGCTGGTGTAGCTCAGTCGGTAGAGCAGCTGATTTGTAATCAGCAGGTCGGGGGTTCAAGTCCGTCCACCAGCTCCACTTCCTGTTTGGAAGAACAACTTAATATGGGGGAATTCCCGAGTGGCCAAAGGGGGCAGACTGTAAATCTGTTGTCAGTGACTTCGGTGGTTCGAATCCACCTTCCCCCACCAGAAAGGCTGTCGGCACTGACCGACAGTCTTTTTTTATTTCTGAGAAGCTCCGAAAGCCGCAATTTGCCTATGCCTAAGTGAAATCAGCCGCTATCCTTGTTGTCCACATTTTTGAAAAGCCGGAGCTTTCTGAACCTACACGTTGATTTTGTGCGCTATTAATGGTAGAGTCTATCTAGAAAGCTATTAAACTGGGGGGCTAATATGAAAATAGTCGTTTTGGATGGTTTCGGCGTAAACCCTGGGGATTTAAGCTGGGATTTCCTCAAAAAATACGGAGAGCCTATAATTTACGACAGGACCGAGCGGTCGGAGACTATTTCAAGGTGCAAGGGCGCCGATGCCGTACTGAGCAGCAGGGCGGCCGTATCGCGCGAGTTTTTCGATGCTTGTCCTACCGTAAAATTTATAAGCACGGTCGGCACGGGCTATGATATGATAGACCTTGAAACCTGCAAAGAGCGGGGAATAGTCGTCTGCAACGTGCCCGCATACTCGTCAGACTCGGTGGCCCAGCTCGCCTTCATGTTCATCCTAAGCCTCACAACCGACCTAAATGCCTTTCAAAGAGCGGTTAAAGAAGGCAAATGGACCGGTATGGCGGACTTTATTTATCCTAACATCACTTACAGGGAGCTTGCTGGGATGAAGCTGGGGCTAATCGGCTGCGGCGGGATAGGCAGGCGCGTCGCCGAGATGGCCGCGGCGTTCAAAATGGAGGTCTATGCCACGACGAGCAGCCGCAAAAGCGGAAGCGAGGGCGGCATAACCTATCTTACGCTCGACGAGCTGCTGCCAATCTGCGACGTCGTTTCCATACACTGCCCGCTAAGCGAAGCCACGCGGGGCATGGTGGACGAGTCCTTCATATCAAAAATGAAGGACGGTGCCATTTTAGCAAATACGGCACGCGGGAAGATATTGAACGAAAAGGCCGTGGCTGAGGCCCTTAACAGCGGAAAGCTCGCCGGTGCGGGACTTGACGTGCTCGCCGTAGAGCCGCCGCGTCCCGATAATCCGCTCCTCGGCGCGAAAAACTGCATAATAACTCCCCACATAGGCTGGGCGACGTTCGCGGCCAGGCAAAGGCTTCTTACTATTCTTGAGGAAAACCTAGCGGCCTTTGTCAGCGGAGTGGAGCTAAAAAACCGCATAGTATGAGATTATAAACGGCGTGCCGCAGTGTGCGCCGTTTTCCTTTATATGTTATTAGTAAATTCAGAAATCTTACTATGTATCGTAGTACATGGCTTCAATATATACGATAAATAGTAATTTGTCAATAGGTTTTTATAAAATATTACGTTACAGCGTAAATATAATTGCATTTGCTATGATATAATGTATAATATAAGTAATTTAATCTATTCCAGCCAAAGGGGGTGGATATATGAGAATGACTGAAAAGCTTGACAGGCTTATGCAGATGCGGGGTATCAACAAGGCAGAACTTTCCCGCAGGACGGGCATACCCTATACAACCATAGCCAGTCTTTACGACAAGGGCTATGAGAACATAAAGCTAGCAAACCTGATTAAGCTCGCGCGCTTTTTCGGAGTTAGCCTGGAATTTTTAAGCGACGACAACATTGATTTCGGGAAGGGTATGGAGGACGCTGAAATAGCGGCTATATGCGAAAGCTATATCGCGCTGTCCAGGCGGGGCAGGCAAATGGCAAGGCAGCTCATGGACGAGATTCGTGTCTACGAATCTGCCCAGAAAGAGCCTGAAAACACGGAACCTGAATATATACGCGAATATCTGACGCCTGCGGCGGCGGGATACGCCTCGCCCGCCGAGGGTGAGGACTATATTCTCATACCCAAGGATGAAAATACCCCGAAGAATGCGGATTTTGCAGTACGAATAAGCGGCGACAGCATGGAGCCCTATATAAAGGACGGCTCCAGGGTCTATGTATCGCGGATGTGTGAGCTCACCGACGGCGATGTTGGCATATTCTTTGTGGACGGAGATATGAAGTGTAAGCAGTACTGCGAAGACAGCTTCGGGAATATATATCTGTTTTCTCTCAACAGGAAAAGGAAGGATGCCGATACGGTAGTGCCCGCCAGCAGCGGCATTACGGTTTTGTGCTTTGGCAAGGTTTTACTTTCAAAAAAGCCGCCGCTGCCTCAGGATTTCTGAAATATTGATTATACAAACTGTTTATTTATTTAAAGCACCCCGCAGTCTTTGATTGCGGGGTGTAATATTATTATGATTGAATAAGGTAGATTATGGTAATAATACTTCGAAATTTAAACTTCTGCAGGCGAAACTGCAATAGATAGATGTAAAGAACTGGAAATAACAGCGAATTTTAAAGAAAATTAATAAAAAATTAATATAATAAGCCGATTTGCCAAAATTTAATACTTGATTTTATTGAAAACATAGAGTATTATTGCGGATGTTACCCAAAGATTTCAATGGAAGGAGAAATCATGAGGAAAAGCATCATTACTTTTTTGCTTGTGTGTGTGATTATTACCGTGATTGGCCCGAAAAACGCCCATGCGGCCGGTCACCAAGGGGTTAAAGTATATATAGACGGAGAACTGTTGGAAACCGAAGCACCCATAGAGCTAATCGATTCTACCACCTATGTGCCGCTGCGGGCGGTCAGCGAAAAGCTGGGGCAGGCGAGCGTAAGCTGGGACGGGGCGACCCAGACAGCTTATGTTACAAAGCCCGACCTGACCATCGCGGTCAAGATTGGCGCCCAGTACCTTGAGTCAAACGGAAGGTATCTCTATATGCCAAGCGGCTGCAAGCTGATTGACGGCCACACTCTTGTTCCCGTCAGGGTCCTGGCAAAGGCCTTCGGTGCCTCCGTCACCTGGGACGGGGAAACCAATTCGGTGCATATAAGCTCCGGAAGCGGAACCATTCTGCCGGGAAATCAATTTTACCGCTCGGATGAGGTGTACTGGCTGTCGAGGATAATTTACTCCGAAAGCGGGCATGAGCCGCTTAAAGGCCAGATAGCGGTAGGAAACGTGGTGCTAAACCGCGTGGCCAGCAAAAGCTTCCCCGACACAATCTACGGTGTCATCTTTGACCGGCGCTACGGCACAACTCAGTTTTCCCCTGTCGCAAACGGTACGATACACAACACACCATCAGAACTGTCCGTTATAGCCGCAAAGCTCTGTCTTGAGGGCTATAATGTGGTTGGAAACAGCATGTTTTTCCTTAATCCCAAGGTTGCCTCCAGCAGGTGGTTTGACACAAATCTGACCATGACTGCGATTATAGGCAACCACGCATTCTACTCTTAATCCACTTTTAAATCGTTATTTAAGCACACACAAGAGAGGCGGGCTTACCCCGCCTCCTTTTCTTTGCAGCATAAAGCAAGAGCCAAATCAGCCGCCGTTGACTTAACACAATGGCTTTGGTATTATTAAAAAAAGGAGGGGAGAGCTATGGGGCACACTCATATAGGTCCTGATGGGAAGGAATTTGTCCACACCCACGACGAGCTCCACAGCCATGAAGGGCAGGAGCATAAGCACCACGGGCACGTACACACTCCCGAGGAGAATAGGGCGGTAATTAACAGGATTTCTAGGGCAATCGGGCACCTTGAGTCGATAAAGAAAATGGTTGAGAGCGGCAGGGACTGCAGCGAGGTGCTTATACAGCTCTCCGCGGTGAAGTCGGCGATAAACAATGTCGGCAAGGTCATTCTTAAAAACCATATCGAGCATTGCCTTGTCGAGGCAGTACAGTCCGGCGAGTGGGAGATAGTTGAAGAGCTTCTCAGCGCGGTAGACAGGTTTATAAAGTGATGGCCCGCGCTTAGGTTAAAAAAATAGTTTTGGTTTTGCCACCTTTTTACTTGACTCGGGGACAAAAACCGAGTAAAGTATATAAAAATATGCGTGTATACAGGAAGGCGGCGGAATAGGTGACGGTTTTGCTTAAGGGCGGGCAGTTGCTCCTCGACGGCGGTTATAGCCGGTGCGATATTCTCATTCGAGAAGGAGTAGTTGCCGGTATTTCGCCGGATATTTCCGAAACTGCCTTTGATCTTCACTTTAATTTGAATAATTGCTTTGTTTTTCCGGGCTTTGCAGATGTCCACGTCCATCTGCGTGAGCCCGGTTTTTCTTATAAGGAGACCATTGAAACGGGTACTCTCGCGGCGGCGCGCGGGGGCTATACTGCCGTCTGCGCCATGCCGAATACAAAGCCCGTTCCCGACAGCGTCGAAACGCTCGCCGTTATGCGGGAGCTTATCGAAAGGTCGGCGCGGGTCAAGGTCTTTCCATACGCCTCGATAACAAAGGGCGAAAAGGGCAGGGAGCTTGTGGATTTTAATAGCCTTATTGGAAGCGTGGTTGCCTTTTCGGACGACGGGCGCGGCGTCCAGAGTGAGGAGCTGATGCGCTTGGCCATGCTTGAAGTCAAAAAGCAGCGCGGCATCATCGCCGCCCACTGCGAGGACGAGAAACTTCTTAACGGCGGATACATCCACGACGGGGAGTATGCAAAAAGGCACGGGCACCGGGGCATCAGCTCCGAGAGCGAGTGGGGGCAGCTAAAGCGCGATTTGAAGCTCGTCCGAGAGACCGGCTGCCGCTACCATGTCTGCCACGTATCGACCAAGGAAAGTGTCGAGCTAATCAGGAAAGCCAAGGCTGAGGGGCTGCCCGTGAGCTGCGAAACTGCTCCGCACTACCTTGTCCTCTGCGACGATGACCTAAAAGAGGACGGGGCCTTCAAGATGAACCCTCCCCTGCGCTCAAAGGAGGACAGGGCGGCTCTTATAGAGGGCCTTCGGGACGGGACGATAGATATTATTGCGACAGACCACGCCCCGCACTCTATGGAGGAGAAGGGCAGGGGGCTAAAAGAGAGCCTTATGGGCGTCGTGGGGCTTGAAACGGCATTCCCGGTGCTCTACACAAGGCTTGTGAAAACCGGTGTTATCACGCTCCAAAGGCTCATAGAACTCATGTGCGCAGCTCCGAGGCGGCTGTTTAAGCTCGGCGGCGGGGAGATAATAAAAGGCTCTGTGGCGGATTTGACGGTGTTCGATTTAAGTAAAAGCTACAAAATCGACCCCGGAGCCTTTCTCTCAAAAGGGCGCGCCACGCCCTTTGCGGGGATGGAAGTCTGCGGCGAGTGCGTACTCACGATTGCCGGCGGGAAAATAGTATGGAGGAAGTAGGAATTGAAGAAAGCGCTTTTTAAGATTTTGTCAAACGAGCCGATTGCAAAGGATGTTTATAAGCTCGTCCTTGAGGGCGACACGGGCGGTATAACTGCGCCAGGCCAGTTTGTGAACATAGAGCTTGAGGGCTTTTTCTTGAGGCGCCCCATCTCGGTCTGCGACTGGGATGACAAAGGCATGACCCTTATATACAAAACCGTTGGGAAGGGCACAAAATGTCTTTCAGAGAAGAAATCCGGCACGCTTGATTTGCTGACGGGGCTCGGCAACGGCTTTGACCTGTCGAAGTGCGGAAAAAGGCCGCTGCTTGTCGGCGGGGGCGTGGGAACACCGCCCCTGTACGGGCTTTGCAAGCGCCTTGTCGAGCGGGGAGCCGCGTCTGCGGTTGTCCTGGGCTTTAATACTGCTGACGATGTGTTTTACGAAGAAGAATTCAGGGCGCTCGGGGTAAAAACGCTTGTCGCGACTGTGGACGGCAGCTACGGTATCGGGGGCCTTGTCACCGACGCGATAAAGACGCTCCCAGTAGGCTTCGACAGCTACTGCGCCTGCGGGCCGGAGCCGATGCTCAGGGCGCTTTGCGATACGCTTAAAATAAAAGGGCAGCTCAGCTTTGAAGAGCGCATGGCCTGCGGCTTCGGCGTCTGCATGGGCTGCAGCTGCAAGACGAAGTACGGCTCAAAGCGCATATGCAAGGACGGACCGGTCCTGAGTTCGAACGAGGTAATCTGGTAAGGAGGCTAAAGAAATGGCCGATATGAGCGTTGTATTGAGCGGAATAAAACTCGAAAACCCTGTAATTCCCGCCAGCGGCTGCTTCGGCTACGGCGCGGAGTTTAAGGATTTTTACGATTTAAACATACTTGGCTCCTTCTCGTTTAAGGGCACGACGAAGGAGCCTCGTTTTGGAAACCCAACGCCCCGGGTAGCCGAGTGCACAGGCGGCATACTCAACTCCATAGGGCTCCAAAACCCCGGGATTGAGGCAGTAATAAACGAGGAGCTGCCGAGGATAGCGGCTTTCTTCAAAAAGCCGGTAATTGCGAACATTGGCGGCTTTTCGGTCGATGAGTTTGTCTACTGCGCCGAACGGCTTGACGGGGTGGAGCAGGTCGGAATTATTGAGGTCAACATAAGCTGCCCGAATCTCCACAAGGGAGGGGTAAACTTCGGCTCCGACCCCAAAGCGGCGGCCGAGGTCACCGCAGCGGTCAGGAAGGCGACGGGCAAGCCGATTTACATTAAGCTCAGCCCCAACGTAACGAGCATAACAGAGATAGCGAAAGCCTGCGAAGACGCGGGCGCGGACGGGCTGAGCCTGATAAACACCCTGCTCGGCATGCGCATTGACATTAAAAGCAGGAAACCGCTTCTCGCAAATAAAATGGGCGGCCTTTCGGGCAGGGCAATTTTTCCGGTGGCTCTCAGGATGGTTTACGAGGTCCGCAAGGCGGTGAAGATACCCATTATCGGCATGGGCGGGGTTGCAAGCGCCGAGGATGTTATCGAGATGATGATGGCGGGGGCGAGCGCCGTTCAGATTGGCGCGGAGAACCTCAGAAATCCCTTCGCCTGCAAGGAGATTATCGAAGACCTGCCGAGGGTTATGGCGGAGCTCGGCATTGAGAGGCTCCGGGACATAATAGGCGTTGCATAGAGGAGGCTTTTATGGGCAAGGACGTAATAATCGCGCTGGATTTCAGCGGCGCAATGGAAACCTATGAGTTTCTAAATAGGTTCAAAGACGAAAAACCATTCGTGAAAATCGGCATGGAGCTTTTCTACTCGGTGGGGCCAGAGATAGTGCGGGAGATTAAGAAACGCGGGCACAGGATTTTTCTCGATTTGAAGCTCCACGACATTCCGAACACCGTAAAAAAGGCCATGGCGGCCCTTACGCGGCTTAATGTGGACATGGTAAACCTCCACGCCGCGGGCACGGCCCAAATGATGCGCGCAGGGCTTGAGGGGCTAACAAGGCCGGACGGCACAAGGCCGCTGCTCATCGCGGTGACGCAGCTGACCTCAACCAGCGAGGAGCGCATGCAAAAGGAGCTTCTTATAGGAGTCCCGATAAACGAGGTCGTGGTAAAATACGCGGAAAACGCGAAGGCGGCGGGGCTAGACGGTGTGGTCTGCTCACCGCTTGAGGCAAAGATTGTTAAGGAGGCCTGCGGCGTGGGCTTTATGACCGTTACGCCGGGCATTCGCTTTGCTGATTCCGACAAGGGCGACCAGGTGCGCGTGACGACCCCGGCGATGGCAAGAGAGATAGGCTCCGACTACATCGTAGTGGGAAGGCCAATCACAGCCGCACCCGACCCCGTGGAAGCCTATCGCAGGTGCGTAAGCGAATTTGTTGACTGAGAGGTTAGGGAAATGGAAAGAGGTATTGCGAAAGATTTACTGTCAATCGGCGCGGTTTTTCTGCGCCCGAACGAGCCCTTCACCTGGGCAAGCGGCATAAAAAGCCCGATTTACTGCGACAACAGACTGATTCTTTCAGAGCCTCAGGTGCGTGATAGGGTTGAGCAGGCATTAGCCGACGCGATAAGGAAAAACTATCCCGAGTGCGAGGCAGTCTTTGGCACGAGCACGGCAGGGATAGCGCACGCGGCGCTTGCGGCGGACATTCTGGGGCTCCCAATGGGCTATGTGCGCTCCGGTGCGAAGGACCACGGCAGGGCAAAGCAGATCGAGGGAAAGCTCAAGCCGGGCGACAAGGTCGTCGTAGTCGAGGACCTAGTTTCCACCGCCGGGAGCGTCCTTGAAGTCGTGGAAACCTTAAGAAATGCGAAAGCTAATGTGCTTGGAATTGTGAGCATCTTTACCTACAACATGAAAAAGGGCCTTGAGCGCCTCGCCGCGGCAGGAGTAAAAAATGTCAGCCTAACTAACTTCGACCTGCTTATTAAGGTCGCGGCGGAGGAAGGCTATATCCCAGAGGAAGACGTTGAGCGTTTAATAGCGTTTCGTGATAATCCCTCGGACGAGAGCTGGATGAGATAGGAGGAGATGTATGCGCCACCTGATAGAGATAGGGGATTTGAGCGTAGAGGAGATAGGAGAGCTTATAGAAACGGCAAACGACATGATCGCAAACCCAGATTATTACAATGAGATATGTAAAGGGAAAAAGCTTGCCACACTTTTTTTCGAGCCGAGCACCAGAACAAGGCTAAGTTTCGAGGCCGCGATGCTGGATCTCGGTGGCAGCGTCCTCGGGTTTTCCTCGGCTGAATCGAGCTCGACTGCCAAGGGCGAGAGCGTAACGGACACCGTGCGCACCGTCGGCTGCTACGTCGACATTATAGCTATGCGCCATCCAAAGGAGGGAGCTCCGCTGCTTGCCTCGATGTCGTCCGAGGTCCCGATAATAAACGCCGGAGACGGCGGACACAGCCATCCGACGCAGACGCTGACGGACCTTCTGACGATAAAAAGGGAGAAGGGAAGGCTCGACAATTTGACCATAGCCCTCTGCGGCGACCTTATGTTTGGCCGCACCGTGCACTCGCTTATTGCAGCCATGTCCTGCTACGAGAACGTGAAATTTATACTCATATCGCCCGAAGAGCTGAGGATACCCGACTATATCCGCGTCGGCATACTGCAAAAGAAAAAGCTCGAGTGGGTTGAGACGGACGAGATGGAGAGCGTACTGGGTAAAGCGGATATACTTTACATGACAAGGGTGCAGAGAGAGCGCTTTTTCAATGAGGCGGACTACTTAAGGCTCAGGGATACCTTTATTCTGGACACCAAAAAGATGGAATACGCTAAGCCGGACACCATAATTATGCACCCGCTTCCGAGGGTGAACGAAATATCTCCAAAGGTGGACTCGGACGAACGCGCCTGTTACTTCAAGCAGGTAAAATACGGCAAGTTTATCCGCATGGCGCTTATCATGAAGCTGCTGGAGGTGTCTAAATGAACGTAGACGAAATAAAGACAGGGGTTGTGCTCGACCACATAAAGGCCGGCAAAAGCATGGAGCTATACCACTACCTAAATCTGGACCAGATGGACTGCTGCATAGCGATAATAAAAAACGTAAAGAGCAACAAGCTGGGAAAAAAGGACATAATAAAGATAGACGCGGAAATTGACCTTGACCTCGACGTGCTCGGTTATCTCGACCCGAACATAACCGTCAACATAGTCAAAGACGGAAAGGTGCTGGAGAAAAAGAAGCTAAAGCTCCCGACCGACCTCAGGAATGTCATAAAATGCAAAAATCCGCGCTGTATTACCTCCAGCGAAAGGGAAATAGACCACCTGTTCCGCCTGACCTCGCCCGAAGAGGGGATTTACCGCTGCGTTTACTGCGAGACGGAATCAAAATGATATTCCGGAGGCGAAAGCCTCCGGAATAATGCCTTTTTATACCTCTTATATAATCTTCGGGCAGATGTCGCCTAGTGAGCAGAGTTCGCACTTGGGGTTTCTCGCGGTGCATACGGCCCTTCCGTGCAGGACCAGCCTGTGACAAAAATCGTTCGACTTCTCTGGCGGCAGAAGCTCTTTAAGCTCCGTTTCAATTTTCACAGGGTCCTTTGTTCCCACAAGGCCGAGCCTGTTTGAGAGCCTTATGCAGTGCGTGTCGACGACCACTGCGGGCATGCCGTAAACATCGCCCAATATAAGGTTGGCCGTTTTCCTGCCGACTCCGGGGAGCTTTAGCAAATCCTCCATCGTGTCGGGGACCCTGCCTCCGAACTCGCTTAATATCATCTGTGCGGCTAGCACAATGTCCCGGGCCTTGCTGCGGTAAAACCCGCAGGAGTGGATAAGCTCCTCGACCCTCGACACATCCGCGGCGGCAAAAGCCTCAAGCGAGGGAAACTCCCTATAAAGAGCGGGCGTTATCATATTCACGCGCTCGTCGGTGCATTGGGCGGCAAGCCGGGTAGCAAATAAAAGCTCATAGTCTTTTTTGTAGTCTAAAGAGCACTCGGCGGCCGGGTATTCCCTCTCCAGCCTCGCTATGAGCTTTTCAACATACGAATTTTTATTCATTCAATCACTTCACGTCTCTCTATATAGGTATTAGTGCGCTTTTGATAAAATTGTACCACAAAAGTGCGATGGAAGCCACAAAATTCCCCACTTTTATGCGTTGTAAAAATTCAGCAATTTATGTATAATAGGCATACTTGGTGTAATATTTTTGGAGGTAGTGGAATGGTCAAGAGTATCATGTCGTTCATATCAGACTATGACCCCGAGGTGGGTAAGGCGATAGAGCAGGAGTTTGCCCGCCAGAGAAGAAACATAGAGCTTATAGCGTCCGAAAATTTTGTCAGCGAGCCTGTTATGGCAGCAATGGCGACGGTGCTTACGAATAAATATGCCGAAGGTTATCCGGGCAAACGCTATTACGGCGGCTGCGAATATGTGGACATAGTCGAAACCCTAGCCATTGAGCGCGCGAAAACGCTCTTCGGCGCGAAATTTGCAAACGTACAGGCGCACAGCGGCGTGCAGGCAAACTACTCTGTTTTCCAGGCTCTGCTGGAGCCCGGCGACACCGTTCTCGGCATGAATCTTGATCATGGCGGACACCTCTCACACGGTAGCCCCGCCAACTTTTCCGGCAAATACTACAATATAGTATCCTACGGCGTGGATCCCGAGACATGCAGGATAGATTACGACCAGGTGCGCGAAATAGCGCTGAAAACGAGGCCCAGAATGATTATAGCGGGGGCTTCCTCATACCCGAGGCTCATTAATTTTGAGAGGTTTTCCGAGATTGCCAAAGAGGTCGGCGCATACCTTATGGTTGACATGGCGCATATCGCGGGGCTTGTTGCGGGCAAACAGCATCCCAATCCCGTGCCCTACGCCGACGTTGTGACCACTACCACACATAAGACCTTGCGCGGCCCGAGAGGCGGGCTTATCCTTTCAAACGACGAGAAGGTAGCCGCGAAGATTGACAAGGCCATTTTCCCCGGCTCTCAGGGAGGGCCTCTGATGCATGTTATCGCGGCCAAGGCTATAGCCCTCGGCGAGGCGCTGCGCCCGGAATTTGAGGACTATCAGGCGCAGATAGTCAAAAACGCCAAGGCACTGGCCGCGCGCCTCATGGAAAACGGCGCAAAGCTCGTTTCCGACGGCACCGACAACCATCTGGTGCTTGTTGACCTTCGCCAATTCGGGGTTAACGGCAAGGAGATGGAAAAGCGCCTCGACAGCGTGTATATAACGGCAAATAAGAACGCCATACCAAATGACCCTGAAAGCAAATTCGTGACGAGCGGCATAAGGCTCGGCACCCCGGCGGCTACCTCAAGGGGCTTTAAGGAGCAGGACATGAAGGTTGTTGCCGATATGGTGTACCTTGCCGCCACCGACTTCGAAAACAGCGCGGACAAAATTAGAGAGACTGTAAACGCTCTCTGCGCAAAGTATCCGCTTTACGCCTAAAAGCAAATAAAGGCCGCTTAATCGGCGCGTAAAAAGGCGGACTTAAAGTCCGCCTTTTGTTTACACAATGCTCGTTTCCGGGGAGGGGACCGGCAGCCTTTCAGCCCCGCTTACGATAGACCGCCCCGAAAACTGGTAATAATTAAGCTGATAAAGCCAATAGAATACGGAGGTGACACTATGTACAGACCGCTCGCGGACGAAATCAGACCTACTACGCTTGATGAAATCGTCGGACAGGGCCATATACTCGGCGAAAACGGAATACTGCGCCGCATAATCTTAAGCGGCAACATACCGAACCTGGTTTTTTACGGCCCCTCCGGCACAGGGAAGACCACGGTTGCAAACATAATCGCGACTTCCGCGAACAGAAAGCTATATAAGCTCAACGCAACGACCGCCACTTTATCGGATATTCGCGCCATAATCGAGGAACTCGACACCTTCATGGCCATGAATGGGGCGCTATTGTATCTGGACGAGATTCAGTACTTCAATAAAAAGCAGCAGCAGTCGCTCCTTGAGTTCATTGAAAACGGCAAGATAACGCTTATAGCCTCGACAACGGAGAACCCCTACTTCTATGTGTTCAATGCGATTCTCAGCCGCTCGACGGTCTTTGAATTTAAGCCTCTGAAACCTGTTGACATAATACCCGCGATAAGGCGCGCAATCTCCATTATGGAAAAGCGGCTTGAGCTTACCGCCGAGCCTGAGGACGGGGTAATCGGGCACATAGCCTCGGCCTGCGGCGGGGATGTGCGAAAGGCAATTAACGCGGTCGAGCTGCTGTTCACGGTTTCCGAAAAGTCCGCTGGGAAGATTAAGCTCACGCTTGAGGACGCAAAAGCGGCCTCGCAGAAGAGCGCCATGCGCTACGACCGCGAGGGCGACGGGCATTACGACATTCTGTCGGCATTCCAGAAGTCCATTCGCGGCTCCGACCCCGACGCCGCTTTGCATTATCTGGCCAGGCTCCTTGAGGCGGGCGACCTTATTTCCGCCTGCCGGCGCCTGCTAGTGATAGCCGCTGAGGATATAGGCCTTGCCTATCCGCAATGCATACCGATTGTAAAGGCCTGCGTCGACAGCGCGCTGCAGCTCGGGCTTCCCGAGGCATGCCTACCCCTTGCCGACGCCACCATACTGCTTTCGACTTCCCCAAAATCAAACAGCGGCACAACCGCGATTTATGCCGCGCTTGCCGATATCAGGGCGGGCAAAGGCGGCGATATTCCGAGGCACCTAAAAAACGTGCATGCCGACGGCGCCGACGCCAAATCGGTCGAGAAGTACAAATACGCCCACAACTACCCGAACCACTATGTGCGCCAGCAGTACCTGCCCGACGAGCTGAAAAACGTCCGCTACTACGAGTACGGCGACAATAAGACCGAGCAGGCGGCCAAGGCCTACTGGGACGCGATTAAAGGCTCATGATAAGACCTTGATTCCATAGCCCTGTGCCTGGCGTATAATTCTCTGGGCGTTGCCGAAGCTCCTTTCGCTCACCTTTATGCGGAGTAGAGTTTCGTTTGCACTGTGGGGTCTTACGGGCTTTGTGCTGTTTGTGGCCATGAATGCCCTCGCGCACATGTGCTGGAAGGGCATGCCGGTGGGGTAGCTGGTGACGAAGCCTTCCGGCGCCTTGTTGAACGTCGCCGCGGGGCTCACTCTTTCGGTGTCGGTATCGGCTTTCCATCTGGCGGCCGCGGGTTTGAGGTCCAGAATCTCGAATATTATGCCGCTTTGCCGCAGCCTGTTTACCGCGAGATTTGCGTGCTCTTCATTTTCAAAATGGGCTTGAAGCTGTACGCTCATGGTTTACCTCCGATGAATTGATATGGATTATTATGCCCGCAATTTAAGTAATATATGATGGTGTTTATATAGGCCGAAAAGTCCGTTTTCCCCAGATTTTAAGGTGATTTTATAACCACCGATAAGGCGGACGTCATGTAATTTTGAGAAACGATAGGGGGAGGATGCTCATGGATATTAGAATTAACGACAGGCTCACAATGAAAAAACCGCACCCCTGCGGCTCCTTCACCTGGGTGGTAACGCGCATAGGCATGGACTTTAAGCTGCGCTGCGACGGTTGCGGCCATTTGGTGATGCTACCGCGCGCTAAGGTGGAGAAGAACATAAAGAAGATTGAGAGAGACGGAAAGGTAATAGTATAGGGCATTAAATCCGCTCCCGACCGGGGAAGCGGATTTTTAATTTCCTCAGGGCTATATTGTGACGGTTTTCGCTTAAGGAAGGGAAATATAATTGACTACGGACAGGGGGTGGGAAGTCTGAGATAAGCAGCAGGCTTTTCCTCTTGATGAGCTTTCCGCTTGAATGAAATGAGAAATCGCAAGACTATTCTCCCATGTCCTTTTTGCCTTACGACGAGAGGGGTGGCTATAAAATGCGGGTCATCTACGTTGACATTCTATTCCTGCTCAACCTTGCGGTGAACTATCTGATTCTGCTTGCGACCGCAAAAATAGCCGCCGTGTACATAAACCGCCTGAAAATACTCCTGGGTGCTGCCCTCGGCGGAGCTTACGCGGTCGCCGCGGCGCTGATGGCGCAGCCGCCATTGCACAGCATATGGTTTAAAATCGGCGCCGCCGTTTTGATGCTGCTTGTCTGCTTCGGACGTGAACGCGGACTTCTGCGAATCACGCTGATTTTTTTCGCGGTTTCGGCGGCATTCGGCGGCATCGTGCTCGCTGTTTCGCTGATTGGCGGCGGCGGTGCGCATGAGGCGATAGTTCCGGTGTCGCTGAAGGTCCTGCTCCCATCCTTCGCCGTTTCCTACGCCGTGATTGCGCTTATATTCAAAAAGCTGGGCAGGCGCCGCCCGGGCGGTTTTGCGAAAATCGCTATAAAGAACGCGGGCAAAAAGACCGAGTTTATCTCGCTTATCGACACCGGCAATTCGCTTACGGACCCGATAGGCGGCGGCAAGGTGGTGATAGCGGAGGTGGAGGCTCTCGCGCCGCTCTTTAGCCCTAATGTACTCGATACTTTGCGCTCCGAGATGAGTTCAACGCAGATGCTCGAAAAGCTCTCAGGCTGCGATATAGCTTTCCGCCTGATTCCCTACAGCGCAGTGGGGTTAAAAAGGGGGCTGCTGCTCGCCTTTAAGCCGGAGAGCGTGACCGTAAATGGCAAAGATGAAACGGGAATGCTGGTTGCAATATCGCCCACAAGGCTTTCGGAAGGCGGCCTATATTCCGCCATCGTAGGCAGTGAATTTATGGAGGTGCGGGCATGAGGAAAATAAGAGAGATTGTGGAGCGGCTTCTGATTAAGCTGGGCTTAAGCATGCCCGATGTCGTAATGTACATCGGAGGGAGCGACACCCTGCCGCCGCCGCTTGACAAAGACGAGGAGGCGGAGCTTCTTGTGGAGCTCGCGCAGGGCAGCCAAAGCGCGAAGCAGACGCTCATCGAGCGCAATCTCAGGCTTGTCGTTTACATTTCGCGCCGATTTGAGAATACAGGCATAAACATCGAGGATTTGATTTCGATAGGCACGATTGGGCTTATAAAGGCCATCAACACCTACGACAACGACAAGAACATAAAGCTCGCCACTTACGCCTCGCGGTGTATAGAAAACGAGATACTCATGTACCTGCGCAAGACAAACAATCAGAAGACCGAGGTCTCCTTTGACGAGCCGCTAAACACCGACTGGGACGGCAACGAGCTGCTTTTGTCGGACATCCTCGGCACGGAAAGCGACATGATAATGCGCCCGATTGAGGACGATGTGGACAGAATGCTGCTCATGCAGGCGCTTGCCAAGCTGTCGGAGCGCGAGAAAAACATAATTGTAATGCGCTTTGGCCTCGGCGGGACAAAGGAGCTGACCCAAAAAGAGGTCGCGGACCTTATGGGAATATCGCAGTCCTATATATCGCGGCTTGAAAAGAGAATAATACTGCGGCTTAAACGCGAAATGCTCAAATATGATGCCCTGTAAAGCCACGCTTATTAGAATAAGGCCGTATTAAAAGACCTCCCTCGGGAAATACTGACATTCAGTCAGCTTTCGAGGGAGGTTTTGCAATGCAGGGCAAGGTAGAACTAAGCGGAATGAGCACGGCAAAACTTAAGGTACTGAAGAACAGCGAGATAATGGAGCTGCTGAAACGTTATAAAGCGGGCGACAAGAAAGCTAGAGAGGAGCTGATTTCGGGTAATCTGCGCTTGGTACTGTCGGTAATTCAGAAGTTTGCCGGCCGGGGAGAGAATGCCGACGACCTTTTTCAGGTGGGCTGCATAGGGCTTATTAAAGCCATTGACAACTTTGACATGAACCAGAACGTCCGTTTCTCCACTTACGGTGTGCCTATGATAATTGGCGAAATACGCCGCTACCTGCGCGACAACAACAGCATCAGGGTCAGCCGCAGCATGCGAGACATGGCCTACAGGGTGCTTCAGGTAAAAGAACGGCTGACAAACGAGCTCCAGCGCGAACCCTCGGTTGAAGAAATAGCGAAAGAGATGGGCATCAAGCGCGAGGAAGTTGTGTTCTCGATGGACGCGATAATGGACCCCATCTCGCTCTACGAGCCGATGTTCAACGACGGCGGCGACACCGTCTGCGTAATGGACCAGGTGAGTGACACAAAGAACACGGATTCCAGCTGGCTTGAGCGCCTGGCTCTGAACGAGGCAATTGAAAAACTCAGCGAACGCGAAAAGCGCATACTGGCCCTCAGGTTCTACGAGGGCAAAACCCAGATGGAAGTCGCCGCTGAGGTCGGTATCAGCCAGGCGCAGGTGTCAAGACTTGAAAAGAATGCGATAAATCATATAAAGAAGAGTTTGTGACTGAAAGTGTATCTTCGCAAATATAAATTAAAAGGTTCTATAATAAATGTTGGGGTAGTGGTGAAAACCAAGCCCCAACATTTTCATAAAAAAAGGTAGAGCATAAAGAGGAAATCCTTTAAGATAAAAGCGACCAAACCCAATCAGAAAGGATGCTC
>DUPK01000024.1 GCA_012838345.1 Clostridiales bacterium | reverse complement strand
TGGCATAATAGTTAAGACGAACAGGCAGTTTTACCTGCTGTCTGTTCGTCTTTTATATCATTTGTTCCGTATTCAGTTTACCCTGACCCTCGGTTCACAGGTTGTCTTTATGACTACTTGTATTTAACCGCGCGCTTGTTTATTCTCCATATTCTCCTTATGTTCATATCACCTTTCTCACATCGTACATCGAATCGAGCACGAGCCAGTTTTGCGGGAAGAAGGTGTTTATCGTCCAGTAGCTGACGCCGCCGAGGGTGTAGTCATTTACGAGCCGGAGCCTTGCCTGAATGCTCCGCGCGTCGTCGAACCAGACCTCGTGCCGCCTTCTCTGGTCGTCGTAGTAATTATAAAACGGCGCCTGCGATGTCGTGTCGTACCTTATCCTCGCGCCGACGTCTCGTGCCTGCCGGACGGCACCTGTGTTCGTTAGCGTCCGTGCCGCCGTGCCCTGCACGAAGGGGAGCGTCCAGTCATAGCCGTAGTTCGGCATGCCCATGAGGATTTTCTCGCTCGGAATCGCGGTTACGGCGTAGTCGAGCACCCTTGCGACCATGTTAATCGGCGACACAGCCATCGCGGGACCGTATGTATATCCCCACTCATACGTCATGAGGATGACGTGGTCTACCAGGGCGCCCTGTACGGGATAATCGTGCGCCTCGTAGAGCAGGCCCATCTGGTCGGCGCTCAGCTTCGGCGCGAGCGCGACGGTCAAAATATAGCCGAGCGCTCTGAGCCTTGAGGAGAGCTTTCTCATGAAATTGTTATAATTTTCTCTGTCCTGTGGGTAGATGTACTCGAAATCGACGTCGAGCCCGTAATAATTCTTGCTGTCGAGCACCGAGATTATATTGTTTATCAGCGTGTTTTGCACCTGCTCGTTTGTGAGGATGGAGTTTGCCAGGGCGCTTGAAAAGCTCGCCCCTTCCTCGATGTTCGTAATAACCATCATCGGTGCGACGTTCGCCCTGCGCGCGGCTTCTATGAGCGGCGTGTCGTTAATCTCGATTAGGCTGCCGTCGGGTCTCACCTGATAGCTGAATATGCTAAGGTAGGTAAGATATGGCAGGGTGTCGCGCAAGACCTCCATGCTGATGTTGGGGAAGGCGTAGCCGTTTACATAGATTGTGCCGAGCTTTTGCGCGCGCACGGGGACGATAACCGTTTGCCCTATCTGCAGCCTTTCGTAGTTCGTTATCCCCGGGTTTGCCCGCAAAAGCGCGCTGAGGCTCACACCGTAGTCGCGCGCGATTGTGAACATCGACTCGCCCGCGGAAACCGTGTGCGCGGTAAAGTTACCGGGTATGACGAGAGCCTGACCGACGACGAGGGCGCTGGGCTCGGTCAGCCTGTTTGCCTGAATTATATCCGAGGGGGACACGCCGTAGAACCTCGCTATGGAGTAGACGCTCTCCCCCGGCGAGACGGTATGTATAATCAACTTTTTCACGCTCCCATATTAAACTTGTGCCTTACGCCAGTTTAAGCCGCCGAAAAAGAAAAAACACCTTTCACCTATATATATGAGCGCAATCTGACATATTAGAATTTAAGTTGAGCATAATATCGGTGAACATTCGCTGCGGCAGGGGTGATAACGATATTCGAGTTTCTGAAGAAAAAGCCGGACAAAAAGGAAAAGCAGGCGCCGGAGCAGAATTCCGAGCCCGGGCAGGAGCAAAAGGGCGCGGAGCAGGCCCAGCCGGGGCAAGCCTTCGCGCCGGGTAAGCCGGGGTTTGAGGTTTCGGGGCAGCAGAGCACCCCTTCTCAGAACCAGCAGGATTCGGGACAGGGCCAGCAGAAAGCCCCTTCCCCCGGGCAGGCGCAACAGGGGCACAGTCAGGCGCAGGAGCAAAAAGGCCAAAACGATACAATACCCGGCAGCATAAAGGAGCTGGAGAGCAAGGTAAAGGCGACCTTCAAAAACAGCTCCGACATGGTGATTACTACCATCAAGACCGTGCATGGCGAAGCCCTTATCGTCTTTGTCGACGGGATGACGGACAAGGACCTCATAGACAGGGATATAGTAAGGCCGCTCCGCTCTCCCCAATTTGACGGGGACGTGTCGAACGCGATTTCCTCGGTCTACAACATAAGCGAAAAGTACTCCAAGTCCGTTGAAGACGTCCTTGACGGAAACGTCGCGGTCTATTTCGAGGGCGAGGGCAAGGCCTGGATAGTGGAGTTTAAAAACTGGATGCAGCGCTCGGTCGAGGAGCCTTCGGCGGAGTCTGTTATCCGTGGGCCAAAGGAGGGCTTTACCGAGAACCTGAGGACAAACACCGCGCTTATCAGGCGAAAGCTGAAAACGCCGGACCTTGTATTTGAGAGCATGACGCTCGGGAAGGTCACAAACACCGATATATGCGTCGCCTATATAGACGGGATAGTAAACACAGTCATCCTCGAGGAGCTGAGGCGAAGGCTCTCAAAAATCGACGCCGACGCCATTTTGGAGACCGGCTATATCGAGCAGTATATCGAGGAAAACACTTATTCGCCCGTCTCTGGCATAGGTATGACGCAGAAGCCCGACGTCGTGGCGGGCAGGCTCCTAGAGGGCCGCGTCGCGATACTCTGCGACGGCAGCCCGCACGTTCTCACTATCCCCGAGCTTTTCATAGAGAACATCCAGACCTCGGAGG
>DUPK01000023.1 GCA_012838345.1 Clostridiales bacterium | reverse complement strand
CTCCGAGACGCTTCCACTCTTCCTTTGACAGATTCATCTTCTTGCCGTCAGCACCGGGGTTGATAAGAAGATAAACCGCGCATAATGCAAGTATGCCGCAACCTATCCACGGGAAAATCTTGGGACCCGGATCCTTCTGGAGATTGCTTGCAGGGAGCATGTTTGCCTGCAAAGCAAAGAATCCAGAAATCACAAGCAGTATCACGGCAAGTATTCTGTCTTTGCAAAAGAATTTCTTGTTCATACAACCTCTCCCAAATATAACATTTTAAATCTATATTATTTTGTTGGTCGTTCTGGTTTTCAGCTCATTCTGCAAAGCCTTTGTCTACAGTGTGCAGTATGTATATTATCATGTACATTCTCACAACTGCCTCAATAGCGATTATCACATCCTTCAAGTAGCAGGTCTTATCGAAGAAGTCATTGCCTGAATATCTGATTGTCAGCCCTCTGCGCTTCTTTCAGGACACGGGCTGTTCGGTAATGCCGATTTTAATTTCGGTTTATAATAATATAATTAACAATAATCTGCTATACAGGTCAAGGCTAACTAACCAGAGGATTTATTTTTGTGCTTCACTGCCATGATTGGATGAATTATTGTGCAACAGTGCACACCAATGCCGCAATTTTGAGTAAGTGTTAAAACTGCAGGAAGTATGAAAGTGGCCTATCAAATTATCCAATAATCGGAATAAATATGATGAAAAATTCAAAAAACGTGCAGTTCGAATGGACTGCAGTTGTTATTGCGATATAGAGATGCGAAGGGCTGGAAATAATTTGGCCGGTGTTGTCCAGCGGCCATCAGCTAACAAGCGAGGGCTTTGACTGCCTCTACCGAATCCGAAACATCTGCCCCCGATTCCGGCCTCCTGCCAGGCCGAAAATAAACTCTGTTAGGCAATCAGCGAACCCCCGCTTCACCTTAATCCAGATTATAAATTTCGAGAACATCCTACCATAAATTGTATTGGAAGTAAAGCAATAAGGAACTATCCTTCTGCCATTCCAGGTAACATCTAAATAAATCACACTCGTAAGAGGTTGGTATTATAAAATAGAGGCAAGAAAAATTAAGGTGCTGCGGGAGATGAAACAGGAACATATCCTTAGTTTTATTATCACAGGTTTTAATTATTAGAAATAAAAAGGGGACAAAATGCAAAAATATATTCAACAAAATAGTGATTAAAAGGAAGTGCGTTATGAGTCAGGAAATCAACAACAGGGAGTACAGGAAGAAAGTTATAAAGGACTTGATAGCCCAGCTCCATGCAGGAAAGACGGCGGACGAGGTCAAGCAGCAGTTCGAGGAAGCCTTTGAAGGCGTTTCCTCGTTTGAGATTTCAGCGGCGGAGCAGGCCCTTATAGCAGAGGGCGTACCTGTGGAAGAGGTTCATCGGCTTTGTGATGTACATGCGGCGGTTTTCAAAGGCTACATTGAGGAGCCGAAGGTGGACCTGACGCAGCTTCCGGGCCACCCGGCGAACACCCTAAAGGCGGAAAACCTCGCACTCAAGGAGCTTATTGAAACCCGAATCAAGCCCAAACTCAACTCCTTGTCCGTCGATAAACTAAAGGGCCTGGCGGAGGATTTTGACCTGCTGGGCGAAATCAATATCCATTATCTCAAGAAGGAAAACCTGATGTTTCCATACCTTGAGAAGTGCGGCATCTGTGCTCCTCCGAAGGTCATGTGGGGCGTGGACGACGAGATTCGCGGCCTTATCAAGGGAGTTTCCTCAATGCTCGAACGGGAAGACGCTGACCTGCGGCAGTTGAAGGAAAAGGCGGAGACCGCTATTGAAAAGGTCACCGAGATGGTCTACAAGGAAGAAAACATCCTGCTTCCAATGCTTGCGGAGCACCTGACCACGGACGAGTGGAAAAATATTGCCGACGAAAGCTATGAATTAGGCTTTTGCCTTATAGACGAGCCGCCCAGATGGGAGCCGGTAAGAAAAAAGCAGCCGGTTGCAGACAAGCCCGCAGCGGAGGAAGGTAGGATTTCCCTGCCCTCGGGAAGCTTTACGGTGCACGAACTTACGGCAATGCTGAACACTCTGCCCTTTGACATCACCTATGTGGACAAGAACGACGTGGTAAAATACTTCTCCCAGGGCGCCCACAGGTTCTTCCCCAGAACCACGGCGGTTTTGGGCCGCAAGGTCGTAAACTGCCACCCGCCCGCCAGCATGAACATTGTCGAGGGCATTGTTTCCGATTTCAAAAGCGGCAGTAAGGACCACGAGGATTTCTGGATAAAAAAGGGCGACTACTACATTTATATACGCTACTTTGCCGTTCGGGACGAGAAGAGCGAATACCTGGGCACTGTGGAGGTAACCCAAGACATAGCCCCTATACAAAAGCTTGCCGGTGAAAAGCGCCTGGTGTCCGACTAAATTTCAAACAAAAGCCGGGAGAATATCCTTTGATACTCTCCCGGTGTACATTTAATTTCCTGCTCAGGAACTTAAGGACCAGCCCGAGCCCAGCCCACAAATATTCCTGCAAGTTTCGTGCCGAACTGGGTGCCGGCGTTTCCCTCGACTCCTCCGCCCCTACTGTTTTATCGATGTAAATCGCATACAGACCTCTGCATATCGACTGTTGTTTCAGATAACCTTAGTATACTTTTTGATATGCAATTCTTGGAGATCCATCATAAGTATAAATAATACCACATTTTAAGAATCCTGATTTTTCTAAGATATACCGCATGATCTTATTATCTTCATGTGTATCTATACGAATATTATCAATCTGCTGTGAGCAATACTCCTCAACCAGTTTAAACAGTCCCTTATGTGTACCATCGCTTGCAATACGATGGATTGTCCCATATGGCTCGGAATTCAGCCAGCTGCCCTTCTCGATCACCCGATAAGTTGGGTCTTTACCTATTATAAAAACAAAAGTTCCAATTACTTTAGAGTCAGATTCAATTACATAGCTTATACCGCTTTTGATATCCTCTTCCAGCAGTTCCTTGGATGGATAGTTTTTCCATTGATTTGGATTTCCGTTTAATCGCATCTGTTTACGGGCTAATTCATATATTTCAAGCATGCGGTTTAAGTCATTCATCGTCGCTCTGCGAATACTTCGTTCCTGTTGCATTTGATATCATCCCTACTATCTTTTTCTATATGTAAGGTACTTAACAAGTAATTTTATATGATTATACTGTTTTACATATTTGATTGCAAATTATATAACATAAAGGAGGTCTCAACATTTAGAAAAGATAAACCATGATAACTAATCAATTAATTGCTCGATGATGAATAAGCTTAATGGAGATGAGGTCATTAAACAAGAATAGTATATCATAATAAGTTATAATAGCACAAAACCGCCCAAAAAGGGCGGTTTTGTGCTCAAAAAATTGGAGCTGTTAGGCAGATTCGAACTGCCGACCTCATCCTTACCAAGGATGTGCTCTGCCTCCTGAGCTATAACAGCATATTCCTCCGGCAGCTTGGCCGCCAGAGGTTGGCGACCCAGAACGGGCT
>DUPK01000022.1 GCA_012838345.1 Clostridiales bacterium | reverse complement strand
TTATGCCTGCTTTTTTTCTGCTCGGTATGTAAATCGCGGATTGCCTGAAAAACGATTTGCGTAGAGAGGCTTTGGAGCATTTTTGGATAGGCCTCGCCGTAATTCATAATCTCCAACTGTAACTCGCCTATTAAATCGAGCAGACGGCTGCTGAAACGGCCATGGACGCGTTTGAATTCAAAGGCTTCCTTCCCTGCCATTTCGGCGGCTATTTCCGTGAAAAACTCCCTCTTCACGGCGATATGCAGGTATTTGCCATACTCCTCGTCATTGCCGGGAACGCCGTATACCCTGTCCCAGGGCTTAACTGCCAGCATATCACCCTTTTTTACCCGGTACTCGACATCATTTATCCGTGTAGCGGGCGGATTTCCCAAATAAAAAATGAAATGATAATCGTCAGCATACAGTACTTTCCCCAAGGTAAACTCTTTCGGCTCGAAGACGGCAATATATCGGCAGATTGAGGCCTTCGTTCTGGAATACACGTCCTGCGGAATTATATCATGAAAATAATTGAACTCCGTTCCCATATTTTACCCCCTTAAGCCATCGCTTTCTGGATATCCTGCTTCGTTCGGTATTAATATAAGCTTCTAGATTAAAGCATTCTAAATTCTTCCGGTTTCAGCCACTTGGCCGACGAGAGCTGATTTAGAATGCTATCCTTGTCACGAGGTAAGGTGCCCTTTAAAGCTAGGTAGTTTGAAGCGTGATTGCTTCTGAAAACACAGTCTTTTTCCAGGTTTATGTTTTCAATCAGCAGTTTTGTCTCCTGAAGCACTTCTTGCGGCGATAAAAGCTCAAATCTGCCGCCATGCAAATCGTCAAAAAGAGGCATTCCCGGTTCGAGAATCAAGGTCAAAAGGCTGGCATAGTCGGGCTCCATTTCGCTGATAACCGTGCCCGTGTCGATTGCGTGCTCGCGCCACAGGCGCCTTCCACCCAATCCGGAAATAAACGTTACCGAAGACAGCATCCCCGCGGCTCTGAGCTTACGAGCCGCCGCTATCAGTTCGGCGCGGGTTATCCCCTTTTTTACCATGTCCAATATTTCCTGATTCCCCGACTCGCCGCCCATATAGATAATACCCATTCCCATCTCGCGCAGGGCGATAAGCTCCTCAGAGGTTTTCGCAAGCACATCCTGGACACAGGCGTGGGTGCTGACCCTTTCGCATTCTGGAAATAGTTTTTTAATTATTCGCAGGATTTCAAGAAGCCACTCTGACGGTATACAGAATGCATTGCCGTCGGCAAGATATACTCTTCTTACATACTTGTAATAGCGTCTTGCTATGGTCAGATCCTCTTCCAGTTCGGAAGTAGACCTGATTCGGAACTTCTTATCTCTGAATGAGTTGCAGAACGTGCAATTATTGTGGCTACAGCCTATCGTGGCCTGCAGAATCAAACTTTGCGCCTCGCTTGGCGGTCTGTATATTGCGCCTTCGTATCGCATGACGTCCCTCATTTACATATTGTTAGTGACCATTATATCAGCATTAGATTAGCATAGAATCTTTTGGCAAGCAATATGAAAGATTATGTTGCTGTCAAATGGCCAGCAGGGCAAGGCAGAGGACGGATGTAATAAAACGCTTCATATTTTGTCCCCCAAACCAATCTGATTTATCTAGCTCTAAAATTTTATCGTATATGTTTCGTAAGACACAAGTTTTTTATTTCAGGCGATATTTATTCTTTATGAGGAGACCACGTATCCTCAATTCAACACATAGGTTTTTGGGGAAAAGTCTTAACCGTCAGGCAGTGACCTGGGTGAATCTATTCCACATATTATAGATTTATAGTATAATTTACAATATATAGCATTGGGAACATTCGCTAAGCTATATAACAGCAGAAAATACACTATCGTTAGGGAACTTGAAAAAGAGGTGGGCATAATTGCAACTGCACAACGATACGGCACCCAATTACCAGCCTTTATTACTTCTGCCGAACGTAAAATATCCGACATTTCAGCTTCATGCGCTGGCAAGCGGATGCGGTATAGACACAGAATCCGTACTTAAAATTGTAATCTTGGAAACGATGCGATGGCTGAGACAGAGGTTTCGGGCGTTTGAGCTGCCGAAAGAGTTGGATATGCCCGAACCGTCATGTTTTTTTGACTTTGAGCTCGGCTCCCTTAAATCGTTTCATCTTGATGTGGGCTACAAGCTAAAGATTGTCTGGCTTCCGGACAGTAAAACATGGACGCTGCAGTTGACGGAGCCCGACTTGGGGACAAAACCGGGGGAGCTTAACCCTGAGAGGATGCCTGTACCCGGAAGGCTTATTGAAACAAACATCTCCTATGTTGTGGTAAACGGGGATGTAGAATGCGGATTTAAGACCGTCGTCTCGGAACCGGAGGGGACGGAAAGCTCATGTGAGGTCTTCCGATATGCTTTTATAAAACAACTTGTAAGAAACCCTCTAATCAGGCTTTACCAGACATGGCAGCTAATCGAAAAAGCGCGTTTGCTTGAAAGCGTTTCTGACTTGAAACGTCTGAAGACCTGGCTTACAGACAAGGAGAGAATGCTGCCCGCAGTGATTATCTCGGAGCACAGCCAGGAAAAGAAGTGCGTCCCTGAGTTTCCGGAAATATCGGATCTTTACTCCGGTCTCAGGATACCTGCCCAAAGTAGGCTTGAGCTTGAAATGGTGCCGGAAAAACCCGTTCAAGATAATCCCTGTATACCCTTGGACCTAACCGACCTAATTCGTTACAGAATGGGCTATGCTCAGTTCTTTATTCTGCCGGCATCTCTAAGAGCGGAGTTTTACAAGAACACAGGTCAGGAAACAGGTAACGGAGAAATCATAATAATCGAGCCCAGAAAATTTGGGGGAGACATCAGGCGCTTTAAATACCTTGAAATTAAACGGAATCCGGAAAAGGTCAGAGCAGAGCTGGACCTTTTCATTCAAACCTATGCCAGAGGAAAGGATATGGCCTTCAGCAACTGCGTGTTTGTGCCAAAGGCCAAGGAACTGGAGCGAAATAAAATAATAATGGCCACGCGTTCCAAAGAAGAACTGGCCGATTATTACATAGAAAAAATTAGGGATAAAGATAATGAATTAGATGAATACAGGAAAAAGATTTGGGAGAAGGATAGCAAAATCACACGATTAAACCGGGTAATTGACGAATTAAACGAGGAAAAGAAAGCGGTCTTAAGGCAACTGGATGATGCAGAACAAAAACATAAGGAAATGCTGAAGGTCAAAGACGAGGAAATAAAGCGTTATGAGGCTTTGCTGAACCGGCCGCAAAGGCCTGATGGGGTTATCGAATGGGTCGAAAAGTATTTAAGCGGCAAGCTCATTCTCCATGAGAGGGCAAAGGATATGATGAGGAAAATTACGCCGGAAAAGGTAAACCTGCCGCTTGTCTGCGATGCCCTGGAGCATTTGGCTACCGATTTCAGGGATGAATTGCGTGGGAATATTAATGAGGACGAAAGGCGTTTAAGGAGTTCAAAAAAATACAACAGGAATTTTGAAATAGTGCTGACAAGGGGCCCTGCTGTGGGTATGTACCCCAAAGAGTATAAAATAAAGTACAAGATCGGATATAAAGGAAAGCCAGTGGAATCCCTGCTCGATTATCATTTGAAGGTAGGAAATGATAGTGCAAATCTCCTTAGGATTTATTTTCTGTACGACGAAGATAAGGAACTGATTGTGGTCGGCTCCTTGCCGGAACATCTTAGCACTTCAAGCTATAAATAATAACGAAGTACGGCGAAGAAATGACACGCCCACAGACATGCGTTGAAATAAAATTCCTATCTGGTGTGCATATCAACTTTTATTCTAGCTCGAAAAGACAAATTGCATTCTGACAACAATTGATGTACTATTCGCTTTAGAGAATCAAAATTGCGTCGATACTGCCGGAAGTGTTTAGATGAAAAAAATGGAACTTGCAATAAGCATCAACAAGAACAGTGGAATTTGGAGCAAGCGTACCATCCAGCAAAACGACGACCAGTATTGTGTTGTTTTTGATGTGCAAACGGATTTGTGACAATTATGATCAGATTAAATGGAGGGAGACAAAATGTTTAAAGTCAAACTAGTATTCTCGGACGGGACTATAGAAGAATTGGATGGTGTGTTCGATACGGAAGCCGAGGCAGAAGAATACGCTTTAGAAGCAATCAGCGAATACCACCTGGGTGGTGAGATATTGAATATGTCTAACCCAGGGGACTATCCCCTTGATGAAGAAGATGATGTGGATTTTGAAGTGATTGAAATTGATGAGTAAGAAATATAATCATAATGCTGGCCTTAAAATTTGTAAGGTAACATGCAGTATTATAGCCTAGAATGAAGCTATGGAGCTATATATGGAGGTATAATAATTAATAAAGGCGAACATTGTTACGAAGAAGCTTGGACTGGTACATGTGCAAATTGTGATGGCTCTGGCATGATCAAATGCCCGGAATGTGAAGTAGAAGGCAGTGATTACTGCGAAGGTAAATTAGACGCGGAATGTCCTGAATGCAAAGGAAAAGATGAAGCCGCTTTTCATACGAAGCCAACTGATATTTCTTGCTACAAGGAATGAAATTACACAGAATTTTACTCAGACCCTATTATTACTACTTCTAAAACCACAAACGCATTCAAAGCAAAACCAAAACTGGCACCGCAATTCCAGCGGTGCCAGTTTGCATTTTGATTCTTTTTTCTACATGAGGGAAGATTATTATTCATCTCCATTATAATCTAGGGACGGTTCATTTTACCTAGGCTGCTTTTTTATAATTCTGATAATAAGGGGAGGCTCAATCCGGGATCCAGGAAAACTTGTAGACGGTATTCTCCGGAAGAGCAAGCTGCGGTGCGGCGTCCAGCTCAAACTTTCCTCCGAGGCCTTTTTCCATCGCTGCGAGGTGGAAATGGCAGGCAGCTATGCCCATGTCAATGCTCTGCATATCAAAATTGAACATGTCGCTGTAACGAGGCGTTTTCTGCTCAAAAAAATGATACCTGCCTGATTCTCTGACTAATCGCCAGGGCTGCTTGTTTGAGGCTGAAGGCCCAAGCCGCACCATCTCGAGGGGGAAAGCATAGTGGCCAGCCTTTTCTGGTGTAAGCAGTGCCCGAAAATCACCGTCGAAAAACAAGGTTTCCCATGGCTTGCGTGAATCTGCCCGAACAAGGCCGCGTATAAGGTTTTCGCGCAGGTCCTTTCTTTCATAATAGCCCACCGGTGTAATCGCAGGAATAAATGCTCTTTCCGATTCGCCCAGAGCCCTCCAAATCTCGCTGCGCTTGAAGGTTCCGCCGAGCCAACATGTGCCGAGATTAAGTGTCGTCAAGAACAAAATCAGCTTTTCAAGTTCGTACCCAAGGGCTTCGATAGCATAGGGCTCATCTGTAACTTGGGAAACAATATAATAGGATGCGTTCTTAATCATCCCATAGGTACCCAGCCTCGCTCCGCCCTCCGAGAGATCCGTCTCAATCAGTTTGAACGAGGGTTTTGCAGGAAATGGGCTGGATAGTGACTTGATATATTCCACAATTTCCTCTTGCACCTGCTTCTGGATAGGCTTTCCATTATAGGTGCGCACCGAGTACCTACGCCTGATGATCTCCTCTAGCGGCTCCCGAAAAACCATGGCTCTCCCTCCAAAAGAAATCGCCAAAAAATCTGCCATAGAAACCAGATCTGAACACTTGCTTATAGATTATTCTGCATAGGTTAATAAAATGAAAATGATATGTAGACGCGTCCACGCCGCGGGCCGTTGTAATTTATGATTTTTTCTGTTTTTTCGACTTGTCCAGCACCCCGCCGATAGCCATCACCACCGCAAAGACGATAAGATACCAGAAGCATGCCCACTTGTGACTGATAATGCAGGCCACCACCATAAACACCGAGCCGCAGAAAGCTAAGATAGGCAGCACAAAGCGCCGTACTACCGACTGATCTTTCTCCTTTCTCATCCACTGGATGAACATTGGCAGGTACATCAGATAGATGGTGATGATGGGCAGTTCCGTTGAATCGAAAACAAAGGGACCTGTCCAAGTACCGGCAAGGTTGGACAGATAAAAATAAAGGAACCACGCCGCGGTAATCAGCAGAGCAAACACCGCTGAATTGTTTGGCATATTGGTGCGGCTGTCTACCTGAGAAAAGGCATCGGGTGCAGGACCTCGGCCGCGGACAGCTAAGGAATACATGCCTCGGCAGCAGCCCAGCATCAGGCCGTTCATAGTACCGATGCAGGAAATGGCTATAAACAGGTTGAGAATGTTGCCAAGCACTTTACCGAAAATATTGGTAAAGGCCACTGTGGCGCCCTGATCGATGAGTTGCTGGTTGGTCGCGCCACCAGCCACGCCGACATAGTAGAGAATATAAACCGCAATAATGATAATTCCGCCCAACGTCAGCGCCCGGGGCAGGTTTCGTTTGGAGTCTTTTAGTTCGGAATTGATTGAGGTGGCAATGATCCAACCCTCATACGCGAAGGCAGTAGCGGTCACCGCTGCGAACAGTGGGTTTGATGAGAAGCCTTCCGTCTGAGCTATCGTAGAGAAATTATTAGTCAGTGTTCCGCTGGCCAATCCGTAGATTATTCCCACCACTGCCATCAATCCCAAGGGAATCAGCTTAATGACAGTTGTACTGGTCTGCAGCTTGCCGGCCAGTCGGGGGGACAGAGCATTTACCGCATATGCAGCGCACAGATAGAATAAGGTCAGGGCCATACACTCCGGGCCAATGATACAGCCGCCCTCGGCGGCGGGAATTGTCATTGGAAAATTGGGATTAACTGATGTGATGAACACTAATGTATATCGGGCAGATAACCAGCCCAAGGCTGAAGTCATGGCGGGGTAGTAGATGGTTGTAGCAAACCAGCCCATATAATATCCGTACCGCGATCCCATGGTGGCTTCGGCATAGTCCACTAAACCGTTGACCAGTTCATATTTCTGCGCCATAAACGCGAAGGTCAGCAGACACACCAGCATAATAGCGCCGCCAACTGCCCAAGCCAGGATGCCCAGAGGCATATTGCCGCTGGTCTTAGTCAGGATGGTCTGAGCCTTGAAAAAGACACCTGAACCTATGACGATGCCTACCACCATGCATATAGCCGTAAACAGGCCGTATTTGCGTTCCAGTTTGTTATCCATAGAATCTCTCTCCTGCCTCACTTTGTAATGGACGACTCAACACTTTCATAATATAAATCCATATTTACCTTATGTCAATCAGAAGATAAGGTATATTGATATTCTCTCGTCATTTAAGTCGAGTAACAGCCCCATTTCCCGGAGTGGAGTGGCATCCGCATTAACTCATCTCAAGTATATCAGCGCAATTAATCACAACCGCAAAGGCGGCATCGATCAATTTTAATCGCAGTCATAAGGTTAATTTATAAATCTGCCCAAAGGACCCATTAAATACAGAAAACGCCTCATTCTAACGACAATGAGGCTCCATTACGTAAACATCGGGTCTTCTAGTTCTATTTTCTACTTCGCATTTGGTTTATTGGTGTACATGTACTTAACAGATGATTTGATTCAATCCTTGTTAATCAGCCGTTTCGCTTCCCCCAAAGCGTCACGAGCAGGAACCTGTATATCCGGAATAAGCGGCAACTTGGATTTAGAGGCGTCAGGCCGTGTAAAATATTTATAAGACACGGTGAAGGCAAGCAGTGCATTCGGTGTCTGAAAACACAGTATATCACCATAGGAAGAAGGCATATTGCCAGGAATCTCTCCAACCACTGTACATAGCCTGTTGTCTGAAAGCAGCGTCGCAAAGTCCATAGCTGCACTAAAGCTGTCCGTGCTGGTCAGTACATATACGTTTCCTGAAAACACACACTCCGCTTGCTGATTTTTCTGTCGCCTGGGCTGGTTTTCCCAAATAACCGGGCCAAAGCGGACTGCGGAGCTTCCAACCTGATAGCTCTCCACTGGAAGGTAACGAAGAAACTCGTTAGCGACCAATGAATTTCCGCCTGGATTGCCTCGCAAGTCTACGATAACGCTGTTGACTCCCTCATCACACACAGATGTAAAGAAATCCTTCAGCGCAGTCTTATATGTGCTGTCAAAGATACATTCCCGAAGCGTGAAAATGCCGACACCGTATTTCCTGTCCACCGAATAGTCGCAGAAAGTCTCCGTTTCAAGCGGCAAAGCTATCTCATTTTCCTGCAGTTCAAAAGCTTTGTTGACGGTACTCTCGCCATTTTGCCGTTTCAGAGAAATCTCGACCCCCTGTCCGATATCTATGCCTACGAAAGCCAGATAATCGCTGCGATTGATGCGTGAAGCAAAGGCATGACGGGCCCAGGCGTCAAGTTCATAGGAAAACTTCTCCCGGAACCGTTCATAAAGCTGAGTAACCGGAACGCCGCCTATCTTATTAACAGTATATCCATCATATTCGCCGCCCGAGCAGATCAAGTGCTGTCCTTCCCATGAAAACAATAAAGGAAGAAGCTTTGTATCCTCATAGTACACACGTACCGTGGTGTGGGCATCATCAAGGCATGAAAGAACTCGAGATGCACTTTGCCACAGAGACAGGACAGTAACTTCTGCCGATTCGGAAAGCTCTGCATACTCCCGCTCATATGCATTCCGAACTGCTTCAGGCAGATCGGATACGCAAGCCGGGTGACGCTCCTGCAGCCGCTTCACGATATACTCTAAATCCTCCGCAGCATTCATTCCGGTGAGGACGGTATCCAGCTTTTCGGATTGCCTAAAGGCGCTCACCGTCCCCCGGTAGGGATTAAACCATACCCGCCATGCACCATATAATGCGATAGTACATATAGCAAAAACGCAGAGAAAAACCTTTATATGCTTGATCCATTTCTTTTTCATACTCAGACTCTGCCTTTTTGTGTCGATTCCCCTTACCGAACAGCATTGACGCAATAGAGCCGAACTATAAACCCAAAGCTGCGCCGCCGATTATAGCAATCAAGATATGTAAGCTGCTTAAAAAAGAAGCTAGCATTCCAACTCCACAACCGAATGCAATGTATATGGGTATCAAACGACTATAACACTTTTGTACTTGATATTTGTGCTTATTTTGTCTGAGCGCTCTATCTTTAATTAGAGCCGTTCAGTAATGTATTAAGCTAATCAATTATATACAGATATCTGCTGGCTAGGCCTTTTTGATACAGTTCCATTCCCAACAGATCTTCCTTGTATTTCTGCTCATATAAATCCGCATTTCCCTCAGCCTCAAAAGCTTCTTTATACTTTTGGAGGGCTTCCAAAGATTTGTTATATAATATGCGTTCGTTCTTACTATAATCGATTGTCCTGAAAGGAATTCCATTATTACGGAGAGCTTCAGCAATTTTGGTATTATTACTCCGAAGAATGTTTTTATCTCCTGTTTCTTCATCAAACAGATATTGCGAATAGAAGAAATACATTTTTTGGCTCCCCGTATTGACCAGTTGCATAACCAGATGATTCAGATCTTTGCTAAAATAAAGGCTGTCAATTGAGAGTATGATTGAAGGCTTTAAATTGCAATTTGATATTCTGTCTATATCAGCGCGGATGTAGGTTGTTTTTCCATGGGTCTTCAGAATATCCCTGTCTAATTGATCTATCCCTATTCCGTGGCATCTGTATTTAGCAACTAACAGATTGAGAATGCCGCCTGACCCGCAACCTAAGTCTAGAATGGTATCCTCCGAGGATATAGGAATTGAGTTTAATACAAAATCTATTTGCTCCCTATCCATCATATTAAAGAGGTATTCATTATAGCCATATACCTCTTTACAGAATTGCAGGTATGTTTTGCTTCTTGTCAATCGCCCAATCTTTTCACTGAACTCATCTTTACTCATTTAATCAGCTTCCATTTTATCATAGCTTCGTCATTCTTCATGCATTTTAGCACATATTAACTGGCTTTGCCATATATTGTGTGTCCTATCGTTTTTCTCCCTCGTTTCAACAAGCATTTTAATTGCTTCGCAGAGCTATGCCGCACTTCACGCAAAAACGTGCACCGGGAACGCTCCCATAATCATTGCCATTCCAATATACAAAATTCTGGAACGCTTTGATTTCATAGGTAGGTTACGCATAATAGCAAGCGCCACGATATAGGGCACGGCCCAATACCAGCTCACCAGCCCTGTCAGATGTTCAGCTCATTCCGACGAGTGTCATGCTTTTGGCAGCCGTCTGCGATTTGACAAAAAAGCCGCAGGTAAAAAGTCCCGCAAAATGCGCGATAATCGCAACCATTATGTAAAGGTCAGCCTCTGTTCCACGCAGTTCAAGCAGGCTGTACAGCACCTGCCCCTCAAACTGAAACGACAGAATATAGGCAAAGAGAAATGAAAATCCGGCAACAGAAAGCCTGCGGGTATTTAAAGTCTTAACTCTGTTCATTTAATATCCTTCCGCTTAACCTGTCTTGCTTGAAGCAATATCCATATATTATATAGCCAATTGGGGTTAGCTGCCGTTTAATGCCTACTCACTTTCACGCTTTGGAGATAATGGAGGTATAAAATGAATTGTTTGTTGTCATTAGCCACGACATAAGTTCCCAAAAATTCATGTTTATATACAAATCGGAGTTTGTCTAATACGCCTTATCTTTGATACAGAGTCTATGACGACGCTGCCGACGCTGTGGCGGAGGCGGAAATCGCTGCTATCATGGCGGCTTGCTGCGCGATAATAATATTTGTGATACTGGTCGAAAGCGTTGCCGTCAGTACCCCGTCTTTTACGCTCTCGGCATACTCACACGCTACAATTGATGCCGCATACAGAAGCAGCTCCTGCGTTGTGACGGACAGCGAGCCAAATCCTTTTTGCGCCCTCAAGGTACCCTGTACTACACCTATATCACGGACAATCGTGTCAATCTCCACCGGCAGCATGGCAAGAATTCCCAAGACCGGCAGTGTATAGGTTTTATCCAACTTGATTTTCTGTGCCCTAAGCGTATCCCGTAATACAAGAACCCGATTAGCAATGCTAACGTCCGATTCTCCGAGTACCAGCACCTGCGCCAAAGCCTGAACGCTGTTTTTACCCCAAAACTCACCTTTCAGTCGGCTGTAAAGCTGCTCAATGCGCTCCACTCCCGCCGCAGCGTCCAAGTCCGTAAGCCCCAACATAGCCGTAAAGATATAATCATCCTGCCCGGTATTGAAAAAATGGCGGGCTTTCATTCCATCGTAAAAGCTCCGAGTGCGGGTTACGACATTCCAATAATCAGAAGCGTCAGACTGCGATGCAATCTGATATGCGGCAAGCACAAGATAGTCTGAAGCGCGGAGTTTAACGCCTTTCAGCAAGTCGTACACCTTCAGAGTTTCGCTGAATACCTCCTGCGGATTGGGAGACAACGAGAGCAGTGCCGCAACGCATAATGCCATTTTCCCCCGAAAGGTAGAGAATGCGCCGGTGTTCTGCTTAATCAAGTCGAGGCACATCCGGATTGCATCACAATCAACCGTTCTGCCCTCCAGCGCATACAGAAGTGCTGCCAGTCGCTTAGTTAAGGTATTTTGCCAAGTAAATTCTTTCTTGATGACTCGTGCGTTATCCGTAAATAGTTCCAGCTTATTTTGTCCTGTATAAGTCACGTAAAAATGACCTCCATTAAATAAAAATGGCTATTCTCCCATATACCGGCTAATATCAGCAATTGCCCACAAAGACGTTCTTCAGGTGCCGTTTCGCAACCCTGGCCAAGCCGTAAACCCTGTCAACGGGTGTGGGCGGCCTGTCTGTCATTTTCCATGCGGGGAAAAACCGCGTCACGTGCAATGTGATGTCCATATCCACACCGGAGAGCCATGACGCAATCTCTTCCATCTCCTCGTCGGTGTCGTTTTCACCGGGTATTATGAGTGTAGTCACTTCGACGTGGCAGCGCTTTGCCGCAATTTTAATGGTATTTCGCACGGTGTCAAGGTCGCCGCCCATGCGCCTGTAGAAGTCAGGACTGAACGACTTAAGGTCAATGTTCATCGCATCGAAGTATGGCAGTATTTCGAGGAGGGGCTGCTCGCAAACGCAACCGTTCGTCACCGCTACGTTAGAAAGCCCGTTTTCGCGGATGAGCCTTGCGCAGTCCATAACAAACTCGTAGCCTATGAACGGTTCGTTGTAGGTGTATGCAAGCCCGACGTTTCCGTGCGGCGTAAGCTCAACCGCGCGCCCCACGAGTTCCTCGGGAGTTATTTCGTTCCAGAGCACCATGCCGCCATCCTCGTCGGGATCCGCCATGGATATTTCACAGTTCTGGCAGTTGAGGCAGCGCATGTTGCACCCGTAGCTTCCGACGGAAAGTATCCTGCCGCCGGGTTTAAACCTGTATAACGGCTTCTTTTCAATGGGGTCAAGTGCGATTGACGTTATGCGGCCGTAGTTTTCGCATATTATCTGGCCGCCCCTGTTCCTCCTTGCCCGGCAAACACCAAGCTGACCTTCGGCAAGGTTACAGTTATGGTGACAAATCCCGCACTTCATCTTCATTTATGGCGCACCACCTCAAAGCGCTCTATTGTCACATCGTCATCGTCAGCGCGTATCCCGGCCTTTTGCTTTGCTATTCGGAGCTGGGTTTCGACATCGTTTACCCCGTCAAGGTTCGGAAGCAGCAGCCCGCGCCTGAATCCCTTTGAAACGATGACGCCGTATCGCTTCACGTCCAGTTCCGAAATTGACTGCACCGGCTCGGGCTTCATCAGGACGTCCACGCTGTATACAAGGTCGTCAAGTTCTGATTCCCTAACGCTGTCAAACCTCGGGTCCTCCGTTCCGGAGCTTATCGCGTTGCGCATAATCTCCTCAGCCACGCAGCTTGTCACAGGCTCAATCGTCCCGATGCAGCCGCGAAGCTGCCCGTGCTTGTAAATCGAGACGAAAGCGCCCGCCCTGTTCACAAGCATCTCTTCAGGCAGATCCTCGGGAAGCTTTGCCCGCCTGCCGGTACGGACATATGTCTCAAGTGACAGACGTGCCAGCCGGACATACGGGTCCTCTTCGGCCTTGCGCTTTTCAGCCTCTCGCCTCTCGTTTTCTAGATATATGCGCTCAAAGTTCCGTTCCGGGTCGGCTCCCGTTATTTCGAAAGAGCATACGCCGTAACCCACTCCGAACGGGCCTTCATAAGAATACCTCTTGGGCTTTACCGCAAGCCCGTCTAGGGCCCCTGCCATGACAATAAAGGAGCGCAGTCCACACTCGCCAGCGGAGTCGCAGAATGCCGGCGTGAAGTCGAACATCTTTATGAAGTCTCCGCTACTTAGGGTGTCCATTATCCTCCTGTCAAATTCGGGCCCGTCCTCGGCAAAACCGTAAGGCCCGTCCTCCTTGAGCTTGTGGGACAGGTCTCCGCTCGCGACAAAAACCGTCTTCCTAC
>DUPK01000021.1 GCA_012838345.1 Clostridiales bacterium | reverse complement strand
TATAAAAGCCCAGTCCGGTACAAGTCCGAACTGGGCTTTTAATGTGTCTACTTTTACTTGACAAGTGCATGTCTTAGCAAGACAGCCCCGCTGTTTTTATTCGTTATTTCCCCAGCGCCGCTTTGTAAAGCTCGTTTTTCTGAAGGCCAGTTTCCTCCGCGCACTTTTTGACCGCGTCCTTGAGCGACATGCCCACCTCGCGCAGCTCCTCTATGCGCTCAAGGGCTTCTTCAAGGCTCGTCGTGGCTTTCTCGGCGGGCTTTGCGCCCTCAATGACCAGCACAAACTCGCCCTTGGGCGTATTTTCGGCGTAGTAGTCCATGGCCTCCTTGAGCGTCATGCGGAGCGTTTCTTCATGCACTTTTGTAAGCTCGCGGCAGAGCGAAATCCGCCGCTCGCCGCCGAAGGTAGCCGCCATGTCTGAGAGTGTAGAGCGCAGCTTGTGCGGAGCCTCGTAGAAAACCATCGTGCGCTGCTCGTTTTTAAGTGACTCAAGATGCTCCGCCCTGCTCTTTCTACTCGTCGAGAGGAAGCCCTCAAAGGTAAAGCGGCCGGTTTTCAGCCCCGAGACCGTAAGCGCCGATATAAGGGCGCAGCAACCGGGGATACTCACGACTTCAACGCGGTTTTCTACGCAGAGCGTGACTAGGTCTTCCCCCGGGTCGCTTATCGCCGGGGTGCCCGCGTCCGTGACAAGCGCGCAGCTTTCACCGGCTAAGAGCCGCTCGAGTATCTTTGCCCCGCTCTCAACCTTGTTGTGCTCAAAGTAGCTCACCATCGGTTTTTTTATGCCGAGGTGGTTGAGGAGCTTTACCGTAACGCGCGTATCCTCGGCAGCGATAAAATCCACCGCCTGAAGTGTCTCGATGCAGCGCCTGCTTATGTCGCCGAGGTTTCCTATCGGCGTTGCAACAATATAAAGACAGCCTGCCATCAATAAACCTCCTTCCAGCGGCGGGTCGTGATCTTATGTTCTGCGGTAAATCCGCTTTATCTCTTCGGTATCAGTGCCGTCGAGGTGCGTCATTATAAGCGGCGGCTCAATTTTGAGCCCCGGCCTTCCGCCTCTGCGGCCCTCAACGAGCACCATGTTCGGGGCGGAGTATACCTTATACTGCACCATGCGAAGCCGCTTAGGCTCAATTCCTGCCGCCGTCATAGCGCAAAAGAGCTCGCTCAGACGCTCCGGACGGTACACGATGGCAAAGCTCCCGCCCCATCTGATAAGATATGCGGCAGCCTCTACAATGTCCGATAGGGTGCACTCGCGCTCGTCCCGAGCCAAAGCTTTCGCCTCCTCCTTTGCCGTCTTGCCGCTGCCGCCGGCAAAGTAGGGAGGGTTTGTGACCACCAAATCGTATGCCCCGGCCTCAAAAAACTCGCGGTGTCTCCGGACGTCGCCGCATATAACCTTGACTTTTTCCTCAAGGCCGTTTAGACTGACGTTCCTGCGTGTAAGCTCGGCTGCCGCCTCCGAAATGTCTATTGCGTCAACCTTAATATCCTTTTGACAGGCCAGCGCTATCGCAATTACGCCGCAGCCGCAGCCTAAGTCCACAGCGCGCTGCGCCCTTATATCAAGCGCAAAATCAGAGAGCAGCACGGAATCCGTGCCCAGTTTAAATACGTTTTCGGATTGGAGCAGGACAGGGCCACCGCTCCATAGCTGATCTTGTTCCATTTTAACCGCCTTCTCCAGATATATAATCGAAGAGCGATATGCCTAAAGCATACCGCCCTTTACGATTTGATGTATTAGCCCTCAGAAATAGCATCGGCAGGGCAGCTAGCTGCGCAAGCGCCGCAATCGACGCAAACATCCGCATCAATTATGTACTGAGTTTCACCCTCTGAAATAGCGTTTACGGGACAGTTCTCGGCGCAGGCCCCGCAGGATACACATTCAGAGCTGATGACAAATGCCACAATAGACACCTCCGTTATTTTTATGAATAAAATTGTACCATAAAGCTCTGAAAAAGCAATTGTATTTTTAAACTCTGGACAAAAATTAAAGCAATAGCGAAAAAAACTTCAAAAAACCTAAAAAAAGTTTGATTGAGTGAGCTAATGTGCCCAGAATGGCATATTATTAATCAGGGAAGGTCAAATCGGGCCTTGATGTTTGAGCGCCGGTGGTTTAAAATAGCAGCGAAAGGTTAAAGATAGTCAAAGTCAAACGGAGGTGGTCAACATGGGAATCAGTGATGTGATCGCTGGTTTTATCAGTGAGATTATGGAGGAGGCAGGCGGTATTGTCGAGATGCAGAGAGCGGAGCTTGCTCAACGCTTCAACTGCGTGCCCAGCCAGATAAACTATGTGATTTCCACGAGATTTTCACCTGAGCACGGCTACATTGTCGAAAGTCGCCGTGGCGGCAGCGGATATATCAGGATTACCAGGATACAGACTACTGGTAAGCAGCTTCTTATGCACACCGTAAACGCGGTGGGCGATGAGATTGACTTCAACACGGCGAAGGCCCTTTTGTCAAACGCCTCCCACGGGGGTGTGCTCAGTAAAGAAGCGGCAAAGCTGATAAGCTCGGCCATAAGCGACAACGCGCTCAGGCCTGTGCAGCCCGAGGCAAGAAACACCGTCAGGGCAAGTATAATGAAGCATATGCTTATCAATTCAGTTTGAATGGAGGGAAATATTTATGAAATGCAGCAGATGCGGAAATAATAATACTACTTTTCACTACAAGGCAAATATTAACGGACAGATAACCGAGACACATCTGTGCGCTGAGTGCGCCCAGAAGGCTGGTATTACGGCGGAAAAACTTTTTGGAAACAGCGTGTTCGGAAACGAGTTTTTTGGAAAGAGCATGTTCGGAAACAGTCTGTTTGGTGGCGGCATGCTCGGAAACGGTTTCGGAAGCATGTTCGATACCATGTTCTCCAACTTCTTTACACCGATGACCCGGGGCTTCTTCTCCGACTTTAACGGATTTGTGATGCCTGCTATCGGGCCGTCGATGGTGGAGATGTTCGTTCGCAGCGACGAGGAGGCCGGGAAGGAGAAGGTCACCGCAACTCCGGACGCTGAGCTCAGCCGCCGTCGCGAGCTCAACGCCCTGCGCGAGCAGCTGAACAATGCCGTTAAGGCGGAGGAATACGAGAGGGCTGCGGAGCTCCGCGATCAGATTCGTGAGCTGGAGAAGAAGAAGGATTAAACCTAAGCGAAATTTCCCGGGACGGGCGAACAACCCGTCCCCGGGTTTTAAAACGGACACTTTCAGCGGGAAAACCCGCTTTTGGGCTAGCAAAAACGTGCATTTGAGGCCCGTTAGGCCGCATTATGCGTTTATTTACGAAAGGAGGCTCATAATTTATGAGATATGAAGATAGATTCACCGAGCGCGCCAAAAAAGCTCTCAATCTCGCCTACAGCGCTGCGGCCGAGCTGGGCCACAGTTATATAGGAAGCGAGCATATCCTGCTCGGGCTGTCGAGAGAGGGCGGGGGCATAGCCGCAAAGGTGCTCAGAGAGGCCGGGCTTGACGGCGCTTTCATTCAGGAGCTTATAGAAAAGAATGTCGGCAGCGGCGGAAATCAGCAGCCCTCGCAGGGACTCACTCCCCGCGCCAAAAGGATAATAGAACTTGCAGCGGCGGATGCCGCACGGCTCGGACACAGCTACATCGGGACAGAGCATCTTCTTATGGGAATACTGCGCGAGTATGACAGCGTCGCCGCGAGGCTCATAACATCGACCGGCGCCGACCTCAACAAGCTCTACACTGACATCATAAACGTATTCTCATCCACGGAGTACCGTCCCAAGGCTCAGGCGACTAAGGGCTATACCTACACGAAGCGAACCGATACGAAAACCCTTGACCAGTTCGGCCGCAACCTCACCGAAGCGGCGTCAAAGGGCCTTTTGGATCCCGTGGTGGGAAGGGACAACGAAATATCCAGGGTTATCCAGATATTAAGCCGCAGAACTAAGAATAACCCCGTTCTAATCGGAGAGCCCGGCGTCGGCAAGACCGCTATAGCCGAGGGCCTTGCGCAGAGGATTGTCACGGGCGATGTGCCGGAGAACTTGAAGGGTAAGCACATAATCACGCTCGACCTGTCCGGCATGCTTGCGGGAACAAAGTACCGCGGCGACTTTGAAGAGCGCATAAAATCTGCTATCGAAGAGGTACAGAAGGCAAACGATATTATACTCTTTATCGACGAGCTGCACACGATAATCGGCGCGGGTGCGGCGGAGGGCGCGATAGACGCTGCAAACATAATAAAGCCCGCACTCGGCAGAGGAGAGATGCAGGTAATCGGCGCCACCACATTAAACGAATACCGCAAGCACATTGAAAAGGACGCGGCTTTAGAGCGAAGGTTCCAGCCCGTAATGGTCAACGAGCCGACTGAGGAGGAGAGCGTCCAGATTTTACAGGGGCTGCGGGACAGGTATGAGGCTCACCACAAGATTAAAATCAGCGATGAGGCCATAGAGGCCGCCGTGAGCCTGTCAAGCCGCTATATCAACGACCGCTTCCTGCCGGACAAAGCCATAGACCTCATAGATGAGGCTGCCAGCCGGGTGCGCCTTGAGAGCCTCACGCCGCCGCCCGACCTCAAGGAGGCGGAGGAGAGGATACAGGCCATCGCCAAGGAGAAGGAGGAGGCCGTCCGCAGCCAAAATTTCGAAAAGGCGGCGGAGCTCAGGGACAAGGAAAAGAAGCTCAGGGCAGATCTTGCCGAGACGAGGAAAAAGTGGGAAAGCGGAAACATGGGTATGCGCTCAAGCGTAACTAAGGAGGACATAGCGGCGGTTGTATCCAGTTGGACAGGCGTCCCCGTGACCGCGCTCACGCAGGATGAGAGCGAGAGGCTTCTCAAGATGGAGGAGATACTCCACAGGCGTGTCATAGGCCAGGACGAGGCCGTCGAGGCCGTGGCCAAGGCCATAAGGCGCGGCAGGGTGGGCCTTAAAGACCCGAAGCGCCCGATAGGCACCTTCATTTTCCTCGGACCGACCGGCGTCGGAAAAACCGAGCTTTGCAGGGCCCTTGCAGAGGCCATGTTCGGCGACGAGGATGCGATGATACGCGTAGATATGTCCGAGTACATGGAAAGACACACCGTGTCCAAGCTAATCGGCTCGCCTCCGGGCTATGTCGGTTATGACGAGGGCGGACAGCTCACCGAGAAAGTGCGCCGCAAGCCCTATTCTGTAATTCTGTTCGACGAAATCGAAAAGGCGCACGAGGATGTCTTCAACATCATGCTCCAGGTTATGGAGGACGGAAGGCTGACCGACTCTCAGGGCAGGGTTGTCGACTTCAAAAACACCATAATAGTGATGACCTCGAACGTCGGCGCCAAAAACATTACCGAGACCAGAAAGCGCCTTGGCTTCAGCGCTCAGGAAGAGAGTGGCGAAGACAGCGCCAAGGAAATCCGCGAAGAGGTAATGAAGGAGCTGCGCCGTACATTTAAGCCGGAGTTTCTGAACAGGGTTGACGAAATCATAGTCTTCCACCGCCTCAGCCGCGAGAATATCCGCGAAATTGCGGGAAATATGCTCGCCGAGGTGGGCAGGCGCATGGAAAAGCTGGGCCTGAAGCTCCGCTATGCCGATTCGGCCCTGGAGCTTCTCGCGGAGAAGGGCTTCGACCCCGTCTACGGGGCAAGGCCGCTGCGCCGCACCATTCAGGGCAGTGTCGAGGACGTTATAGCCGAAATGTTGCTTGAGGGCAAGATAAAGGCCGGCGACAAGCTGATTGCAAAAGCTGAGGATGGAAAAGTGATAATCGAAAAGGAGCAGGCGGTTATAATATAATCGTTTTGCCGAAAAGACAATCCCCCGACCAAAAGGACGGGGGATTTTTTGTATTGCTGTTAATTAATAACCCAGGATTCCAAGCGCAAAGGGGATGAAAAGACCGGCGATAACTATTATCACAATGCTCGGCAGCCACCCGAATTTGAGCATGTCGGGTATCTTGTAATACCCGTAACCGTAAGTCAGCATGGGCACGGCGTCCATCGGAAGCATAAAGGTAACTCCGCCCCAGAAGGCCGTAAGGACCGCTGCCGCGATGGGATTTACGCCGGCGCTTTCCGCAAAAAGTATCATGGGCATAACAGCAAGGCCGGCAACCGCAGGCCCCGAGGGAATCAGGATGTGCAGTACGCAGATAACTGCTGAGATTACTATGTAGACTACCACAGGAGACCAGGAAGCTGCGCCTGAAAGCAGGGTGTTTACAAGCCAGGTGGCCGCCCCGCTGTCCAAGATTGCCTGGGCAAGAGCGCCTACGCCGCCTATCATGAACAGCGCGTCCCAGCTTGAGTTTTTCGTGAACTGGTCCCAGGTGAGAACCCTGACGCCGGGCAGGAAGAAAGCGCACATGCCGAGCAGGGCGATGAGAGTGGTGTTAAAGGCAGGAACCCATGTGCTGGAAATCCAGAATACGAACATAAGGAAGATGATTACAAGCATCTTCTTTTCACGGGCGGACATGGGGCCCGCATCTTTAACCATCTGCTTCGCCTTTTCAAGCGCTTCCTCGGATATGGGCTCCGGGCGGAAGACTATCCCGAGCCAGACAGAGACAATTATGCAGCTTATTAGCGCAAGCGGAAGCCCTATTATCATCCAGTCAAGGAAGGTGACGTTATAACCGGTTTTTTCAAGTATTTCAATGGCCAGAACGTTCGTGGGGCCGCCGGCGGGGGTGATAAATCCGCCGATTACCGAGCCCGCGGGAACGCCTATCATCAGCGCCTTGCCGAGCCTGGACGTGCCGGGCTTGGGGTCCCCGTCCGTCTTGAGAATGGCTATGGCAAGGGAGGCGAAAAGAGCACAGGTAGGTACGTTGGACATGATGGCCGAAAGGATGGCCGTACCCAGTGTAAAGCCGATTACAAGCTTCTTGGAGTTCTGGCCTGACCAGCGTAGTATGAGGCCAGCTATGCGTGTAGGCAATGTGCTGCTTGCAAGAGCCGCTGTAAGGGCAAAGGTCGCAAGCACGAAGAAAAACACGCTGCCGGCAAAACTTGAGAACATGCTGCTGGCGGGCATAATTTTAAAGAAAGGAATAGTCGCAACAATCATTATCGTGATTGCTGCAAGGTCCATCGCCTCGGTGACCCAGAGCACTATGGCCGCAACGAGCAGTACGATGGACGTTAGGCCTTCCCGCGTAAGCCCTTCGGGCAGTGGGAGTATTCGGGAGAGAAAGACTAAGAATACCGCTGCAAAGAAAGAGATTATGCTTTTTAAATCCTTGCGTGTCTTGAGATTTTCCATTTAACGATGGCCCCTCTTAATTGAATAATTATTACATAAAATATCTTATAAGATATATCATATAAAAAATAAAATGATGTTCGGTGGCCGAACATCACAAAATATAGCATATGACTTAACTTCTAACAAGCGGGAAAAAGCAATTTCTATATATAGTCCAAAAAAGGTCAAAAATTAGTTCAAATTTAGATAAGTTTAGACAATTATATTAAAAGGAGCGTATGGCCGCAGCGTTTATAAGCGCATGCAGCAGAATTGGCGACCATATGGTTCCGCTTTTTTCATAGGACCATGAAAGAACGATTGAGCCGGGCAGGTATTGGAGGAGATAGATGAAAAACTGCGGCGTCAGCCCTGAGAGAACGTACTGCCAGATGTGGTAAAAGGCGAAAATCAGAAAGGACAGCGCATATGCGGCAATGCGGTTTACCTTTAGCAGGGGTGCGAAAACCAAACCGCGGAAGAGTGTCTCCTCCACTATCGGGGCAAGGAGTAGAGAGGACATCATCATGGCTCTGGAGTTTTGCTGCAGCAGGTTCTGGACGGCCTCGTTGTTGGGATTGGGGGTCTGCTGTATGATGAGGATTGATATAAGAATTGACACGGCGTATAATAGCGCGACGTAAATCATATAGCCCATAAATGTAGCGTGCAGGGAGCTGCCCAATCTTCCGAAAAAGGCAAAAAAGGACTCCTTGAGAAATGAACCCAGGATGATTAGAATGAATATTAGGGAGACGAAATAGTACAGCAGCGTGACATGGGCGGCCGAGGGGCTGATTTTGAAAAACTCGAAAAAATCTAAGGAGGCATATCCTATCGCCACTGGCAGGACGAAAATGTATATGGGAAGGAAGATAAGCCCGAATATCAGCTCCTTTTTGCCTATAGGTTGGACATGATTCAAATTATTCCACACTCCGTTTCAGCTCGTAGAGCAGGTTCATTGCCTCCAGTGGAGTAATAGTGTCAAGGTCCGTCATTCGAAGGCGCTCGGCTATGGCGTCGGCGGCCATATTCTCAAGCGAAAGCTGGCCGCTATCGCCCTCTAAAATCGGCAAAAGCTTCTTCTTACCCCTGGGCGCGTCGCCCTCGAGGGAGGCAAGCACGGTCTTAGCCCTGCGTATGACGTAGTCGGGGACCCCGGCAAGCTTTGCGACCTCAATTCCGAAGCTGTCGTCGGCGCCGCCGGGCACTATTTTCCGTAAGAATATGACCTCGTCCCCGCGCTTTTTCGCGGAAATATTATAGTTTTTTACGCCCTCAAGCTCGTTTTCCAGGACCGTCAGCTCATGGTAGTGCGTGGCAAACATGGTTTTTGCGCCGAGCCTGGTCTTGTCGTTGCAGTATTCCATGACTGCCCGGGCTATAGCCATACCGTCGAAGGTCGAGGTCCCGCGGCCAATCTCGTCGAGGACGAGCAGGCTTTTCGGGCTTGCGTTTTTGAGAATCTGGGCCACTTCATGCATCTCCACCATGAAGGTCGACTGCCCCGCGGCAAGGTCGTCCGAAGCGCCTATGCGAGTGAATATCCTGTCGACAATGCCTATGCGCGCGGATTTCGCGGGGACGAAGCTGCCTATCTGCGCCATAAGCACGATAAGCGCGGTCTGGCGCATGTAGGTGGATTTTCCTGCCATGTTGGGGCCGGTTATAATGAGTGTGCGGTTTGAGCCGCAGTCGAGGTAGACGTCGTTGGGTACAAAAAGCCCGCCTGTGTGGGTGCGCTCAACAACAGGGTGGCGGCCCTCCTTAATGTCGATTACGTCCGAAAGGTCCACCTCGGGCATGCAGTAGTTGTTTCTGACTGCCGTTTCGGCCAGGGAAGCCAGCACGTCGGCCTCAGCCACCGCCGCCGCTGTCTTCTGAATGCGGACAACCTCGGCGGCTATGCCCTCGCGCAGCTCGGTAAAGAGCTCGTATTCGAGGGTCTTAAGGCGCTCGTGTGCTGTCAGGATTGAAGCCTCAAGCTCTTTGAGCTCCTGTGTGATAAAGCGCTCGCAGTTGGCAAGCGTCTGCTTGCGCACATAGCTCTCGGGCGCCTCGGAGCTCTGAGAGCGGGGGATTTCGATGTAATAGCCGAACACTTTGTTGTAGCCGACTTTGAGTTTTTTTATTCCCGTCTTCTCCCGCTCGGAAAGGGCTATCGACTCGATTTCGCTGCTTACATTTTCGGTAAGGCGGCGCAGGCGGTCGACTTCCTCGCTGTATCCCGGGCGTATCATACCACCCTCGCGAACGGAAAAAGGTGGGTCGTCGACAATGGCGCGGTCGATTTTCGCGCCTATGTCCTCGAGCGTGTCAAGCGCTGAGAGCTCTCTGAGTGCCAAGGACTTCATCGGGGAAAGGAGCTTCTTTATTACAGGAAGCTTTGCCACGGAGGACGAGAGCGCAACGAGGTCGCGGCAGTTGGCTGTGCCGTAGACAATCCTGCTGATAAGGCGCTCGATGTCCCCGATTTCACGCAGATTAAGCATGATTTCGTTTCTTGCTATGTTTTCCCTGCAAAGCTCGTCTACCGCGTTGAGGCGGCGCTTGATGACAGCGGGCGTGAGCAGCGGCTTTTCGAGCCAGGAGCGCAGGAGCCTTCCGCCCATCGGGGTTTTAGTCTTGTCAATGACCCATAAAAGGCTGCCCTTCTTTTCCCCCATGCGCAGGGTTTCGGTCAGCTCCAGATTGCGCCTTGTCTGCATGTCAAGCTCCATGTAGCGCCCGGATGTGTACAGGTTTATCGTGTTTATATGCGTAAGGTCGGTTTTCTGCGTTTCGTGTATGTAGGACAGCAGCGCTCCCGCCGCGCAGACCGCGGAGTGCTTACTGCCTAGGCCGAGCTCGTCAAGGTCGGAGGCGGAAAACTGTTCGCATATTCTCGCCGCGCCCAACATAAAATCGAAGCGCTCGTCCGATACCTGGAAGGGACAGCTCGGAAGAGCCTTGATTGTCCCGGTCACGGCGGAGCTTTGCGCCGCGCCGGAGTTAATAACAGCCTCGGCGGGACGGTAGCGACTAAGCTCGTTTACTATATGCGATTCGGCCTTCTGTGAGAACTCCGCGAGCGAAAACTCTCCGGTGGAAATATCGGCAAAGCATACGGCGCCGCCCCTTGAGTCAAGATAGACGGAGGCAATATAGTTGGGCTTGTTTTCATCGAGCATGGAGCTGTCTATAACGGTCCCGGGTGTAATTATTCGCACGACCTCGCGGGACACAAGCCCTTTGGCGAGGGCGGGGTCCTCCATCTGCTCGCAGATGGCTACCTTATAACCCTTGGCAAGCAGCCTTGCTATATAGGCCTCGCTCGAGTGGTAGGGCACGCCGCACATGGGTGTCTGGTCCTCGGGTTCCTTGCCCCTGTCCCTTGTCGTGAGCGTCAAATCAAGCTCCCTTGAGGCTGTCTTGGCGTCCTCGTCGAACATCTCGTAGAAATCGCCGAGCCTGAAAAACAAGATGCAGTCCGGGGTCCGGCTCTTTATCTCCCTGTACTGCCTCATCATAGGTGTCAGTTCCGCCATGCGGCACCTCCTACTTGATTTTTCCGAACAGCGCCCAGTTCGTGCTGCCTGTTATCTCGACGTCGGTGAAGGAGCCGATAAGCGCCCTGTCGCCCGCGAGATGGACAAGCCTGCCCCCCGAGGTGCGCGCGGTCAGGTTGTACTCTCCGCCTTCGCCCTCGCCGTCGACAAGCACTTGCATGGTTTTGCCTACATACTCGGCGTGCTTTTCGGAGGAGATGGCGTTTTGAAGCTCAAGGAGCCTGTCAAAGCGCTTTTGCTTTTCCTCCCTTGTGAACGGGTCGGGCATTTCGGCGGCGGGGGTGCCTTTTCTCTTTGAATATATAAACGTAAACAGCGAATCAAAGCGCACTTTCCTGATGACGTCCAGAGTGTCCTCAAACTCCTCGTCGGTCTCCCCGGGGAAGCCAACGATTACGTCGCTTGTAAGCACGATGTCGGGTATTATCTCCTTTGCCATTGCAATGAGGTCTAGATACTGCTCCTTTGTATAGCCGCGGTTCATCGCCTTGAGGACGCGGGTATTGCCCGCCTGGAAGGGCAGGTGGATATGCCTTGCGGCCTTCTCGCAGGCCGCCATCGTCTCGAAAAGCCGCCTTGTCGCGTCCTTCGGGTGGCTGGTCATAAAGCGTATGACGAACTCGCCCTCGATTTTGTTTATTTCCTCAATGAGGTAGGCAAAATCGACGCCTGTTCCGAGGTCTTTGCCGTAGGAGTTTACGTTCTGGCCCAGAAGTGTGATGTCCTTGTAGCCTGAGGCTATGATTTCCCTTGCCTCGGCGATTACGTTCTCGGGCAGGCGGCTTCGCTCCCTGCCGCGCACATAGGGCACGATGCAGTAGGAGCAGAAGTTGTTGCAGCCGTACATTACAGGCAGCCAGGACTTGACGCCCCTGTCCCTGTGGACGGGGAGCCCCTCTGATATGCGCCCTTCCGAGTCGCTGACTGCGAAGACCCGCCTGCGCTTGGGCGCAAGAAGCAGGCGCTCAAGCAGCTCCGGGAAGTTTTGCAGCTCGTGTGTCCCGAACACTAGGTCCACATGCGGGTAGGATTTTTTTATCTTCTCAGCCATGTGCTCCTGCTGGACCATACAGCCGCAGACTGCTATAATCATGTCCTTTCGCGCTTTCTTGGCGTGGACGAGCGCGCCGACGTTGCCGAGAATGCGCATCTCGGCGTGCTCGCGAACCGCGCAGGTGTTGATAAGCGCCACGTCGGCTTCAAATTCGTTCTGAGTGAACACGTATCCCATGCGGCTGAGCATTCCGCGCAGCCGCTCGCTGTCCGCCTCGTTCTGCTGGCAGCCGTAGGTATCCACATAGGCTTTCGGAGGCGAGGGGAGCAGGCTGTTTCTCGCCGCTATTTTGTCCATTATATCAACTTGGCTCTCAAATTCGTATTCAGATGCTTCCATGCGTTTCAAGGTAAGTTTCTCCGATCACATAATAGTACACTATTTTAACATTTTAGAGGGAAATATACAACCGGTGTTTGACGAATTGTCGGGAAGTAGTTATACTGGTAGAAGAAAGCCGAAACTAATAAACTTTGGAAAATAACTTTGAAAAAAGGGGCTGCGCCTATGAAGACACTGGTCATTGACAGGCAGGATGTCACATTCAACTTGCAGCTTATTAAGCAGAGGGCGGACGGTGCCCAGATAATCGCAAATCTTAGCGCCAACGCCCAGGGCATGGGCCTTTTGGAGGCGGCAAGGCTTTTGCGCGAGGAGGGTATTGGCTCCTTCGCGGTATCGGAGACAGGGGACGTTGTGTCTTTGCGTGACGAGGGCTTTGAGGAGGAAAATATTCTCATGCTGCGCTCCACTCTCGACCCAACGGAGATTAAAAAGCTTATTGAAAACAGGGCCATTTTGACCTGCGGCTCCCACGAGGCCGCGGCTGCCATTAACGGCATAGCCGAGAGTCTGGGCATGGTGGCGGAGGTGCATGTAAAAGTTGATATGGGCCTCGGGCATTACGGCTTCCGCCCGAACGAGATTGACAAGATTCTTTCGATATACAACTATATGTCAAACCTCGCGGTGTCCGGCATTTACATGCGCTTTTCGGACGCCCTGAAAAAGGAGAAGCAGGCGCGGGAAGAGCTTGAAGGCTTTCGGGAGGTCATAGCCAAAATCAACGAGGCCGGCTTTGAAACCGGCATTGCCCACGCCGCCGACTCCGTCGCGCTATTCAGGTACGATTTTTGCAACCTTGACGCGGTCTGCCCCGGCAGCGCCCTTATCGGGAGGCTTTCCGGCAAGGAGAACTTCGGGCTCAGGAAGGTCGGTTATATCGAAGCAGGGCTCGAGGAGGTAAAATGGCATCCGGCCGGCGGGAAAATAGGCGCGGGCGGCGGGCGGAAAATCAAAAAGCCCCTGAAAACCGCCGTGGTGCCGGTGGGCTGGTACAACGGTGTCGGCCTTGGTCCCGACTGCTCCGACGTAAGCCTCAGGGGGCCGTTCTCGCGCCTTGCCGCCCTCATAGGCAGGCGGCTTAAGCAAAACAGGCCTGTTGTAAAGATTGGCCCGGAAAGGGCAAGGATTATGGGCGGAGTCGGCATGAACTTCATGGTTATAAATGTCACGTCCACCGACAGCCAAAACGGCGACAAGGTGAGGATAGACGTGGACCCCCGCCTTGCAAAGGGCCTAGAGATAAGCTACAGATAAGCAGCAATTAGTTTTCCCCGGTTTGGAGGATAAGATGGCAAAAATATTTGAAATGCCGCAGCATATGGCGGACCTGATTGCCGCGGGAGAGGTGGTAGAGCGCCCCGCCTCGGTGGTCAAGGAGCTGTGCGAAAACTCGATTGACGCGGGCGCAAGTGCCGTGACGGTGGAGATAAAAAACGGCGGTATGACCTATATACGCGTGACCGACAACGGCTGCGGGATAGCCCCGGAGGACGTTCCCACCGCCTTTTTGCGGCACGCAACGAGCAAGCTCCTGAGAGAGGAGGAACTTTCTTCAATAAAGACCCTCGGCTTTCGCGGCGAAGCCCTCGCCGCCATAGCGGCGGTGTCCCGCGTGGAGATGTTTACAAGGGAGCGGGGGGCCGGCGAGGGCACATATATTTCTCTCGAGGGCGGCAAGGTCCTCGACATTTCGCCGGTCGGCTGCCCCGAGGGCACGACGATAATCATCCGCGACCTGTTTTTCAACACCCCGGCCAGGCTGAAGTTCATGAAGAAGGATTCTGCCGAAGCCGCCGCGGTGTCGGCTGCAGTTGTGCGCTGCGCCCTGTCGCACCCCGAGGTCTCGCTGCGTTTTATAAAGGACGACAAGGAGGAGTTCCAAACCCCAGGGGACGGTCGGGTGGATTCCTGCATCTACTCCGTGCTTGGGCGCGGGTTTGCCAGCTCCCTGCTTGAAGCGCGGTTTTCTGGCGAGGGCATCTCCGCCCATGGCTATGTCTGCTCGCCCGAGGCGGCGCGGGGCAACAGGAGCCACCAGTTTTTCTTTATAAACGGGAGATTCGTAAAATCCGCGCTACTTCAGGCGGCGCTCGAGCAGGCTTACAAAAGCAGGATTTTCACAGTGCGCTTTCCCTCCTGCGTTCTCTACATAAACATAAACCCTGCCGCGGTCGACGTAAACGTCCACCCCGCCAAGACGGAAGTTAAGTTCTTAAGCGAGCGCCAGGTTTTCGATACCGTGCATTACGCCGTGAAGGCCGCGCTCGACGGCGAGACGATGGTTCCCCGGGTGGAAATAGGGCCCTCGCGCCACGAGTCTTCCACTACAAAGCCTGCAACGGAGGCAATGAAGGAAGTAACGCCGCCCGCCTTGGGTGAGCATGAGGATAAGGTCAGAGAAACGCCCTATAACGCGGGCGTTACTTTTAAGACAAGTATTAGGCCGCCTGAGAGCAGCAAGCCTTTGCAGCCAGAGACCTTTGAGCAGATTAAAATACTCTACGGCGTGGCTAAAACACAGGAGGAAGAACCCGTCGAAGAAGCGCCGCCGGAAGGGGAGCCCGCGCCCGAAAAAACCCCCTTTCGCATAATCGGCGAGGCGATGGGCTCATACATAATCGCAGAGCGTGGCGAGAGCCTCTTTCTTATCGACAAGCACGCAGCCCACGAGCGGATGCTCTTCGACCGCCTCAAAGCAAGCGGGGCAGGGGTGATGACGCAGACCCTGCTTACGCCCTATATCGCCCGGGTGGGGCGCGAGGAAGCCTCGGAGCTTCTGTGTAGTCGCGAGCTGCTCAATGAAATGGGCTTTGAGATTGAGGATTATGGCGGCGGGGCTTTGGCCGTAAACAGCGCGCCGGAAGGAATCGAGATTTCGGACATAACGGCGCTGCTGACCGAAATCTGCGAGGAGATAAGGCTGGGAAAAAGGCCGGGGAGTTTAGGCGTCAGGGACGAGATACTAGCGAGCATAGCCTGCAAGGCCGCAATAAAGGCGGGGAAGCTCTCGCAGCCCGAGGAGTACCAGCCCCTTGTTTCCGCCGTTATGTCGGGCGAGATAAAATACTGCCCGCACGGCAGGCCCGTGTCGGTCGAACTTACGAAGAACACTCTCGATAAGAGCTTTAAGCGCATATAAAAAACCCCAATGCCAGCCGGCGAAAAGCCGCCCTGCAATTGGGGCTTAATTTTTAATTTAAACCGGTGTGGGGTTTAGCTTACATCAAAAAGATAGACAAAAAATCGTCAAATTTAACGTAATCTGTGGGCGGTGTTATTTTCTCCGTTCCGACCTCGGCAAGAGAGATGTCGGCTTTTATGTCAATATCTTCTTCGGGAGCCGTGAGCGACACTCGTATGTCGTAGGACTTGTCGGCCTTGCCCTTGCCGAGCGAGATGAGCAGGCTGGAAGTACCTATGCTCGTATCCTGCGCCAAATCTGAAGACAGCTCGGCCGCCTTTTCTTTTACGAAGGCAATAACCTCGTCGCGGCTTGGGTTTTCCTTCTCAAGCCCTAATATAGCGAGATACCCCGGGCTTACAGCCGCCGTTTCGAGCAGGGCGTCGGCATATATGCCGGCGTTGGTTTCCACGTCGGAGGCAAAGGCCTTTGCAATCTCGGCCAAATCAGATGAGTTCAGGGTCAGGGTGTAAATGCCGCCCTCTTCTTTAAAGTTCTCAGCCTTCAGGGAGTCTCTAAACACCTTGAGCATGTGGTTGTTGAGTTCCTGGTTCTTCGGCAGATTCTCCTTGTCTTGCAGATTGGACAAAGGCATTCCGGTAAATGCTGACAGGTCCTCGGGTGTTATCCCCAGATAGTCCGAATTAAACAGAGCATCGTAGGGGCCTCCGATGCCCTGACTTAAGCTTAACAGGTTGAAAAGCGTGCGCAGGTTAATATACAGTCCGCTATCGTCGAAAAGTATGTCCGTGACCTTCAGTGTGGATTCGCCCTGCGAGCCCCTTACCGTGGCCACGATTTCGCATGCAAACTGGTTAAAGAACTTTGAGGAGCTGCCGCTTATGCTCAGCTTTGCATCGGTAATATCGCCCATAATGCTTGTATAATTGCTCTCGGAATCAGTGGGGATGCTCATGCTGAGCGAGGCGTCAAAGCCGATTTCCTCGAGCTTGCTGACGCTATCGGCGATTTCAAAAAACGTATCCTTGAGGGGCGGCGCTTTCTTGTTCGCGCATCCGAAGGTTAGACCGGCAATCAGGAGCGCGCAGAGCAGCAGTGATAATACTTTTCTTTTCAACTCACATTATCCTTTCATTCAGTTATTTTGCCTTTGATTTATACTGTGTTCAGGCGAGCTACGATGGACATATTATGCACATTATAGCATCCTTATGACGAAGAAAAAAGTAATAAATAGTAATAAAAGAAAAAATCAGGTGACGGGATTTACCACCCGTCACCTCTTGCTTTGGTTTTATTATTACTGAATGCCCGGGAGCGAAGGAATGCTCGCAAAGCCCCTTTCGAGGTCCTCGTCCGTGGGGATGTAGTCGGACATTTTTCCCTCATTGTAGGCCATGTAGGCGGAAAGGTCGAAGTAGCCGGTTCCGGTCAGGCCGAAGAGTATGGTCTTTTCTTCGCCGCTCTCTTTGCACTTAATCGCCTCGTCGATAGCCACTCGGATTGCATGTGCGCTCTCAGGCGCGGGAAGTATGCCCTCAACCCTTGCAAACTGGACTGCTGCGTCGAACACCGAGGTCTGTTCCACGGCTCTCGCCTCGTCGAGGAAGCCGTCGTGGTATAGCTGTGAGAGTATCGGGCTCATGCCGTGGTAGCGCAGTCCGCCGGCGTGGTTGGCCGACGGGATGAAGGCCGAGCCGAGCGTGTACATCTTGGCTAGCGGCGTCACCTTTCCGGTGTCGCAGAAGTCGTAGGCAAATTTTCCCCTGGTCATTGAGGGGCAGGAGGCGGGCTCGACCGCAATGAAGTGCGGGGCGCGTCTTCCCGCGAGCTTATCCTCCATAAACGGGGCCATAAGTCCCCCGAGGTTTGAACCGCCGCCGGCCGAACCGATTACTATGTCCGGGTATTCGTCGTACTTGAGCATGGCGGTCTTGGCCTCAAGGCCGATTATAGACTGGTGGAGAAGGACCTGGTTTAGAACGCTTCCGAGCACATAGCGATAGCCCTCGGTCGTGAGTGCCGCCTCGACGGCCTCGGAGATGGCGCAGCCGAGGCTGCCCGTAGTGTCGGGAAATTCGGCGAGTATCTTTCTGCCCGCCTCGGTGGTATTCGAGGGCGAGGCGAATATTTTAGCGCCGTAGGTCTCCATTACCGCCTTGCGGTAGGGCTTTTGCTCATAGGAGACCTTTACCATATAAACGCGCAGGTCCAGCCCGAAGTAGCTGCAGGCCATGGACACTGCCGTTCCCCATTGGCCGGCCCCGGTCTCGGTCGTCACGCCCTTGAGGCCCTGCTTCTTGGCGTAATACGCCTGGGCGATGGCAGAATTGAGCTTGTGGCTACCCGAGGTGTTGCCGCCCTCATACTTGTAGTAAATCTTCGCGGGAGTGCCCAGCGCCTTTTCAAGGCAGTAGGCGCGAACCAGCGGGGAGGGGCGGTACATCTTGTAAAAGTCGCGTATCTCCTCGGGAATCTCGATGTACCTGTCAGTTGAATTGAGCTCCTGCTTTACCAGCTCCTCGCAGAATACGGGAGTGAGGTCCTCCGCCGCCACGGGCTTTAAGGTGCCTGGGTGCAGGATGGGACGGTGGTCCGTCTTCATATCCGCGCGGACATTGTACCAGGCTTTGGGCAGCTCTGCCTCAGTGAGATAAATCTTGTACGGAATTTCTTTTGCCATTTTATTTACCCCTTTCTATTTCTGGGGACAGGCAACAAAAATGCTCTTGTCCCCAACGTAATAGTTGCTGGGACAAGAGCCTTAGCTCCTGCGGTGCCACCCGGCTTGACGCATTTATTGCGCCCACTCTGCGCACACTGACATGTGCCGGCTTTTTTAACGAAGAGCCACTCCGTCGCCCCTACTCGATAAATCTTTCGGTTTGCCCTCGTGGGCCCATTCACTGCCGGATACCGTACCGCTTTTCACCGACCGCGGCTCTCTTTGACGTTCTACCTGCAGCTACTACTCCCACTCAACGGTTTATTAGGGGCAATTATATATTGGAAATATTATGTTGTCAAGAGGGTTTTTACAAAAAATTGAATAGGCAGTTTTTGTTTTTATGTAAACCCCAAATGTATATTTTCTATCTTTGGTTAACATAATCATTGTGGATAACTCTGTGGAAAATGTGTACAACTTTGAGTATTTCAAGGTTTTCGCGGGATAAAAATGGTTGTCAGTTATTCAATACAGGTGAATATTACATAACTAAACATAACTGAACATAAAAACTTATTATTTTTTTATCCCTGCACGGGACAGGGGTTTTTGTAGATTTTATTGCCATAAATAATAAGCTGTGATAAAATAACCACAAAATAATTATTATATCGAGCGTATCGCCCGCCTTAAGTAAGGCGCGGATGAAGTTTTTTTAGTAATTTTCCCGCCGCTTACGGAGTGGCGGGGGAAAGTGGCGAAATCTTTGGGTAAATTAATATTTTCTGCAAAGGTTCAATAAATGTGCGCATATACCAATCGGGATATGCGCTTTACGCAGTAAATGCCCGGCATCGCAATATTCTTAAACTACATAAAAAGCGTTATACCTGAGACGAAAGGCGGGGTATTATGGCCGAAAATAATAACAGGAAGTTCAGAGGCAGTCTTTTCGGCGGCTTCAACCGCAAGGACGTTGCCGCCTATATAAGCAAGCTTGCCAGGGAGGCAAACGAGTTCAAAGAGGAGTGCTCAAAGCTCAAGACGGAGAATTCTGAGCTGAAGATTAAAATCGAAGAGCTCACCCGTCAGGTGTCTGAATTAGGCGCTCAAAACGAGGAGCTAAACGGCGAGCTTGAAAGGCTCAAAGCCCAGTGCGAGGAGAACGGCCGCCTTAAGGAAACCATAGCCTCCATGCAGGCCAGGATTGACAGCGACGCCGAGATAATATCGGGTTACGATAGGATGAAAAGAAAGCTCTCCGAGCTTGAGGTAGAAGCTCTAAAGAGGGCGCAGGAGATCGAGGCCCGCGCCATGTCCGAGTACGAGAGGATAATGAACAGAGTCGGCGAGATAATCGCCTCTTTAAAGAACGAGTACGAGGAAATAAGAGCGGGGACCGAGGTCACGGCGGCGCATCTGCGCGGGGAGATAAACCGCATGGGCGAGCGCATAAGCCTTGTAAACACGGTGCTTGAAAAGACCGCCGACGACCTTGAAAGCCTCGATTGCCTGATAAAAAAGGATAAGGATTCGGCAGAGTAGAAAGGTTTCCGTATTCGTTTCTTTGACTCCGATTAACTCAAGGCCCGTCCAAAATACTGGAGGTATGAAATGGCGCAGAGAATATATAAAATCAATACATCTGAGCTTAAAACGATGATACCCGAGCTTAGGGCCGGAGACAGAGTGCTTCTCTCCGGTATTATATATACGGCAAGGGATGCCGCCCACAAGAGGATATTTGAATTGCTTGACAGCGGGAAGGAGCCGCCCTTTGAAATCCGCGGCTCTGTTATCTATTACGCAGGGCCCACTCCCGCAAGGGAGGGCATGGCTGTCGGCTCCTGCGGACCGACGACTTCGGGAAGGATGGACGCCTTCACGCCCCGCCTCCTGGACCTCGGCCTTATCGGCATGATAGGCAAGGGGGAGCGCAGCCGGGAGGTTGTTTCCGCCATTGTCAGAAACGGTGCCGTCTACTTTTGCGCGGTCGGTGGCGCGGGCGCCCTTATAGCAAAGCACATAAAATCTTCGGAGGTCGTGGCTTTCCCGGAGCTCGGCTGCGAGTCCGTAAAGCGCATGACCATTGAGGACCTCCCGCTCACCGTAGGTATAGACTCGGGGGGCTTAAGTATTTACGACCATTTAAAAAAGGTGTCGCCCTGAAGAGGGGGACACCTTTTCAATATACAGAGCCAGTTTTTATTTATTTACATTAAAACTGCGGCATGATATACTTTAGCAACAATCTGGTTTTGGCAAATATGTAATATAATGAAATTGAAACAATAAAATACAAATGCAGGCCGGGACTGAATTATTAAGCGCGGCCGAAGGAACATGATTTGTAAAACTTCGTCTAATCTTATAAGAGAGCGCCGTATAAGTTCTTAGAGCAGACCCGCCGGATACGCGTTCTTTTTCTCCGGAGGCACTTATCTTTTATGCTGTGGAAAGGAGGGCTGTGTTTTGATAGTAGTATGGCTTATCGCTCTTATTGTTTTTATCGTTGTTGAGGCCGCAACAGTAGGGCTCGTTTCGATATGGTTTGCTGTCGGAGCGTTCGCCGCCTTTATAAGCGCGCTTTTGAGGGTGAAAATCTGGCTGCAGATAGCCTGCTTTGTCGTGTTTACGGCGCTTACGATTATCGTCACACGCCCGCTCGCGAAGAAGCTCCTGTCGTCGAAGTACATGCCTACGAATGCGGACCGGGTATTGAACATGGTTGGTATTGTCTCTGAGCGCATTGATAATCTCAGCGACAGCGGCGCTGTCCAGGTCGGCGGAAAGCTCTGGCGCGCCCGCTCAGAAAGCGGCGAGATAATCGAGAAGGGGGAAAAGGTCCGCTCAATTCGCATTGAAGGCGTAAAGCTTATCGTCGAAAAGCTGAGCTCAACCGAGACCGTAACGGGAACTATAGAATAAGGAGGTAGAACATGCCGAAATTTGAGAATTTAATTGGTTCAGCCGCAATTGTTGTTTTTATAGTTTTAATCCTGCTGATTATTATTAAGAACATCTGCATAGTTCAGCAGGCGAAAGCCTTTGTTATCGAGCGGCTTGGCGCCTACCACACAACCTGGACGGTCGGACTGCATTTCAAAATACCGCTTATCGAGCGGGTGGCGAAGGTCGTGTCCCTAAAGGAGCAGGTCGCGGATTTCAAGCCCCAGCCCGTTATCACAAAGGATAACGTAACCATGCAGATAGACACGGTTGTTTATTTTGAAATTACCGACCCGAAGCTCTACACATACGGCGTGGAGCACCCGATGCTTGCGCTTGAAAACCTTGCGACCACGACGCTGCGAAATATCATAGGCGATATGGAGCTTGACCAGACCCTTACTTCCAGAGACACAATAAACAGCAAGATGAGAATAATCCTCGACGAGGCGACTGACCCTTGGGGCATCCGCGTCAACCGCGTGGAGCTTAAGAACATTATCCCGCCGAGAGAAATTCAGGAAGCCATGGAAAAGCAGATGAAGGCCGAGCGTGAGCGCCGCGAGGCGATACTGCGCGCCGAGGGTGAAAAGCGCTCTGCAATCCTCGTCGCCGAGGGCGAGAGGGAATCCCAGATTCTGAAGGCTGAAGCTAGGAAGCAGGCGCAGATTCTCGAGGCAACCGGACAGGCGGAGGCGATTTTGACGGTGCAAAGGGCGGTCGCAGAGGGAATTAAGCTGATTAACGAGGCAAATCCCTCGGATGCCTTCATAAAAATCCGCTCACTGGAGGCCTTTACTGCCGCGGCTGACGGCAAGGCTACAAAGATTATAATACCCTCCGAGATACAGGCAATAGCGGGCCTGGCGACGGGCCTTAAGGAAATCATAGCCACCCCTACGGAGAAGGAGAAGAAAGCATAAAATAGGCAGAACCAGAAACAGCCGGCAGGGAAACCTGTCGGCTGAATTTGCTTATCTTCGCCATCTCTTTGTCCAAATAAGCGCCCTGGCGGGTGGTTTGCGAGCGATTTCGCCAAATCTCGGCAGAACAGTGTGGATAACTGTGTTGGAGATGTTAATAATTTCCACTTAATAGAAAATAATACCTGATTATGATGATTAATTAAAAATAAACTCGTAATCCCTCAGCCCCGGGCAGTACTATATTTGCGCCGGGGTGCCCGGAGGGTAAAACGGCCGATTGGGAGCGTCTTGAGCTTTCTCTTTTCGGGAGGAGAGTATCACTAAACAGGCAGCAGGGAAGATCCGCCGCCTGCTTGTTAGGTTTTGCCGTGCTCGTCGTCCGTAAATCCGGTCTGGCTGCTCTCAAGCTCCTCGGCTATGGTTTCACGTATTTTTTTAGGTAATAGGCCTGTTACGAAACGGCCCTTACCCTTGCCTCGGTTTTTTATGTAGAAATAGCCTATTACAGAGAAAACGGCGGCCCCGATAAAGTTGACAAACAAATCCATCATGGTGTCGATAAGACCTATGTCCAGATAACCGCCGAAGTCCCACTCCACTCCGTTTACTACCACGCTCTCGATTGCAACGGCCACGGGGATGTTTCTCCCCTCGGGGTGGAGCAGGACGGACCTGAGGACGGGAATTATCGTGTCCTTTTGCATATCCATGCCAAAGAACATATCCATGGCAAATTCAAAGAACTCCCACAGCACGCCAATGGTCATTGAAAAGCAGAAGGCCACCATCGCCGCAAACAGCGGCGACAGGCGAAAGGCAAAGCGGTCGCTCTGGTTGAGTATGTCTATCAGCGCAAGGCCGATTGCAGCGCAGAGAAAGCCGTTGACTGTGTGCAGCAGGGCATCCCAATACGCATATATGATATAATATTCGCGTATCTCGCCCAGTATTTCCGCCGCGAAAATAAAGAGCAAAATGAGCACTTCAAGCGTGTTCGGCACGTCGATTTTAAGACGCTTTTCCACGAAGGACGGAAGTGTAAAGAGCAAAAGCGTAAGCAAACATAAGAATACGGAGTCATAGGCCTCGTTATAGAACTGGGTTACCATAATGACGATAACCAGAAAACGAAGAATGAAATATGTCATAAACATAAACGGTTGTTTTTTAAAGTCCTCGTAAATACGCTTAAAAAGGTGGTTTCGCTTCTTTCCGGCGGCTGTCTTCTTTTTTGGCATCAAAGAACCTCCTTTCTGAGGATTTTAGCACAAAGATAGGGTCGACACAATTATGTATTTGGATTTCCGATGGGAAAACAGCCCCCGCCGAAGCTGGCAGGGGCTTCGTATTTATTAAGATATACTGCTCAGTCCCCGCTGACGCGGATGCCTGAGTTGTTCAAAATCTCGCTTACATCCTTCCACTTGTTGAGCGTGTAGATGTGCAGCCCGTCGATGCCCGCGTCTATATAGCGGAAAATCTGTTTAATCGTATACTCCTTCCCCGCCTTTTTGAAATTCTCGGGGCTTTCGCCCCAGCGCCCTATGACTTCGGCAAGGTCGCCGGGGATTGAGCTGCCGTTTGATACAGCCATGCGTATCGTCGCGTCCTTTGCTAGGACCGGCATAACGCCAACCACTATGGGGAGGTTGATATTCGCCCTGCGGATTTTATCGACCCAGCGCGAATACTTGTCGACGTCGTGGCATAGCTGGGTCATGATAAACTCGGCGCCGGCGTCCACCTTTATTTTGAGATGTGCAATATCCTCGGCGAAGCTGTTTGCCTGGATGTGCTTTTCGGGGTAGCCCGCGACGGCTATCGCAAACTGCGGGAAGCTTTGCTTAATAAACTCTACAAGCTCGTTTGCGTACTTAAAGTCACCCCGCGTACCTTCCCAGCCCTTGGGCAGGTCGCCGCGCATGGCGAGTATGTGGTCTATGCCGCTGTCAAGATAGGTCTTAAGCTGCTCTCTTATGCTCTCCCTTGTGTTCCCTATGCAGGTAAAGTGAGTAAGGGCAATACTTTTGCCGGAGTCGTGTATCGCCTTGCATATTTCAAGATTTCGCCCGACATTCGTGCCGCCCGCTCCGTAGGTGCAGCTAATAAAGTCCGGGTTATACCTGTAAAGATGCTCAAGCGTCTCAAAAAGCGGCTCCATCGGCTGTTCAATTTTGGGCGGGAACACTTCAAAGGAGAAGGTCATTTTTTTCTTAAAAAGTTCCGTTATTTTCATAATTATGCCTCCGTCTTTTGTGGATTTAGAGCTTGTGCAGCGCATGTTACGCATAAGGCTCTAATATCATGCGCCGGACTCGGATTTACGTATCTATATTAATAACCGTTTTATTATCGATATATTTATTGGAAAAATAGAACAAATATACAAAAATTACGTCTATAATTATTGGAACCCAAAGAGTTCGATTAATGTTGCATTTCCATATCCGGTATTATAGAATAGAACTTAAATCGAGCTTAAATTGAGAGAGAAGAGCTATATTGTAACTTAGGAGTATGCCCTGATATGATAAATAAAAAGTCAGTGTTGATAGCGGTGTGGGCGGCCCTGTTATTAATATTTCTTACAGCCTGCAGTAAGACATATACCGTGACCTTCGATACCAACGGCGGCATGAGGACTGGCGGCGGGGAGCTGCAGCAGAAGGTTGAGGAAGGCGGGAGCGCTGTTCCTCCGATTGTCGAAAAAACCGGCTACAGATTTGTGTCCTGGAACGATGTTATCTCCCCGATATACAGTGACAAAACCGTCTCCGCTATCTGGGAAAAGGTACATACGGTTACTTTCGACCCTGCCGGAGGGACTGTTGTGAGCGGCGAGAGCGAGCAAATAGTGCCAGACGGGGGATACGCCTTTGCGCCTATTGTGGAGCGCGAGGGTTATATCTTCGACGGCTGGGACAGGGATTTCCTGGAGGTTAAATATACGATGACGGTCACGGCAAAGTGGCTTAAACTACATACCGTGACCTTTGACCCGAATGGCGGCTTGGCCGAGGGCGAGCTTGTTCAGATAGTTAAGGATGGTTCTGCGGCCGAGGCGCCCACAGTCGCAAGGAGCGGCTACCTCTTTGACGGCTGGGATATGGACTTTTCAAACGTAACACAGGATATGACCGTAAAAGCGCTTTGGAGCAAGGCCTATATAGTCACCTTCGACCTTGACGGAGGGAGCCTTGTATCCGGCTACGCCGCGCAAAGCGTCAGAAGCGGGAGCAGCGCCATCCCGCCCGAAGTAAGGCGAGATGGGTATGTGCTGGACGGCTGGACGGGCTCGTATGAGAACGTCACAGAGGACGTAACGGTTAAGGCCATTTGGGCGAAGGCGTACACGGTCACCTTCGACTTAAACGGAGGCACACTTACGGAAGGCGTTCTGGTGCAGACCGTTAAGGAAGGGGAGGCGGCGGTTGCGCCGGCCTGCACGAGAAGCGGCTACGAATTCATGGGCTGGAGCGTTCCCTTCAACGACGTGCGCTCGGACATTACGGTTGTCGCGCAGTGGAGCACCGCGACATATACCTCGACGGAGATATACACTCTGGCGGCTCCCGCGACCGTGGAGCTTACGGTATACAACAAAAGCGGGGTTGCCGAGTCTCTGGGTTCAGGCTTCTTCATAGACGAAAACGGCACTATTGCGACCAACTACCATGTCATTGAAAGCGCTTACCGCATAACCGCGACCTTAAGCGACGGCAGCGTATACGAGGTCACCCATGTGCTCGGATACGATGAGTCGAGAGATCTTGCGGTAGTTAAAATTGAAAAGAGCGACACGCCCTTCCTTAAAATATCAGGCCGTGAGATAAAAACCGGCGAGACCGTCTATGCCCTGGGCAGCTCCAAGGGGCTGACAGGCACCTTCTCAAACGGCATCGTCTCGTCCGCCTCCAGGCTTGTCGAAGGGATAAACTGCATACAGATAACGGCCCCGATTTCAACGGGGAACAGCGGCGGACCGCTTCTCAATATTTACGGAGAGGTAATAGGCGTAAACAGCCTTACGCTGACCACCGGCCAGAATATAAACTTTGCAGTAAATATAAAGGAGCTTGCTGCGGTGGACACATCGTCCCCCATCACAATCGAGCAGTTTTACCTGAAGACCGCGTATTATCAAATGTGGATATACGACGACAACAGGCCCGAGGTGGAGCCGAACAACTCCATGACCTCCGCTCAGCTCATAACCTCCAACGGGCAGACCATCAACGGCTGGATTTCTTCGGACTCGGACATAGACTACTACAGGTACAGGGTGACTGTCGGCGGGAGGCTGACCGTGCTTATGGCAACGGAAATGCCCTCGGACATAGAAAAAATGTACTGCGTCCTGCTCGATGATAACGGCGGAATACTGGCGATTGCGGATGTTGTCCAGCTCACAGGCGGCAATGTTATTCAGGTCCTGTTTTTCAACGTAAAAAGCGATGCGAAAAACATATATGTCTGCTGCTTCCTGAAGGACGACTACGGGAACATGGTGACCCCGAATTACGATTTGTTTGTTTATTTAAAGCCTAATTGACGTGGAAAAAGCGGCGCCCGGACGGGTGCCGCCTTAACTCATCAATCACACACGGTTTTTGATGACATATCTTAAACTGGGGGTGGTTTGATGCGTTCCTGCGAATGGGCCACGTTTATTACCGCACTGGCGATTACGATTGCAAAGGGCAAAACCGAGGAGGAAATTGCGTTTTTAAGTCTCTTGTTTAGTCAGCTTGGAGATACGCTCGCCGTGCTTGCTACGGAGCCTCCGAAATGCTTTAAGAAGGCAGGTGCTCATCTCTAGAGCAAATATAAATAAAGCGATAAGCCAAAAGCTAAGCGCGGCAAGCTCTTTCTTACCGACAAAAAAACAGATGCAGGGGGATTATCGAATGACGGTGAAAAAAGTGATTCGGAAAACCGGGTTGCCGAAAAAACTTGTCAAAGCCATCTGCAGCAAAGGCCTTCTGAATTTGCCGGAAGGTAATCAGGACGCTATAGATTAAAGCAGCTTGTCTATTTGCTGATGGCCCGCTTCAGCCTTGACCGGATAGAGGCGATGCATAAAAATCCTGAAACGATAGCGGACACGGTCGAGGAGCATGTCAGGGAGCTGGACGGCTACCCCGCTTTGAGAAGTCTCCTCTCTCAGTCGGAGCTGAAAGAGGCGCAGAATGTATTTGAGCTAGGCGCGAAGGTCGGAAACGCGCTGCCTGGCCTGATAGACGCGGAGCTAAAGGACGGCCTGCAGAAGCAGTGTCTTAAGATGTCGGGTATGCTTGATAAGGCCGCAAAAAAAGTTCGTGCGGCGAATATCGTAGATGTTTTTGGCTTTATTCCGGTTGTGGGACTTCCTTTCGGAACGCTTCGCACTAAACTGCTTTCGAATACAAATATGAGGGAAATCAGGGAGCTTGACTCTTCACTAAGCGAAATGCTCTCGAGGCTTGAACCGCACATCGATTTTGCCGCCTACGACCAGCCGAACTTCTATAAGGGGCTGTATTACGACTACTCCAGACCGGCTTTGGCGGCCGGAATCTATATAAACGAGCTGGAAAGAGAGATAGAGTACCTAAGGGAAAGAGGGCAAGGCATCAGAAAGCAGCTTGGTTTACTGGCAAGCTAATTGGTCAGTGTCGCCCGGTTTGCAGCGCGCTGAAACCAGGCTGCAGGCCGCTGATTATTGACGCGCGAGCGCAAAGGTTATAAAAATTAAGATTGCAGGGTTCCCTGCGAGGTTTATTCCTCCGGCTTTTTTGTTTCATGCGGATTGAATTTTTTAACCATTTTTTAACCATTGATACGGTAAAAAACCCTCAATAACGAACATAAATTCAAATCAAAAATGCTCAATAACCGAAAAGAAAAAAGCCCGCAAAGCCTTGAAATATCAGGCTTTGCGGGCTTTTCTATTCTGGAGCGGGTGAAGGGAATCGAACCCTCGTATTCAGCTTGGGAAGCTGATGTTCTGCCATTGAACTACACCCGCAGGCAAGTGTGATTATAGCACAACGATAGAAAATTTCAATAGAAAATTTAAAATCCACAGCGTTATGCTATCCACAAATTAACATTTTAAACCTTGCCCTTAATTATGAGCTTACTTTTATGAAATCTTCATCACTATATTCTCAATGAAGTTAGCGGCGTCCTCGCAGGCGTCGCAGCATTTTTCAAAGCTGTCGTAGACTTCCTTCCAGACCATTATTTTAATCGGGTCAATCGTGGTGCCGAAAAGATTCCTGACCCCGTTCATGTAGAGGCTGTCCGCCTGCTCTTCCAGCCTGTTGACTTCAATAATGCTCTCGTGCAGTGTCCTGGACTTATTATGGTTTTCAAATTCAATGAGGGAGGAAATCAAAGCCTTACAGCAGTTTTCAAGAACCTCGGAGAACTCGATGAACTCCTGTGGGATGAACTTAAAATTGAAAATACTGATATTGATAAGGACATCCTCGATAAAATCCGTCACGTCGTCTATGATTTCTGAAAGCTGAATAATGTCCTCGCGGTCAATCGGCGGCAGGAATTCCTTGGCAAGCCGGTTGAACAGGTCGTGTTTGGCCTTGTCCGCGGAGTGCTCCACTTCGTGCATTATTTTGAGCTGCTCGTCGAGGTCTATTGAATCAAACTGATTAAGCGTATGGTTTAATACTTCGCATGCTTTTAAAGAGTACTTTGCCAGCTCGACAAAGGCGGTGAAATACGAGTATCCTCTCTTTTTTCTCATATCTTTTTAGTCCTCCAGCAAGAACATTCTAGAATATTGCCATAAAAATAAGGGCCATCAAGTATCCCAAAACCCCGCAACCGGGGAAGGTTAGAATCCACGCCGCGACCATTTCCCTGACTATGCTCCAGTTTACCGCTGAAAGCGATTTTGCAGTGCCGACTCCCATGATAGCGGTCGTTTTGGTGTGCGTCGTGCTTACGGGAATACCCAAAACGGAAGCGAGAAGCAGACTGAGCGCCCCGGCGAGATCCGCCGAAAATCCCTGGTAAGTCTCCAGCTTAACCATGCCGAGTCCTACGGTTTTTATTATCCTCAGGCCCCCGATTGAGGTGCCCAGGGCCATGATTGCCGAGCACAGAATCATAAGCCAAATCGGGATGACAAAGCTGTCCGCGCTGCCCTCGCCCCTGGCCAGGAAGATACCGAGCAGAAAGACTCCCATGAACTTTTGGCCGTCCTGGGCGCCGTGCATAAAGGCCATGGCGGCTCCGCCCGCAACCTGGGCCTTGGAGAAAAGCGCCCTGGTTTTCCGCTTATCGGCCTTCCGAAATAGAAAACCTATCAGCTTTACAACCACATAGCCGAGCCCGAAGCCGATGATTGTGGACAGGAACAGGCCGTATATAACCTTTACCCACTCGTCGGGGTTGATGCCCGAAAAGCCCCTCTGGACGGCAATGGCGGCGCCGGATATTCCGGCGATTAACGCGTGGCTTTCGCTAGTCGGAATGCCGAAATACCAGGCCGTGGTCGCCCAGAGGACGATTGCCACCAGAGCGGCGCATAAGGCGACGAGGGAGTTGTGCGCGTTCCCGCCGAAATCGACCATTTTGTAAATTGTCTGTGCGACCGTGGCGTTAAACATCGTCATCACAAGAACGCCCAGAAAGTTAAAGACGGTGGCCATCAAAATTGCGTTTTTCGGTGTGATGGACCTTGTCGAGATGCAGGTCGCGATTGCGTTCGGCGCATCGGTCCAGCCGTTAACCAGAATGACGCCGAGAGTCAGGGCGGTAATGAATAGAAGGGCAGGATTTGAAATCACTTGTCCCAGAAACTCAACCAATGAAATCGTCATATTTCCTCCGACATACACCTGACAGCGATTTTCTTTATACAATTCTACCACGGTGGTTTTGCAAAGGCTATATAATTACTATTTGTTGCTTAGGTTTGTTAGTTTTGCATAAATTTATGAATTAAAATGATGATTAAAATATCTTCATAATAAACGTTAAATTTGACTAGAAAAAACTTAAGTTCTGTGATAAAAATGTTTAATGTATAAACTGAGTGATATTTTGCGCTTTTTCGGCCAGAGGTTTCCAGATTTTCAATTTTCTATTGTTATTTTACTGTAGGGGGGAGAATGGTTTTGGAGGATTATACCAAGTTTAAGCTAAAAAGAACGGAAGAACTCGCACCGTTTCTTGAGGACAAGGACAAGCTTTTTGTCATCTCCTGCAACAAGTGCTTCAAGGAATTTGAAATTGCGGTTGAGCCGGAATACGATGAGTTTAAGAAAATAGCGGACGAACAGGGAAAGAGCATCGTCGGTTCTGCGAGGGCTGACTTTTTGTGCAACAAAACTGCGACAGCCAAACTGCTTGAGTCGGTTCTGCCGGAGGAGGCGGAAAACGTATTTGTAATATCCTGCGGTTTGGGAATTCAAACGGTTGCCGATTTACTTGAAAAGCCCGTTTACGCCGCAAGCGATTCCATCGCCTACAGAGGGCGCCACGGCATGGCCCTGACGGTGACCCGCTGCGAGGCCTGCAACCAGTGCTACCTGAACATTACGGGAGGCATCTGTCCCATCGTGGACTGCGCCAAGAGCCTTATAAACGGCCAGTGCGGCGGGTCCAAGAACGGCAAATGCGAAGTGGACAAAACTAAGGACTGCGCCTGGGAAAAGATATATCAGAGGCTCAAGATGCAGGGGCGCCTTGACGAGATGCTCGGCCAGCCAGTTCAGGTCAGGGATTATTCGAAGGTAAACTACAAGCTCATCAGTAATTACGTCAAAGCCATACGCGAGCAGAGGTTTGAAGGCTACTACGGCGGAATCCATCCGACGGAGCGCAAGGAGCTAAGCGAGCATCTGGCTCTGGTCAGGTTCCCCGAGCCGAAGACCGTCGTAATACCAATGTCGATGCACGCGGGTGCTCCTGCCGAGCCGAAAGTCGCCGTGGGCGATTACGTCAAGCTCGGCCAGAAAATCGGCGAGGCGAAGGGCTTTATAAGCAGCCCGATTCATTCGAGCGTCAGCGGTACGGTCACGGCCGTAGAGCCGCGCCTGCACCCGATTTCAGGGGCGATGGTCATGTCCGTCGTGATTGACTCCGACGGCAAGAACGCCCTGCACGAGTCGGTCAAACCCGCAGGAGACCTTGAGAGCCTCACGCCCGACGACATCGTGAACATCGTCCGCGAAGCGGGCATCGTCGGCATGGGCGGCGCCGGCTTCCCGACCTCCGTTAAGCTCAAGCCGCCGAAGCCGGTTGACACCGTGCTCCTCAACGGCTGCGAGTGCGAGCCGCTACTCACAGCGGACCACCGCGTGATGCTTGAGTATGCAGACGACATAATTTTCGGGCTCAAGGCCATGCTCAAAGCGACCGGAGCAGATAGGGGCATAATCGCCGTCGAGGACAATAAGCCCGACGCGATTGAAGCGCTGAAGGCAAAAACCGAAGGCCTAGACAATATAGAGGTCGTCGCCGTAAAGACAAAGTACCCGCAGGGCGCTGAAAAGATGCTGATTAAGCGTGTGCTCGGGCGCACCGTTCCCTCGGGAGGGCTTCCCGCCGACGCCGGAGCCGTTGTCAGCAACGTCAGCACCGTCAAGGCAATCTCCGATGCAATCCAGAAGGGAATGCCGCTTGTCGAGCGCGTTGTCACGGTGACCGGCGAGAGGATTAAGAATCCGGGCAACTACATAGTCAAGGTAGGCACCTCGGTAAAAGAGCTTATTGATTACTGCGGCGGCATAACGGGCGACGATACCACTATCAAAATGGGCGGTCCGCAGATGGGCTTTGTGCTCAGCGACCTCAACGTCCCGGTTCTTAAGGCCACAAACGGCGTCATTGCCGTCGAAACGGTAGAATCCGAGCCGAACAACTGCATCAAGTGCGGCCGCTGCGTCGATGTCTGCCCGATGGAGCTAAAGCCGCTTTACTTCACAAAGTATGCGGGTATGCAGAACTGGCAGGGCTTCAAGGAGCAGAATGTTATGGACTGCATCGAGTGCGGGTGCTGCCAGACCATCTGTTCTTCCAAGATTCCCATCGTCACGATGATAAAAATCGGAAAACAAGCTATAAGGGAGGGTAAGTAAATGTTAATTACCCAACTGAAATCGAAGGACACAATTGAAGCCCTGGCAAAAGGAAAGGTCTTTATAATAAACTGCCACGGCTGCAAGGAGGTCTATTTCCCGGAACCTGAGGCTGATGAGCTTCAGAAGGAGCTTAAGGCCAAAGCGGACGTGACGGAGATTACCACCAGGGACTACATATGCAACCCGGAAAATCTGCGCCTGCAGCTTAAGAAGTTTGAAGAAAAAATCAAGGAAGCGGACACGATACTCGTGTTTTCCTGCGGCGTAGGCGTCCAGACCGTGGCAGCGTATCTTGACGACAAAAGAGTCTACGCCTGCTGCGACACCTGCCCGCTGCCCGGCTTCCAGGGCGTCACCCCGCTGGAGTTTGACTGCGGCCAGTGCGGCGAGTGCTACCTCAACTACACCGGCGGAATTTGTCCGATTACCGCCTGCTCAAAGAGCTTGGTCAACGGTCAGTGCGGCGGCTCAAAAAACGGCAAGTGCGAAGTTGACAAGGATATGGACTGCGGCTGGGAACGCATTTACCGCAAGCTTGAAAAGCTGGGTAAGCTTGATACGCTGAAATACCCGACACAAGTACGCGATTACTCTAAGCCTTTCAAAGAAGAAAAATAAGGAGCGATAGATATGAAACTTACCGAATTGTTTCAGCGTGGCGAATTTGTAGTTACCGCGGAGGTAGGCCCCCCAAAGGGATTTCATATTGAGCATTTGCTTCACGAGGTAGAGACCTATTTAAAGGGCAGAATCCATGCCATCAATGTTACCGACAATCAGTCCTCGGTTATGCGCCTCGGTTCCCTTGCCATGTGCAAAGCCCTGAAGGACATCGGCGTGGATGCAATCTTCCAGATAACCTGCCGCGACAGAAACCGCATAGCCCTGCAGTCTGACATACTGAGCGCGGCGCTGTTCGGCATTGAAAACCTGCTCTGCCTCACCGGCGACCACACAACGCTCGGTGATAACCCCCAGGCAAAGCCCGTCTTTGATTTGGATTCAGTATCCCTCCTTCAAATGGTAGGGAAGCTTGAGTCCGGCGAAGACATGGCCGGCAACCCTCTTGACGGCGAAGCTCCTTCGTTCTGCAAAGGCGCCGTCGTGTCGCCCTGCAGCGACTCGGTCGACGTGCAGCTTGCAAAGATGGAGGCAAAGGTCAAGGCCGGAGCCCAGTACTTCCAGACCCAGGCGGTCTACGAGCCCGAGAAATTTATAAAGTTCATGGAAAAGGCAAAGCAGTTCGGCGTTCCGGTGCAGCTTGGAATAGTCATTCCGAAGAATGTCGGCATGGTCAGATACATGAACGATAACGTTGCCGGCATACATGTTCCGCCGGAGATGATTGAAGAGCTCAAGGCCGATAAGGAAAAGACGAAGGCCGGCATCACGGGCGTTGAGATTTCCGCCCGCATAATCAGGGAATGCAAGGACTACTGCCAGGGCGTGCACATCATGGCACTCGGCTGGGAGTCCAAGATTCCCGACATCCTCAAGCTGGCAGGCCTGTAAGCCTAAAGAACCGTTAAAAGCCATAAATCAAAACGCACACCCCTTTGTTGGGGTGTGCGTTATTGCTTGCCCGGGCTGGCGAAATTAAAATAAAAAGAGGCAGGCCGGTGGGCCAAACTGTTATATAAGTCGTCCGAGCTTCATATTATCTGAATGAACGAGTTATCGGCGAAAGGGATGATTTCTGTGAAAAAAGTTCTGGCCTTTATCCTTGCTTGCATTTTGCTTGTCGGTTCGGCCTTTGCCATGGAGTCCTGGGACGACATAACATGGCAGCCCGCCGTGGAGGCGGTGGTAACCATGGACAATATTAAGGTCGCCGTGCCTTCCGCAATCCTGATGGAGAAGAGCACCGGTCAAATCCTCTACGAGCACAACTCGCATCAGCGCCTTGCCCCCGCGAGCATCACCAAGATTATGACGATTCTGCTCATCGTCGAGGCGATAGAAAACGGCACGCTAAAGCTCGACGAGACGGTCACAGTCAGTTCACACGCGGCCAAGATGGGCGGCTCGCAGATATATCTGGAGGAGGGCGAGCAGATGAGCCTTGAGGAGATACTTAAAGCGGTCATCGTCTGCTCCGCAAACGACGGCTCGGTCGCGCTTGCCGAACACCTTGCGGGCAGCGAGGCGGCCTTTGTCGAGATGATGAACAACCGCGCCGCCGAGCTGGGGATGAAGGACACGGTCTTTGCAAACTGCACCGGACTTCCGACTAAGGAGGAGCACCTGACCTCCGCCCATGACGTCGCCCTTATGTCCCGCGCGCTTATAAAGCACGACATGGTGAAAAAGTACACCACTATCTGGATGGACACGGTTCGAAACGGTGAGTTCGGCATCACGAACACCAACAGGCTTGTGCGCTTTTTTAACGGCACGACGGGACTCAAAACGGGCTTTACGGAGGAGGCCATGTACTGCCTTTCCGCGACAGCCGAGCGCGAGGGAGTTGAATTTATCGCGGTTGTCATGCACGCAGAGACCTCCGACATACGCTTTGAGGCGGCAAAATCGCTCCTTAATTACGCCTTTGCAACCTATACGCTTCAGGACGCAAGGCCCGGCGAGGTCCTGCCGCCAGTGCCCGTAAAGCTTGGCAAGGTATCCTATATCCAGCCGGTCATAGAGGGCGAAACCTCCATTCTAATTAGAAAGTCAGATGCCACAGGGATTGCGAAGGAGGTTGAGCTTGTTAAAGACGTGGAAGCGCCCGTGGCCGCAGGGCAGAAGCTCGGGACCCTGACCGTGCGCGGCAAGGACGGCAAAATAATAAAAGAGCTGCCGCTAGTTGCGGCGGACGAGGTCGGGAAACTTAACTGGTGGGAAATATTTACTAAATATATACTGCTTATGGTAACCGGCAGCTTGTAAAAACAGGCTGAATGGGGTAAAATGGCCATGTACGATAAAGTACATGGCCGTTCTTGTTTATTGGCGGCGGCTAAAGGAGATAATATATGGTAAGAAGTGATATTTCCGGTATTTTTCCGTTTATAAGCGAGGACGAGGTTTTCTTGCTGAGCAAGGAGGCCAGTCGCGCCCATGAGCTTCTTGAAAGCGGGAGCGGGGCGGGCGGGGAGTACGCCGGCTGGGTGCGCCTGCCCGAAAAAACCGATACCGGGGAGCTTGAGCGCATTTTAACAGCTGCTGAAAGGATAAAGAAAAGCTCGGACACCCTGGTCGTCATCGGAATCGGCGGCTCGTATCTGGGCGCGAGAGCAGCGATTGAGCTGTTAAATAGCCCGGAGCACAACCTCGTTAAAAAGGACGCTCCAACCGTCATTTTCGCGGGGAACAACCTCTCTGGCTCTTACCTTAAGAGAATGCTCGACTTCGCGTACGACAGGGATTTCAGCGTAAACGTAATCTCCAAATCGGGGACGACGACCGAGCCGGCGGTGGCCTTCAGGTTTTTCAGAGAGCTCCTTGTGGAAAAATACGGCGCTGCGGGGGCAAGAGAGCGCATATTCGCTACAACCGACAGGTCGCACGGTGCGCTGAGAAAGATGGCGGATGGCGCGGGGTATGAAACCTTCGCCGTGCCCGAAGACATCGGCGGGAGATATAGCGTACTCACGGCGGTGGGGCTGCTCCCGATTGCCGCTGCGGGCATTGATATTAAAAGGATTCTTAAGGGAGCCCGGCTTGAAAGGGAAGCGCTGTCCGAAAGAAGCGAAAAAAACGATGCCTGGCGCTACGCTATGGCGCGTCAGGCGCTCTACCGTTCGGGGAAGAAAATTGAAATCCTCGCGTGCTTTGAGCCTGAGTTTCGCTATATGGCCGAATGGTGGAAGCAGCTATTCGGCGAGAGCGAGGGGAAAAACGGAAAGGGGCTTTTTCCGGCGAGCGTCGAGTATACGGCGGATTTGCACTCGATGGGCCAATACGTTCAGGACGGGGAGAGACTGCTCCTTGAGACCTTCGTGTCCTTCGATTCAAAGGATGAGCTAAAGATGCCCGGGGATGGCAAAAACTTAGACGGGCTCAATTACCTGACTGGTCGCAGCCTTTCGGATATAAACAGGGCGGCGCTCAAGGCTACAAAAGAGGCGCATATTAAAGGTGGCGTGCCCTGTATAGAGCTAAGCACCGGGGAAATCAACGAGGAGACCTTCGGCGCGCTGGTATACTTCTTTGAGTTTGCCTGCGGGCTATCAGGCTACATGGGCGGGGTCAACCCCTTTGACCAGCCGGGCGTGGAGGAGTACAAGCGAAACATGTTCCGGCTGCTTGGCAAACCCGGTTTTTGAGTTTTTGAATAATTCTTTAATTTTAAAAATATCGATTGCACAGCTTACCCAAAAATGTTAAAGTATACTTAAGCGGGACATAGGCCTGCAATAAATGACTGGGAGCGTGGTCAACATGGTTAAGGTAATTTTGGGCCTCAAGGGCTCGGGAAAAACCAAGCAGCTTATTGATCTGGTTCACAAAGCGGCTCAGGAAGACAGATACGCTGTGTGTATTGAGAAGGATGCGAAACTTAGGTTCAATATCCCGACTAAGGTAAGACACGTCTGTACCAGTGATTACGGCCAGAAGGGCATTGACTTTTTAAAGGGCCTGATATGCGGACTTCATGCGGGCAATTATGACATTACCGATATATTTATCGACGGATTATTTAAAATAGTCGACGGCGGCGACACGGGAGCCGTTGACGAGTTTCTGCAGTGGCTTGACAAGATTGGCACCCAGGAGAACATAAACTTTACGCTAACTTTGAGCATAGACGCGGCTGACGCAACGGAAGTAATGAAAAAATACGCTTAATATTGAAAATTCGAGCGCGGACATACAGTCCGCGCTCTGTTGGTTTATTGTGGGCTAACTTGAAAAACTCTTTAGCAGTTTGGATTTCAATAAAAAATAGGCGATTTGCCGCAGGCTGACTGAGACGCTGGCCCCGGCCTTCAGCCTGTGCCGCGAAGTTCAGCAGTCGTTTTCCCTTAGCTTTCTCTTTTGCCCCTTTTCGTCTATTATATAAATTCTGTCGAGCTGGGCTTCGAGCGAGCGCCTGAAGGCACTGACATACTCCTCCCTGAGGCGCTTTTGCTCGGCAAGCTCCTCCTCCGTGAGTGGTGCAATTCTCGATTTGCGGGCAAGCTCGTTAATTCTGTCGATTTTCGACTGTTCCATGCCTGTATATACCTCTCTGTCTTGAATTAATTCCGGCAAGTATATTAGCCTTACGCTATTGCCATACCGCTTGGAAATTAAGAGTTATAGCTGTAAAGCAATTTTACTTAAGCCTTAATCGTTCAGGATTACGACGTCGCTTTTTTCTTTTATCCGGAATTTTCTGAAATATGCGTCCTCGCGGGGTATCCAGTCGCTCACGAAGCGCTCAAAGAGCGTATCGCCGGCGCGCTCTCTTATCCGTGAGAGCCTGAGCCCGATGGGAGCGGTTACAAAAATTCTGAGGTCCCAGACATCGCCGTAGAAGGGATGCAGACTGTACGCTCCTTCGACGATGTTGATTGTCTTTGGGGAAACGCCGACTGTCGAAAAAGACTCGGTTTTGCGGTCGTACGGGCGGTAGCTGAAGGGTTTGCCCTCAGCGATTTTGTCCAGAACCTCGGCCTTAAAACGCTCATAGTCGGTATAGCCGCCTATCTCAGAAAGCCTTTCCTCGGTCCTCTGGAAGGGACGGAGGAAGAAGTCGTCCATATGAAAGACGTTTAAGTCGCATTCCCCAGCCAGGAGCGAGGCGAGCGTCGTCTTGCCGCTGCCGCCGTCTATTGCGACGAGCACAGTTTTGTTCCGGGAAGCGAGGGCGTCGAGCTTGCGGAGAACTTCCGATATATCCAAAGCGCTTTCCCCCCCTTGAATATAAGTAAGCCAGATTATAGCACAACATAAAGCTGACAGGCAAGCGTACACAAGGGGCGGCACTCAAGCCGCCCCTTGATCTTTATTTGAAGTAATTTACCGCGCTTTTGAACATCCCATTGTCGTAGTTTCCGGGTACGTTTTTATAGAGGTACATGCCTGCGCGCTCGGAGTGGCCCATCTTCCCGAACACCCTGCCGTCCGGTGAGGTGATGCCCTCGATTGCACAGAGCGAGCCGTTGGGGTTAAACTGGATGTCCATCGTGGGCATTCCCTCAAGGTCCACATACTGCGTGGCTATCTGGCCGTTCTCCTCAAGTGATTTAAGGAGTTCTTCCGAGCAGACAAAGCGCCCCTCGCCGTGTGAGATTGGAACCGAGTGTATATCTCCGACGGAGCAGGCCGAAAGCCAGGGTGATTTTGCCGAGGCAACGCGCGTCCTCACTATCTTCGACTGGTGGCGGCCTATGGTGTTGTATGTTAGAGTCGGGGAGCTTTCGCCCACGTCGGTAATCCGGCCGTAGGGAAGAAGACCTGTCTTTATAAGCGCCTGGAAGCCGTTGCATATGCCTCCGATGAGCCCGTCGCGAGAATAGAGCAGCTCGTGCACCGCGTCCTTTATCCTTGGATTTCTGAAGAAGGCGGTGATGAACTTCCCGGAGCCGTCCGGCTCGTCGCCGCCCGAGAAGCCGCCGGGTATCATTATTATCTGCGAGCGCTCTATCTCCCGAACCATCCTCTCGACCGACTCGGCGATGTCCGAGGGTCTGAGGTTTTTAATGACGATTATCGTCGGCTCGGCGTCCGCCTTTTCAAATGCCCTTGCCGTGTCGTATTCGCAGTTCGTGCCGGGGAAGACCGGAATAAGTACCCGGGGCCTTGCGATTTTCACGGCAGGCACCAGAACCGAGCGCTTATCGTAGGCGAAGGCTTTGACGGGTTCACCGCCGCTTTCGATGCCGCTGGGGAAAACCTTCTCAAGGCGGCCCTCGTAAACTCTCTCAAGCTCGTCCATTGATACAGTCTCGCCCTTGTAAATCAAAGTGTAGGCATCCCTTGTGCAGCCGAGCAGCTTACCGACGATTCCGCCCCCTGTCTCGAGTATAAACGCGCCGTAGCGGTAGCCAAAGAGCGCATCCTCGTCGATTCCTGCGTCAAATTCAAAGCCGAGGCGGTTTCCGAGGCACATTTTCATGATACCCTCGGCGACGCCGCCGTAGGTTGGCGTGTATGCGCTTACAATTTGCTTCTTTTCTATAAGCTCCTTGACGAGCGAAAAATTTCTAAGCAGGCTCTCAGGCTTCGGCAGCCCGTTTTTGCCGTATTCGGGGAGAAGCAGGCAGACGGTGCTGCCGCCTTTTTTAAACTCGGGCGAGATGATGTTCTCGGCGCTGCAGACTGAAACCGCAAACGAAACGAGCGTCGGGGGAACGTCTATGTCCTCGAAGCTGCCGCTCATGGAGTCCTTGCCACCGATGGAGGCAAGCTTCAAATCAAGCTGTGCCGACAATGCTCCGAGTAGGGCGGAGAAGGGCTTGCCCCAGCGCTGCGGGTCGTTTCCCAGCTTTTCAAAATACTCCTGGAAGCTGAGGTAGCAGTCATCCAGCGTCGCGCCCGCGGCTACGAGCTTTGAAACCGACTCGACGACAGCGAGATAGGCGCCCGCATACTGGTTTTCCTCCGAGATATAGGGGTTGTAGCCGTAGGCCATGACCGAGCAGGTAGAGGTCTCACCCTCGGCCAGGGGGATTTTCGCGACCATGCTCTGAATCGGCGTGCGCTGGTACCTGCCGCCGAAGGGCATGAGCACGGTCCCCGCGCCTATGGTCGAGTCAAAGCGCTCTACCATCCCGCGCTTTGAGCAGACGTTGAGCTCTCCCGCGAGGGAAAGCATGCGCTCTTTAAAACCGCCGGGCGTTAAGCGCTTTTTGGGGATTTCTCCGGGCTTAACTGACACTGTGGTGCGCTTTTCAGCGCCGTTGGAGTTTAAAAACTTTCGCGAAATATCTACTATGGTTTTCCCGCGCCAGGTCATCACAAGGCGGGGCTCTTCCTGCACCTCGGCAACGACGGTCGCCTCGAGATTCTCGCTCTCTGCAAGCTCCATGAAGCGCTTTACGTTGTTTCTATCGAGGACCACGGCCATGCGCTCCTGTGACTCGCTTATCGCAAGCTCGGTGCCGTCGAGTCCCTCGTACTTTTTGGGTACGGCGTCGAGGTTTATCATTAGCCCATCGGCTAGCTCTCCGATTGCTACCGACACGCCGCCGGCTCCGAAGTCGTTGCAGCGCTTAATAAGCCGCGCCGCCTCGCCGTTTCTGAAAAGGCGCTGGAGCTTCCTCTCCTCGGGGGCGTTGCCCTTTTGCACCTCCGCACCGCAGCTTTCAAGCGACTCGAGGCTGTGGGATTTTGAGGAGCCGGTGGCCCCGCCACAGCCGTCGCGCCCCGTTCTGCCTCCGATGAGCAAAACAAGGTCGCCGGGCATGGGCTTTTCCCTAAGCACGTTCCTTTGCGGGGCCGCGCCGACCACGGCGCCAATCTCCATGCGTTTGGCGACAAAGCCCTTGTGGTATATCTCGTCTACAAGGCCGGTTGCAAGCCCGACCTGGTTGCCGTAGGAAGAATAGCCCGCAGCAGCGGTTGTGACTATCTTGCGCTGGGGGAGCTTTCCCGGCAGGGTTTCAGAAATCGGCACCGTCGGGTCGCCCGCGCCGGTTACGCGCATTGCCTGGTAGACGTAGGCGCGCCCCGAAAGCGGGTCGCGGATGGCGCCTCCTATGCAGGTAGCCGCGCCGCCGAAGGGTTCAATCTCAGTCGGGTGGTTGTGGGTTTCGTTCTTAAAGAGCAGGAGCCAGTCTTCCTCCTTGCCGTCAACCTCCACTTTAATTTTGACTGTACAGGCGTTTATCTCGTCGGACTCGTCGAGCTTGTCAAGGTAGCCTGTTTTTTTCAGGTACTTTGCGCCGATGGTAGCGATGTCCATGAGCGTAATCGGCTTTTCGCTCCCAAGCTCTGAGCGTATCGAAAGATAGCGCTCGAAGCCCGCCTTGACGTCCTCGTCCTCTATATCCACGCTGTCTATCTTCGTCAAAAATGTCGTGTGGCGGCAGTGGTCCGACCAGTAGGTGTCTATCATGCGTATCTCGGTGAGAGTGGGGCAGCGCCCTTCTTCCCTGAAATACTGCTGGCAGAACTTTATGTCCTCAAAATCCATCGCAAGGCCGTAATCCGAGATAAACGAGCGAAGGCCATCTTCATCAAGGTCGAGAAATCCGTCCAGAACCGGAACATCGGCGGGAAACTCATAGGGAATATCGAGTGTCGCGGGCAGCTCCAGCGAAGCCTCCCTGCTCTCTACAGGGTTTATAAGGTATTTTTTTATCGTACTTAGCTCGTCTTCGGAGATATTGCCCTCTAGGATATAGACCTTCGCGGTGCGGACGAGCGGCCTTTCGCCGCCGGAGACAAACTGAATGCACTGGGCACAGGAGTCCGCGCGCTGGTCAAACTGCCCCGGCAGGTATTCCACCGCGAAGACATGGCCGCCCTCGGGGAGCTCGAAAAGCACCTTGTCGGTCTGAGGCTCCGAGAAGACCGTGCTGATGCAGGCGTGGAAAACATCTTTGTCTATGTTTTCCACGTCATAGCGGTTTAAAACGCGAAGCGAGGAGACGGACTTAATCAGCAGAAACTCCCGGATTTCCGCAAGCAGCGCCCTGGCCTCGGCTTCGAAACCCTCTTTCCGTTCGGTGTATATCCTGTAAACCATAGCACAACCCTCATTTTTGATTTAGTATCTGAAGTGCCCTCGCGCCTATGTCCCGGCGGTAGTGCGCGCCCTCAAAGCTCACGCCTTCTACCGCTTCATAGGCTTTTTTAATGGCCTCGGGGAGGCTGTCCGCCGTGGCCGTGATGCCAAGGACCCGCCCGCCGTTTGTGAGCATTTTGCCATTTTCGAGTTTCGTGCCCGCGTGGTAGATTATCGCGTCCTTTACGTCGGAGAAAGTGATTTCCTTGCCCTTTTCATACTCCTGTGGGTAGCCGCCGGAAGCCATGATTACGCAGCAGGCGCTTTTTGAGGAAAACCTGACATCCACCTTATCGAGAGTGCCATCCCGCACGGCTCTCATTATCGTGAGAAGGTCGGTTTCGAGGAGCGGGAGCACGACCTGCGCCTCCGGGTCCCCGAAGCGGCAGTTGTATTCAATTACCTTGGGACCTTTTTCGGTGAGCATGAGCCCGAAGTAGAGGCAGCCCTTGAAGGTGCGCCCCTCGGCGTTCATTGCCCTTATCGTCGGGAGAAAAATCTCCTCCATACATCTTTGGGCGACTTCCTTCGTGTAGAAGGGATTCGGCGCTATCGTGCCCATGCCGCCTGTGTTGAGCCCCTTGTCGCCGTCGAGAGCCCGCTTGTGGTCCATAGAGGAGACCATCGGGACGATTGTCTTTCCGTCCGTAAAGGAGAGCACAGTTACCTCTGGGCCGGTGAGGAACTCCTCTATGACGACGCGGCTGCCGCTCTCTCCGAAGACCCTATCAAGCATGATGGAGCGTATGGCGTCAAGCGCCTCGGCCTTAGTTTCTGCGATTATGACGCCCTTGCCGAGCGCAAGCCCGTCGGCCTTTATGACCATCGGGAAGGTCTCGCAGCTCTCTGCGTATTTAACGGCCTCCTCCGCGCTCCCGAAAACTTCATAGCTTGCGGTCGGGATGCCGTACTTTTTCATTAGCCACTTGGCAAAGACCTTGCTACCCTCGATTATCGCCGCCGCCTTGCCCGGCCCGAAGCAGGGGATGCCGGCAGCCTCCAAAATATCCACGCAGCCGAGCACGAGCGGGTCGTCGGGCGCGACAACGGCGAAATCGACGGCCTTTGAGACAGCGAAATCGCGGATTTTCTCAAGCTCCTTCGCTCCTATGGGCTTGCAAACGGCCTCAAGGGAGATGCCGCCGTTTCCGGGGAGCGCATAAACTTCCCTGACCTCGAGGTTTTCGCGCAGCTTTTTTATTATCGCGTGCTCGCGGCCGCCTCCGCCGACTACAAGAATTTTCATTAACTTAAGCACCTCCGCTAAATCAGTGGTGGAAGAGCCTGAGCCCGGTAAAGGCCATGACCATGCCGAACCTGTCGCAGGTTTCGATTACAAGGTCGTCGCGGACCGAGCCGCCCGGCTGGGCGATGTACTTAACCCCGCTCTTATACGCGCGCTCAACGTTGTCGCCGAAGGGGAAGAAGGCATCGCTGCCAAGCGAAACGCCGGTAACCTTACTAAGCCACTCTCTCTTTTCTTCCTCGGTCAAAGGCTCGGGGCGCTCTCTGAATACGCGCTGCCACGCCCCCTCGCCGAGAATATCCTCAGGCGTTCTAGAAATATACACGTCTATGGCGTTGTCCCTGTCGGCCCTGCCAATATCGTCCCTAAACGGCAGTGCGAGCACCTTCGGGTGCTGGCGCAGGTGCCAGTTGTCGGCTTTGTCGCCGGCAAGGCGGGTGCAATGCACTCTAGACTGCTGACCCGCGCCTATGCCTATGGCCTGTCCGTCCTTTGCGTAGCAGACCGAGTTTGACTGCGTGTACTTGAGCGTAATCAGCGAGATGATCAGGTCGCGCTTCGCGCTTTCAGGCAGATTACTGTTCTTTGTGACTATATTTGTAAACAGATTTTCATCTATTCTGACCTCGTTTCGCCCCTGCTCGAAGGTAATCCCAAAAATCTGCCTGCGCTCTAGCTGTTCGGGGACGTAATCGAGGTCAATTCTGATAATGTTATATTCGCCCTTCTTCTTTCTGCTGAGAATTTCAAAGGCCTCCGGCTCGTAGCCCGGTGCTATGACTCCGTCTGAAACCTCTGCTGCGATGAGTTTTGCGGTGGCGGCGTCGCAAACGTCGCTCAGCGCTATCCAGTCGCCAAAGGAGGACATCCTGTCGGCACCCCTTGCCCTTGCGTAGGCGCAGGCTAGGGGAGTCAGCTCCTTGCCCTCGACAAAGTATATCTTTTTTAGAACGTCCGAAAGGGGGAGGCCGGCAGCTGCACCGGCGGGGCTTACGTGCTTGAACGAGGCTGCGGCGGGGAGCTTTAGCGCCTCTTTAAGCTCGCGCACGAGCTGCCAGGAGTTTAAGGCGTCCATGAAGTTTATATAGCCCGGCCTGCCGTTCAAAACCTCAAGCGGGAGGTTTAAGCCGTTCGCCATAAAGATTCTGGCCGGCTTCTGGTTCGGGTTGCAGCCGTATTTGAGGGCGAATTCGTTCATTTTTTCTTACCTCCGTTTTTGTTTACAATCCGTGTGTCGGCAATGCCGGTGAGAAGGTCGATGTATCTTACAAAGAGCGAGACCTTGTTGTCCTCGTTGAGGCTTAGCCAGATATTCCTGGTGAAGCTTTCTATGTCGTTGCCTATGCAGACGCAGCGCGGCTCGCCCGTGAAGGAGGGGAGGGGGTCGCCGTCGCCCTCGTAGGTGTGGATAATGTGCCCCTCGCCTTTAATCGGGTTTTCGTATTCGTAGAAGAATCGAAGGCACTGGTCTTCGTTTCCGCGGTCGCTTTTCAGTATGCTCAGCTTATAGCTGAAACTGTTTCCTGTTACGGTGACAATGCCGCTGATGCGCGGCGTGAAGTTGGGAGCGTCCGGCTCGAAAGATCGCGTCCGGAGCGCCTCTTCGAAGGTCTTTCCCGCCTTTAAAAACTCGTATATAGTGTCTGTCTGGTCGCCGTTTGTGACTATAGTAGTATCCTCGTAAATCCGGACCGGAGAGTAGATTATGAGAGAGGGGTCCTTCAGCTTTGCCGGGTCATAGGCCTCGGTCCTTATGCCGCCGTTGTTTCTTTTAAACACGCGGTTGCGGCTGTTTTCGCTGCGCCCCATGATGAAATAGGCTATTACGGCGTTTCTGCCCTCTGGGCTTTTGCCTATGATTATGCCTCGTCCGGGATAGGGGTTTGAGCCAAGATAAGTTGCAAGCTGTTCCATAGAGCCTTTCCTTTCACTGCTTTTAGGTTTTCTGATACTCGCCTGAGCAGATGTATTCAATCGCCCGGGGCAGGATTAGCCATTCCGCCTGCTCCATTACGCGCCTTTGGAGCGTCTCGGGCGTGTCGCCGGGCAAAACGTCCACGGCCTTCTGCATTATGATTTCGCCCCCGTCGGGAATCTCGTTCACAAAGTGGACTGTAGCTCCCGTCACCTTGACGCCGTAATTTAGCGCGGCCTCGTGCACGCGCAGGCCGTAGAAGCCCTTGCCGCAGAAGGAGGGGATAAGGGAGGGGTGTATGTTTATAATTTTGCCCTCGAAGCGCTTTGTAAAGCTTTCGCTGAGTATCGACATGAAGCCTGCGAGCACGATGAGGTCAATATTCTCCGCCTCGAGAATTTTCGCAATCTTGGCCTCGAAGGGCCCCTGCCCGCCGCATTCCTTTTTAAGCACCACTGCGGTCTTTACCCCGTGCTTTTCGGCGCGCTTCAGGGCGTAGGCGTCGGCGACATTAGAAATCACAAGCACGGTTTTGGCGCTTTTTATCAAACCGCTCTTTTCGGCGTCCAGTATGGCCTGGAGGTTGGTCCCGCCGCCGGAAACAAGCACGGCCACGCGTTTTTTCAGCATATAACCATCTCCTCGTCGCCCCTTGTGATTTCGCCTATGACATAGGCGTCTTCACCGTTTGCGCGCAGGATAGAAAGAGCCCTGTCGGCATCCTCTTTCGAGACGGTTATGCACATCCCCACGCCCATGTTGAAGGTGTTGAACATATCGCGCTTCGGTATGTTCCCAACCCTCTGAATAAGGCTGAATATGGGCGGGATTTTAAGCGACTTTTCATCTATTTTTGCACTGAGGCCCTTCGGCAAACTGCGCGGAATGTTCTCGTAGAAGCCGCCGCCTGTGATATGTGAAATGCCCTTTACATTGACCTCTTTAATTAGCGCGAGCACGGGCTTGACGTATATCCTTGTCGGCGTGAGGAGAGTCTCGCCTATCGAGACGCCAAGCTCGGCTGAATACGCCTTGATGTCGCTTTTTTCAACGTCAAAAACCTTCCTCACAAGCGAAAAGCCGTTTGAGTGCACCCCGGAGGAGGGGAGCGCAATCAAAATATCGCCCTTTGCGGCCTTGCTACCGTCTATTATCTTATCCCTGTCGACTATGCCGACGGAAAAGCCGGCAAGGTCGTACTCATCCTCAGGATAAAAGCCCGGCATCTCGGCGGTCTCCCCGCCGATAAGCGCGGCGCCTGCCATGACGCAGCCCTCGGCAACGCCCGACACAATCGCGGCGACCTTCTCGGGGATGTTTTTGCCGAGCGCTATATAATCGAGGAAGAACAAGGGGGTTGCGCCGCTGCAGACTATGTCGTTTACGCACATGGCGACGCAGTCAATGCCCACGGTGTCGTGCTTATCCAAAAGGAAGGCAATTTTGAGCTTCGTGCCGACGCCGTCGGTCCCGCTGACGAGAACGGGCGCCTTCATCCCAGTTAAATCGGGCATGAACAGGCCGCCGAAGCCGCCTATGTCGGACACAACGCCCTCTGTCTTCGTGCGGGCGATGTGTGACTTCATAAGCTCCACCGCCGCGTAACCTGCGGTTATGTCAACCCCCGCGGACTTGTAGCTCTCGCTGAAGCTCTTAGACATCCTCAGTCCTCCTTGTGTTCACATATTTTCCGGTCGAACCTGGACTTCTCGGAGACGCCCGAGACGTCCACCGCGTAATTGCCGGTGAAGCAGGCATCGCAAAGCCCTGCGCAGCTGTCGCTCACGAGACTTCCCAGGTCCGATACGCTGAGGTAGCCGAGCGAATCTACGCCGATTATCCTTGCGATTTCATCCACCGTATGGCGGTTGGCGATGAGGTTTTCCTGCGAATCTATGTCGGTTCCAAAGTAGCAGGGGTAGAGGAAGGGCGGGGCAGAAACCCGCATGTGTATCTCTCTTGCCCCCGCCTCACGCAGGAGTGTTACTATCCTTGCGCTGGTTGTGCCCCTCACTATGGAGTCGTCTATCATGACGACGCGCTTATCCTTGACGACGGAGCCGACGACGTTCAGCTTTATCCTGACTCTATCCTCGCGCTCTTTCTGGTCGGGCTGTATGAAGGTCCTGCCTATATATTTGTTCTTAATAAAGCCTATTTCATAGGGTATTCCCGACTGTTGCGAGTAGCCGATGGCGGCGTCTATCCCCGAGTCCGGCACGCCTATTACGACGTCGGCTTCAACGGGGTGCCTGAGCGCCAGAAGCGCGCCGGCGCGGCGCCTTGCCTCGTGCACCGAAGTCCCTTCCACAACCGAGTCGGGGCGGGAGAAGTAGATGTACTCGAAGACGCAGAGCGCCTTTTTGCCGCCCGCGCAGTTGTTCTTAATGGAGCGCAGGCCGCCCGAATCTATGACCACAATCTCGCCGGGCTCCACATCCCGCAGGAAGGTCGCCCCCACCGCGTCGAGCGCGCAGGTTTCGGAGGCCAAGACATACTCATTATCGCCCCTTAGGCCTATCGAGAGAGGGCGAAAGCCCAAAGGGTCCCTTGCACCGATGAGCTTTTGCGGCGACATGAGGACGATGGAGTATGCCCCCTGCAGCCGCTTCATCGCGGCGGACAGAGCCTCCTCAATAGAGCCTGTGTTCAGGCGGCACTTTGTGATGGTGTAGGCTATGACTTCGGTGTCGCTAGTCGTGTGAAAGATTGAGCCTTCCAGCTCAAGCTCCCTTCTGAGAGCCGCTGCGTTTGTGAGGTTGCCGTTGTGTGCAAGGGCCATCGAGCCCTTAATATGGTTAATTACAAGCGGCTGGGCGTTTCTGCGGCTGAGGCCCCCCGTCGTGCCGTAGCGGACATGGCCGATGGCCATCTGCCCTGTGCCGAGGGAGGCAAGAGACTCCTTCGTGAAGACGTCGTTTACAATCCCCACGTCCTTGTAAACCGTTATAAGGCCGCAGTCGTTGACCGCTATGCCGCAGCTCTCCTGCCCCCTGTGCTGGAGCGCAAAGAGACCGTAATAGGCATCCGATGCGACATCGGCGGTGTCCCTGCCGTATATGCCGAATACGCCGCACTCCTCATGGATATTACCAAACATATGCGCTGTCCTTCCATTAATTAATTTGCCTTGAGTCAAGGCTTAAAGCCGGTGCGAACGCTGAAGCTCAATTCCCTTCGCCGAGAATTCTGCGGTAGACTTCCTGATAAGCCTCCTCGACGCCGCCGAGGTCGCGGCGGAAGCGGTCCTTGTCGAGCTTCTCGTTCGACTCGCTGTCCCAGAAGCGGCAGGTGTCCGGCGAAATCTCATCGGCGAGGACTATTGTCCCGTCGGGAAGTTTCCCGAACTCGAGCTTAAAATCGACAAGCACAATGCCGTGCTTTAGAAGATAGTCCCTGAGGTACTCGTTAATTTTCAGCGAGTAGCCTGAAATTGTGTTAAGCTCCTCAGCGGTTGCTATGTTCATCGCGAGGATGTGGTAGTCGTTGACCATCGGGTCGCCGAGCGAGTCGTCCTTATAGCAGTACTCAATCACGGGGCGGCTCATCACATGGCCTTCTTCAAGGCCCAAACGTTTTGCAAGTGAGCCTGCCGCGATGTTTCTCACGATTACCTCAAGCGGGATTATGGTGACGCGCTTAACTAGGGTTTCGCGCTCGCTGAGCTCCTCGACGAAGTGGGTAGGTATGCCCTCTTTATCCAGAAGGCGCATGAAATGGTTTGTAAGGCGGTTGTTTACAACGCCCTTTCCGACTATCGAGCCTTTCTTCAGACCGTTGAAGGCCGTCGCGTCGTCCTTGTAGTCGACAATGCAGAGATTTGGGTCCTCGGTGGCAAAGACCTTCTTTGCCTTGCCCTCATAGAGCATTTCCTTTTTCATAGTTTTCCCTCCATATCCGGTATGTGTGAAAAGTTTATATGTCGGCCAGTTTGTCCTGGAGCTCTTTATCCTTTTGAAGGACCGATTCGCGCATCTTCTCCCTCATATTAAGGAGCTTTTCCGAGAGCGAGGCGTCGGAAAGCGCAAGTATCTCGGCTGCCAGCATCGCCGCGTTGTAGGCTCCGTCTATCGCTACGGTTGCGACCGGCAGGCCCGAGGGCATCTGAACGGTTGAGAGCAGAGCGTCAAGCCCGTCGAGCGTTGAAGATTTAACTGGTATGCCGATGACCGGCAAAGTGGTCTGCGCGGCGATAGCGCCGGCTAAGTGCGCCGCCTTGCCCGCCGCGGCTATGATAACACCAAAGCCGTTCGATGCTGCGCTTCTGGCAAAGTCCGCCGCCTCGGCAGGGCTGCGGTGCGCCGAATAGACATGCGCCTTGAAGGGGATGCCAAGCTCCTTTAGCAAATCGATTGCGGGCTTCACCGCGTCAAGGTCGCTGATGCTGCCCATTACAAGTCCGACCTTTTTCACTGCCATTCCTCCCCGAAAAAGAATAGGCGTAGTGTCTTGCACTACGCCCTTGAAGTTTCTTTATTCACAATTTTGGTCGCAAAATCCCCGCAAAGGGCCCCCCCGCGCATACCTATGCCCGGGAAATGTGAAGAAAACCCAATCCTCTTCAGCACGGAGACCACCCTTTCGGCAGTAATCACACCGTAAGTATATCATGCGTTTTCAAAGACAATCAAGCTTTGAAAGTCTGCTAAAAAGTAATTCAGCCTATTACATAATAATCACAAATTATGCGCATGTTTTATGTTGAAATTAACGAACAAGGTGCGGTAAGAAAGCCGAGAAAAAGCATGTTTTAGGAGCTTTTCCAAGACTAAGCTTACTTCTCAAACAGCTTGTCTGCAAGCTCCCTTATCTGCCTCTCCATATCGTCCTCAGACTCGTCGAGCGCTATGCCGTGGGGCTTTTTTCTGCCTTCCTCGTCCACCGTGACGAAGGTTACAAAACCGCTAACCTGCTCAACTCCGGTGAGTTCGGAGCGGACGGAGACATGGACGGTTATGCTTGTGCGCCCTACCCTCGCCACGCGGCTTGAAAAGCAGACCACATCGCCCTTTTCAACCGGTACACCAAAGGACATTCCGTGTATGTTCCGGCAGACTATCTCGCTTGAATTTTTGTTTGATGCCGCCGCCGCGACAAAGGCGGACTCGACGTACCACGCTGCCGTCCTCGCCGCGAACAAGGTGCCGTGGTGGTTTAGGTCCTCGCCCTTGACAAGATGTATTGAATTGTAAATTCGCACAGAGATACCTCCTTAAATATATCGGTCCCGTATGCCCGCCTTGTGTATTAATTAACCGTAGCGCTCCCAATACTGTTCACTTGTGCTCAATATTGCTTCGCCGCGGCTATTTTATCACGGGAGGCCCTAAAATAAAAGCGAAAGGCCTTTTTGTTAAAGATAAGCCCTTCGCCTCGTAAAAAATATTGACCTGGTTTTGTGTCTATACCCGGCGCGCGGAGCATGGGCGCCTTGGATTTAGGCGTCATCCTTTTCCGCCGAGCGCAGCTCATTTTCCAAAATTTCAGCCGCGCATTTTACAAAACTCAGGCAGTGCCGGTGCCTTTCCTCGGGTTCGGGGTTTTCTCCCAGAGGGGCGAGAAGCTCCCTGCAAATCAGAAAGCCGTTCCTGTCTTTAAACTTACCTGCCATTTCCCTTATGAGCTCATAGTGCCTTTCCTTTGCGCTTGTATCGGAGGGGGCGGAGCTGGCGAAAGCAAGGCCCGCCGCCGCCGCCATGCCCGACACGGCACCGCAGACCTCGTGAAGGCCGCCGATTCCGCCGCCGAAGGAGCTCATCAGCCGCATGCCCGTCTCAAAATCCATTCCGAGCTCCTCGCAGAAAGCTCCAAACACCGCCTGCGCGCAGTTGTACCCGTTGTCGAAGATCTCCTGTGTCCGCTGTGTACGGTTCTTCATAATTATTTACCTCCGTTATACGCTGTCGCGCCCAAAAATTATACGCGCCCCGGGCTGGGGAAAGCATAGATATGTACATTTTATAACCCTTAGCAAGACATGTCAATTTTATGTCCAATTTTATCCGCTTTCTATTGACAAAGAGAAAACGCGGGTATAATATATATTGTACCTCCTACTGAGGCAAGACCGTATATATTGTGTTAAATACGGGAATAACTGTAAAGGCGGGCTGGTATTATGTTGAAACAGATAATAAAAAGGGATCGCTCCTGTGTTCCGTTTAAAAAGGAGAAAATAGTGCTTGCCATCTTCAAGGCGGCAACTGCCGTTGGCGGCAATGACTTTGCCACCTCCGAGAGACTTGCCGACGAGGTGGTAAAAATCGCGGAGGAGCGCTACCCAGACGGCGTTGCCGAGGTTGAGGGCATACAGGATATAGTTGAAAAGGTCCTCATAGAAAACGGACATGCCAGAACGGCGAAGGCGTATATACTCTACCGCGAAAAGAGGCGCTCGGCGCGCGAGGCAAACGCCCTTATAGGCGCGACGATAAATATGTTCACGGAATACCTCAACGACCGTGACTGGCAGATAAACGAAAACGCCAATACCCAGAAGTCCATCAACGGCCTTAACAACTATGTGCGCGAGGCCTTTACCAAGAATTATTGGCTGCACGAGATATACCCCGAGGAGGTCAGAAACGCGCATCTCTCCGGAGATATTCACATCCATGACCTCGGCTTTTTCGGCCCGTACTGCGCCGGCTGGGATTTAAGGCAGCTCCTAATGAACGGCTTCGGCGGAGTGCCCGGAAAAGTAGAGTCCAAGCCGCCCAAGCACCTGCGCTCATTCCTGGGGCAGATTGTAAACTCAACGTTTACAACCCAGGGCGAGAGTGCCGGCGCCCAGGCCTGGTCCTCCTTTGACACCTACTGCGCACCCTTTATAAGATACGACAATCTCGACTACAAGACGGTAAAGCAGGCCCTCCAGGAGTTTATTTTCAACCTGAACGTGCCGACGAGGGTGGGCTTCCAGTGCCCGTTTTCAAACCTCACCTTTGATATAGTGCCGCCGCGCACCCTGAAGGACGAGCATGTCATCTGGGGCGGTAAGATAATGCCCGAGACCTACGGCGAGTTCCAGAAGGAGATGGACATGTTCAACATGGCCTTCTGCGATGTGATGATGGAGGGGGACGCGAAGGGCAGGGTCTTTACTTTCCCGATTCCGACCATCAACGTCACAAAGGATTTTGACTGGGACAGCCCTGTGGTCGAGAGGTTTATGGAGATAACCTGCAAATACGGAGTACCCTACTTCTCCAACTATATAAATTCCGACCTCTCGCCCGAGGACGCACTCTCGATGTGCTGCCGCTTAAGGCTCGACACCTCGGAGCTTAGAAAGAGGGGCGGCGGTCTCTTCGGCTCCAACCCGATGACAGGCTCAATCGGCGTTGTCACGATTAACCTCCCCAGGCTTGCCTATCTGTCAAAGAGCGAATCGGAGTTTCTGACAAGGCTCTGGCAGCAGATGAACATAGCGAAGACCAGCCTCGAAATAAAGCGCAAGATTATAGAGGAGCAGACCGAGAGGGGACTGTACCCCTATTCGGCCAATTTCCTCCAGGACGTCAAGAACAGGACTGGCCACTACTGGTACAACCACTTCAACACCATAGGGCTTGTCGGCATGAACGAAGCCTGCCAGAACCTCCTCGGCAGGGAGCACGACCTGACGACCAAGGAGGGGCAGGAGTTTGCGATTAATGCGCTAAAGTACATGCGCAAGGTTATTGCGGAGATACAGGACGAGACCGGCCACTACTACAATCTCGAGGCAACGCCGGCAGAGAGCACCTGCTATCGCCTTGCGATGCGCGACAAGGAGCGCTATCCCGACATCATCACCGCCGGCGACAAGGTGCCGTATTACACAAACTCCTCTCAGCTTCCGGTCGGATTTACCGACGACATCTTCGAAACACTGGACCTCCAGGATGAGCTGCAGTCGCTGTACACCGGCGGCACGGTGCTGCACTTCTATCTAGGCGAGGAGATAAAGGATACAGGCGTGGCCAAGAATCTCATCAAAAAGATTTTCACAAAATATCAGCTGCCCTATATCTCATTTACCCCGACATTCTCTGTGTGCCAGGACCACGGCTATATCTCGGGCGAGCATTTCACCTGCCCGGAGTGCGGCCGCAGCACCGAGGTCTGGAGCCGCGTCGTGGGCTACTTAAGGCCAGTGCAGAACTACAACGCCGGAAAGCGCGAAGAGTACGGCCAGCGCAAGAAGTACGTTATTAAGGAGCACATTGCATGACAGTTTCCGGCATAGTAAAAAGCTCGCTCATAGATTTTCCGGGGCTTGTATCCTGTGTGCTGTTTGTGCCCGGATGCAACTATGACTGCTTTTACTGCCATAACAGGGCGCTCGTTGACGGCCCCTACGAGGTATTAAATCCCGTCTATATAAGAGAGTTCCTAGAAAAGAGGGCGGGGCTGCTCGACGGGGTGGTAATATCCGGCGGCGAGCCGACGCTGCAACCGGACCTAAAGCAGTTCGCGCAGACTGTGAAAGGGCTCGGCTATAAGCTGAAGCTCGACACGAACGGCTCCCGTCCCGAAGTCGTAAAGGAGCTTCTTAAAGAGCGCCTTTTCGACTACTACGCGGTGGACTACAAAGCGCCGGGCGCCGAATACCCGAGAATCTGCGGCGCCGGGGCGCGGGCGGACAAGGTTCTTGAGACCGTTCGGCTGCTTCTCGACAGCGGCGCCGACTTCGAGGTGAGAACGACGGTTTACCCGCAGCTTCGCGAGGAGGAGCTTGTTACCATGGCAAGGGAGCTGCCGGTCGTTCCGCGCTATGTTCTCAACCACTACCGCAAACCGGAGAAGTATAAAAGCCGGGACAGGCTGAAGGTGGAAGCGCCGCCCTACACTCAGGCGCAGATAGAAGCCTTAGCCGAGACCGTGAAGAAATACCAACCGAATGTGAAATTATAAACGACAGGGCCCGGAGTATCCGGGCCCTGTGTTATCCTTTACCTTATTTCTTTATAAAGCCCCCCTGGATTACCTTGGTATCGGTTATGACAATTACAGCGTTACTGAGGTTGGACTTGATGATTTCCGTTGCCTCCTTAATCCGCCTCCGTTTGAGGTGGAGTATCATAAGCTCGCGTTCACCGTCCTTGCCTCTGCCCTTTAGCTCGGTCACGGCGAAGTTTTTCTGCCTGAGATGCGTCGCCAGTTCACTGCTCTTCTCGTTGTCGGGCACAATAACCTGCAGGGAGCACAGCCCAAAGGCGAGCTTGTCCTCCATCCATGAGCCGACAAAGTTCCCAAAGGCGAATGCGAGCGCGAAAATAACCACCCTGATAATGTCGTCCTGAAAGCCCTGCAGGACGGTACCGGTGACAGAGAGCCACAGAGTCATCTCAAAAACGGCGATTATCGAGCCCTTTACCCGCTCGCCCCGGTTTATAAGCACTATTCTGATGGTTGAAACCGCCACCTCGCAGATTTTTCCGACAAAAATAAACAGGTATATCCATATACCGCTTTGCTCTAAGAAGTTCATATCATCCCCCAATTTTATATTATCTGCTGGAATTACTGCCGTACATTTTCGATACTTTATTTAATCATTTTATTCTTTGCGCGCGCTACGAAATGTAATATATGTAAATAATGCACAATAAATCCCGCGATTTTCCATTTAGTATATTAGAATTTTGCCTCTAAATAAAAAATATGGCTTGAATATCTTCCCAATATGTTTTATAATTGTCACATAATTAGACAAAATATCACATTATGTGACAAACTCTTAAGCAAAAATAATATGAAGTAAAAGCACATTATTTTTGCATAAGACAAGGCCGTTCGATTTAGTAATTAATTTAGCAAGGATGCGATTCAATGGCGAAGCATACCTACTATTATACATATGATTACGGGTCACAGGTCCAGCGCATGTCCGTCGGGCGTATTGGCAATTCTGAAAGCCTTGTTGTGTGCGGTAGAGATACTGCCTTTTCAAGTTGCGCGCATGTCAGCTCAAAAGAATACTGTGCACACGGTGGAGCTCAGCTTTGCCGTGAGGGCTCTGCCGCCCTCTGCTTGAAAGGCTGCGGCTGAGCAAGTATATGAGCGGTCCTAGATTTGATAGGATTTGCTCTTTTTATTATGCCTTTTGACCTATAAAAGCATTTTAACCTCTGAGACGCGTTACGTGAGCAAGAAGCCAAGACAAAGCAATCCGCCGGGTGCCTGCTTCGGGCACAGGAGAATTGTCTTTCAGCGATAGAATATCAAAAAATGAATGGGAGTGCAACCGATATGGGAGAGCTTTTTTCTAGTTTCACACCTATTACACCTATCAAAAAAATGGAGTTTTCGGTATCGGATAATATAGCCAAGGAACCGGTAAGCGGCGAAGCACCTTTGTCGTTTAAGAACGTTTTGAACGAGACAATTGAGGAGCTTGCCTCTGCCGAGAAAGCCGCCGCGGAGGACAGCATCAATTTGGCTCTGGGAAACGCGGACGATTTGGCGCAGATACAGATAAACAGCCTCAAAGCTCAGGCCGCCCTGCAGACGACGGTTCAGCTTACATCAAGGGTTATTAATGCGTACAAAGAGATAATGCAGATGCAGATTTGAATTAATAACCGCGTTTTATTCTGCATGTTGACGGAGGATTATTGTGGGTGTTGCTAATTTTAAGGATATTTTTGCAAAGGTAAAAGCCTATTTTGCAAAGATGTCCAAGCGGCGCAGGATGACTCTTGCTATAGCTGCCGGGGCTGTTTTGCTTTTGGCGATTGTATTGACGGTTGTACTCCGCAGTTCCGGCTCCGGATACACGGTTTTGTATAACGATATAAGTCCGCTGGAAGCCTCGCAGGTATATCAGACCCTTCTGGAGCTGGGAGCAAAGCCGAAAATCAATTCCAATAGACAAATCATGGTCCCGGAAAATGAATATGACATATGGATATTCCAGCTTGCCGCCCTGGGCTATCCCAGGACTGCGCTGACCTATGATATTTTTTCAAGTCACACCGGGCTGACCTCTACGGAGTCGGAAAAGAAGCAGTGGCTCATATACCAGCTTCAGGACAGGATACAGGCGACTCTGATGAGGATTGACGGTGTGACCAATGCGACGGTCACAATCAATGTGCCCGACAGCAGCGGCTCGGTCTGGCAGACGGCCGAGTCGAAGGAGAAGGCTACTGCCGGTGTTCTTCTTACGCTCGGGAAAGATGTCAAGCTCAGAAGCGAGCAGGTGGCGGCGATAAAGAATCTCGTCGCCTCGAGCGTGCCCAACATGTCGCCCGAGGACGTGACGGTGGTCGACTCCCTGACGGGCCTTGAGCTTAAGGTCGAGGAGAAGCAGGACGGCATAACAAACACCGAGAACCTGCTGTACGAGCAGATGGTGCAGCGCCAGATCGAGGATAACGTAGTCAGGCTTCTCACTCCCCGCTACGGTCAGGACGGCGTGGTCGCGGTTGCCAAAGTTACGATAGACTACGATAAGATGATTTCCGAGCGCATGGAGCTGATAGAAAAACCGGACGGTGGGGGCTATACAACAACCGACGAGGGCCAGTATGCGGTAGGCGGGGAAGTTCCGGCCGGCGAAATCGTCGGTGAGGAGAACAACACCGACATTCCCCAGTACGCATACAACGAGCCCGAGGACGAGGAGGGCATGACCTACTACTGGTGGAACCGCAATTACGATTACGGCTACATAAAGACCCAGATAGAAAAGGGCAACGCCAAGCTTGAGCATGCGACCGTTTCCGTGATGGTGAAGGAGCCAAACCTCACCGGGGCGATGAGAAACGAGCTTGTGTCCCTGGTGGCAAGAAGCGTAAATATAGATCCCGAATACATCTATGTCTCCTCTTTCGGAGCGCCAGAGGAAGAGCCGGTTCCCGAACCGGGTACAAAGTACTTCTGGGAGGATATGCCGACATGGATGCTTATAGCGGCGGGCGGGGCATTGCTCCTAATTATAGTCGCTATTATCGTGATATTCTTGGTTACCAGACGCAAGCGTAAGCTCAGACGCCTTAGGAAACTGGCCGAGGAGCAGGAGGCGGAGGAGAACAAGTTGTTAGAGATTGAAGAATACAAGAGGCAGCTTGAAATGCTCGCCAAGAGCGAGATTGACGTCAAGGATGAAGCAGTATTGAATGACGTGCGCACCTTCGCAAAGGAACATCCGGAAGTAACCGCAAATCTTATCAGGTCGTGGCTTAAGGAGAGTGAGTAGTTTGGCTACAAAAAGAAGGCTGTCACCGACGGCAAGGGCAGCGGCGTTGATTGTGGCCCTCGGTGCCGACCAGGCTGCTCAAGTCTATAAGCACCTGAGAGAGGAAGAGGTCGAGCTGTTGTCTCTCGAGGTAGCAAAGCTCGAACGGCTGTCAGCCTCGGATTTACAGGAAATCGTCAACGACTTTTACGGACTGTGCCAGACCCATAAAGTGATCTCCGAGGGCGGTATCCTCTACGCCAGAGAAATTCTGGAGAGAGCCTTTGGCGCTCAGCTCGCGGCCTCGTACATGAACCGCGTGTCGAACGCCATGCAGACGCGCGCCTTTGACTTTGTCAGAAAGTCCAATTATAAGAATCTGGCGATGATGCTTCAGAACGAACATCCTCAAACCATAGCCTTTGTGCTTTCATACGTCACCGCAGAACAGGCTTCGAGGGTAATATCCTCATTCCCGAAGCAGCTTCAGCTCGACGTCATCAAGAGGATAGCCGTGCTCGATTCCGTTTCGCCCGAGATTGTGAAAATAGTCGAGTCAGTTCTTGAAAAGAGATTCTCGTCCATGATTTCTGTCGATTTGACGGAAATCGGCGGCGTAAACTATGTTGCCGAGATTATGAACCATACCGACCGCACGACCGAGCGCTACATATTTGACGAGCTGAACAAGACGGACCCCGAGCTGTCCAACGAGATACGCAAGCTGATGTTCGTCTTCGAGGATATTGTAAATCTCGACGACCTCACCATACAGAGAGTCCTTCGCGAAGTCGACCAGCAGGACCTTGCCGTCGCCATCAAGGGCTCCAGCAAGGAAATCAAGGATCTGCTGCTTAACAACGTCTCGTCGAGGGCCAGAGAGAATATCCTTGCGGATATTGAGTACCTGCGCAATGTCCGCCTGAGGGATGTCGAACGGGCGCAGCAGAAGATTGTTGAAGTAATCAGGACCCTGGAGGAGTCCGGTGAAATCGTAATCTCGAGAGGGGAGGAGGATATGATAATTGCCTGAAGTCATTAAGACTAATTACTTCATATACAGCGGCGGAAAGGTTGAAATACCCGACGCTGAGGACGAAACGGAAAATCAGGCGGTTACATCACCCTGCGATGAGGAAGAGATTTCAATGGACACCGCGGAGCAGGAGGCGCCGCCTGAGTCCGAGAAGCGCCCCGAGCCGGAGGTCCGTACCATAATTAAAGAAGTGTACATCGAGCCTCCGCCCCTCACCCGCGAGGATATTGAGCGGATATATAAGGACGAGATAGCCGAAATCTGCAGGCAGGCCGAGGAAAGAGCCTATATAGACGCAAGGGAGGAAAAGGAGACCGAAATAAGGTGCTGTATAGCCGAGGTTGAGTCTCTGCTTCAGCAAATCCGCTCGGAGCAGGAGCAGTATATGGAAAGGTACATTAGGGAACTGAAGTATCTTGCCATTGATGTCGCCGAGAAGTTGATTTTGGAAAAAATCAGCGAGGACGACATGGTACTCGAGAAGCTCGTCCTCAAGACGGTGTCCGAATCGCTAAGCTCCGAGTGGCTTAAGGTTGAGGTTTCAAACCACCTGACGAAGCTGGTTGAGCATTTGAAAGAGGAGCTAATTAAGCCCGAATACCGCGGGCAGGCCATGATAACACCGGTTGAGGCGCCCCCCGATACCTGCCGTGTAGTAACCGAGAGCGGGGCGACCGTTGCGACGGTTTCCGTCCAGGCCGAGAACCTGAGAAGGGCGTTTTCTGAAGCCGACAGCGCGGACGATTGAAGGAGACCCCCAAATGAATCAGAGTTTTTGGGATATGTCGAAGTACCGGGACCTGCTTCGCGGCTTGAAACTGAACACAATTGAAGGGAAGATAAGCAGGGTAACCGGAATGATGATAGAGGCCATAGGCCTTGAGTGCAGCATCGGCGACGTCTGCGAGATTCACATAGGCGGCGAGAACGGTACGGTTTTGGCCGAAGTCGTCGGCATAGCCGACAAGGTGACCTACCTTATGCCCTACTGCGAAGTTGACGGTATAGGTTACGGATGTCCGGTGACAACCCGCGGCGAGAAGCTCACCATTAAAGTGAGCGACGAACTCACAGGCAGGACGATTAACGCCCTCGGCATACCGATAGACGACGGGCCTCCGATTGCGGGGGGCGTCCCCGTTTCAATAGGCGGCTCGCCGGGAAACCCGCTTGACCGCCCGCCCATCTCGGAGATTATGGAGATAGGCGTAAAGGCCATAGACGGACTTCTCACAATAGGAAAGGGGCAGCGCATAGGGATTTTCGCCGGTAGCGGAGTCGGAAAGAGCACCCTGATGGGAATGATAGCGCGAAACGTCAGGGCCGACATCAACGTCATCGCGCTCGTAGGCGAGCGTGGGCGCGAGGTTGTGGAATTCATTGAGCGCGACCTTGGGCCCGAGGGGAAGAAGCGCTCTGTCCTTGTCGTTGCGACATCTGACCAGCCGGCTCTTATGAGACTCAAATGCGCGCAGACCGCCACGGCGATAGCGGAGTACCACCAGAGGCAGGGCAAGGACGTGCTCCTGATGATGGACTCGCTTACAAGGTTTGCGATGGCCCAGAGGGACATCGGGCTCAACTCCGGGGAGGCTCCGGTGGCCCGCGGGTACACTCCGTCGATATATTCCGCCCTTCCAAAGCTGCTTGAGCGCGCCGGGAACTTTAAAAAAGGGTCAATTACGGGAATATATACAGTACTGGTAGAAGGTGACGACACCAACGAGCCGATTTCCGATACAGTGCGCGGAATCATAGACGGACACATCATTTTATCAAGAAAGCTGGCCTCGAAAAACCACTATCCGGCCATCGACGTGCTAAACAGCGTCAGCAGACTGATGACTGGTCTGGTGTCGCCGGAACACAGGGAGGCTGCAAACAAGATGAGAAAAATGCTCGCGATATTGCAGGACAACGAAGATCTGATTTCCATAGGCGCCTACGAACCGGGCAACAGCCCCGAGCTTGACAATGCAGTGGCTCACAGGGAGTCTATGGACGAATTTTTAACTCAGTCAATTGAATCCTCTTTCAGCTTTGAGGAGGCATTGCAGCTTTTGATTGAAACCGTAAAGTAATCGGGGGTTTTTGGATTGAAGCCTTTTGTGTTTTCGCTCGAAAGAGTTAGGGACTACAAGGAACAACTGCTTGACAGGGAGAAAATACGGCTCGCCGCTCTCCGCCGGCGCAGGGAAGAGATATTAAAGAGGCTCACGGAGCTTAATACATACATCGAAGAAAAAAACCAAGAGCTTCAGAGGCTGCAGGACGAGGGGGCCTATGTAAGCGAGATAAACTCCCTTTGCTTTATAATCGAAAACGCAAAGGAGCAGAGGGAAGCCGCTTTGGCCGCGCTGAATAAGGCCACCGAGGCCGTCGAAATGCAAAGGCAGAAGGTTATCGGACAATCGCAGGAGCTCAACGGCTTTGACAGGCTCAAGGAGAAAAAACTCGAAGAGCACAAATACCTTGAAATGCAGGAGAGCAGGGAGATTATTTTGGAGCACCTGACCACCCAGATTGCCTTTGGCGGGCAGTGATTTACTTAAAATCGAAAAGGCTTTAGCCTTATCGATATAAATCTAATCGGAAGGGGGTGAGATATGTTGAACGAGATTGTAATCAACGACGGCCTGTTCGGCGGCGCGGCCCTTGCGGGAGTAAACAGGCGGCAGGCCGGGGGTGCGTTTCAGATGGGCACAGGCGCACTGTCCTTCGCCGACATCTTGCTGATGCTTTTTGCAAAAGGCCCGATGAATCCCGGTCAGGACGGACAGGAGACTTTGCTTCCGAGTAAGGAAGATGAGCCAAGCTCTGAAGAGAGCGTTCTTAAAACCTATGCGCCGGCTGTCTTAGGCTATCTCGGGCTTATTAATAATCCTGTGATTATTAATAATGAAAGCCTTGCCCGGGAGACGGCGCCCGAGATAGCGACGCTTGTCAAATCGGGGATGGACATCGAGCTTTTTCTGAGCTCCGTTGCGGACACAGGGCTCCTTGACAGGATTAAAAGCGAGGCGCTGCCCATTTTGCGGCAGGTTCAGATTGTGGACCAGGCTTTCGAAGCGGTAACCGCCGTACGGGAGCCGGCGGAGCCAAAACCTGCACTGTTTGTGCAAGCGCCGGAGACTCAGGTTGAAAGCCCCGTGCCGAGAGCTGCGCGTGAGATTGCGGCAAAGCCCGCCGCCGCTCCGCTCATAACCGAACCACAGGAGAACTATGAGGCTGAAACTCCCGAGCGGCCTGAAGCCCCAGGGCGGGACGAGATTCTTTCCGTAAGCTTCCGCAGGACAGGCACCGCTTCGGAGGCAAGACCCTGGGAGGAGCTTCAGAGGAGCGTGGGCGAAGTCAAGTTCCGCTTGAGCCGCGGGCGTGAGGAAAAATCCTTGCCCGACGAAGCCGTGCAGGGTATCAAAGCGGCCGAGGTCTTAAGCCTAAAGCAAACCGAGCGTACTGCACCTGCCGTGGAGGAGCCGGAAGCGCCGCAGCGAAACTACGGCATTCCCGAACAAATCGGAACCGGCATACTGCGGCGGCTTCGGGAGGGCAAAAGCGAGTTTACGATGAGGCTCAGACCCGAGAGGCTGGGGGTTATAACAGTAAAGCTCATTGAGGAGAGCGGAAAGATGACTCTCAGGATAGAGGCGGCAAGGATGGAGACCGCAAGGCTTATAAACAGGGACCTTCCGGCGCTGAGGGAGGCCGTCGGCCCGATGCAGGTCGAGGTTCAGGAGGCCGTAACCGCGATGCCCGAACCGTCTCAGCCGGGCTTTTACCAGCTGGGTACGGGCGGACAGCAGCAGTTTGCAAACAACCAGCCCTTTAACAAAGGCAGGAGCGAGCCGCCTGCATACGAGCTCGAGCCGGACCCGGAGGAAATGCCGGCACGGCCAATCCTAGCAAGCCTGGGCTTTGACAGGTACGTTTAGAGAAAGGAGCATGCTTATGAGCAACAGCGTAGAGCGCTCTATGGGCGCCCCCAGGGTCATAAACGCGGTTTTCACGGATAAAACCGACAATTCCGTGCTGGAGACCTCGGACTTCATCAGGCTCATGGTCGCTCAGATGCAAAACCAGGACTTCTACAATCCTGCCGACACCAGCGATATGCTCAACCAGATTGCCACCATATCCAACATGCAGAGAATGCAGGAGATGGCAAGCTACTCAAAAATGAGCTACGCCATGTCTCTTGTCGGCAAGGTGGTGACTGCGTCAAGATTTAACGTCTCTGGAAATCTTGAAACGACCACCGGAGTTGTGGAAAAGCTCTCGCTAGTCAACAACGAGTACGTCTTCTACATAGGCGACAAAAAGTACACGCTGCAGCAGATTATGGAAGTCAGCACCGGCAGCGAAGAGAGCACAGAGGAGGGGTCTGCCGGCACAGAGTAGAATCAACACCCGGAAGTTAAGGAGTAAGGCATATGGATGACATTCGTTTTAAATTCTATAAGCCGGTCGTTACGGGAACCCCCGGCACGGTAAGGTCGACAACGGGTGCCTCCGAAAAGACAGCCTCGCAGACCGAAGGCCCGTCGTTCCAGGAAATACTGCTCGATACAATAAAGAGCAGCGGGGTCAACTTTTCAAAACATGCGGTGCAAAGGGCGGCCCGGCGGGAGATAGAGGTCACGGCGGAAAACCTCGCAAGACTGAACGAAGGCATCCGCATGGCAAACGAAAAGAACCTCGGGGACACCCTCATCCTGATAGACGGCACGGCTTATCTGGTAAACGCGAAGAACAACACGATTATCACGGCGCTGAGCGAAGGCAGCGCAAAAGGCAGAGTTTTTACAAATATTGAAGGAACCGTTATAGTATAAGCTGGACCTTTCGAAGGAGGCTTAGCGCACCCCGAACGACAGAAGGGTGCGGCGGTTCCGGGAAAGGAGAATAGTTTGTGAACAGAGCTATGTTCTCCGGCGTGGCCGGACTTAAGACACATCAGACCAAGATGGACGTCATAGGCAACAACATCGCAAACGTCAACACCTACGGATACAAAGCACAGCGCGCCGTCTTCAGCGATATTTTCTACCAGACAATCAGGGATGCCTCGGCCGGAACGGCCAACCGCGGCGGCACCAACCCCTCAACCGTCGGCTACGGCTCGATGCTCGCGGGGATACAGACCCAAATGACCCAGTCCAGCCTTCAGAGCACGGGATTCGGACTTGACGTCGCGATTACCGGCGAGGGGTTTTTCCAGGTCATGGACGCAGAAGGCAACATTTTCTACACCAAGGCGGGCCTGTTCGATTACGACTCCAACGGATACCTGACTGACATAAACGGCAATTTTGTCCTGGGAGCGACCAGCGCGGACGGGACGCCCGGTACGCAGAAGATAAGTCTAGACAACGTCGGCGCGGTTGAGGCAAGAAAGCCGACGACGATTGAAACCATCAACGGAATCACCTATACCATCACCGCCTCGAATGCGACAAAGTACGGAAACGTGTCCATTTCGATAAGTTCGAGCGAGGACCTGCCCGCTGGCCTCAAAGCCGCTGCGACCATAACCGCAACCGGCGCCATAGCGGTTTCGCTCAACGCCTATGAGAAGTTCTCCTCTCTAACAGAGCTTAACAACGCGATAAACGCGGCGATAACCGAGGCAAACGGCGGTAAGCAGCATACTGCGGGCACATTCACAATCACGTCCAGCAAGAACGTCTTCGGGCGGGACGCGGTAAACGGCGGGTTCACGGGCGCGCCGAACGCGCTGCAGACTACCCTGTCGGCGGCTGATCCGGACCAGTTCTTCGGCGGCGCCCTGTCAATAAAGGGCTTTAAGCCGGGGATAGGCGGTACGGGTCTCGGCGCGATAACAAGCATTTCGGCCACCCAGCCCGGGCTCCCGGACAACCAGAACTATCTTATATCCATAACGATAGGCTCGGTTACCTACGAGGGCGAGGTTTCGCCCGCCGCAGTTGCCGGAACCGTCGTCAAGCTTACGGGAGATGGAGCGGGAACCGAAGGCGAAATAACGCTGAGCGTTGAAAAAACCGGCTCCTTGCTTACCAGCGGTCTGGCTTCGGGCGCGAGCATATCGAATCTGTCGCTTAATATTCCTCTGCTCGGCGGCGCGACAATTACGGGCGTGAGCACGACATTCCCGTACGCGGGAGACGTTTCGTTCAGTCTCGGTACTATAAATGCCGACGGCAGCTATACGCTCAACGCAACTATAGGAGGAGTTACCTATTCCGCCGACGTGCCGGTAGGAGGAGGCACAGTCACCCTTAAGACAAGCAACGATGCCGACGGGACTATTACGATGAATATACCCTCGGCGGCGAACGCCGCGGCGGCGCTCGGCATTGATATTGCTGACCTCGACGAGCCTTTCGGCCTTGCGGCGACACTCGGCAATCACAATTACAAAACAGTGGATTACAAGCCTGCGTACACGGAGCCGCTTACCGGAGCGCAGATAGCCGGCAGCAACTTCGGTATTATCCCCGGCAGCATTGAGGGCATGACCAATCCCGCCTTCGGCGGCATGACCTTCCTCGGGACGAGCTCCGACTTTACAGGTTCGGGCTTCGTATTGGGAGGAGACGGCTTCTACGCCATATACCACAGCGATCCGGACGGAGACTACTGGGAAGTTACGATGGAAATCGGAGAAAAAACCTACAGCGCGCAGATAAGGGAGGATACTCTTGCGACCTCGTTACTTCTCAAGAGCGCCCAGGGCGACTACATAAAGGTTTCCAACCCCGGCTTTGAGGCCATGAGTGACAATTTCGGCAGTATTCCCGCCGACGGCGACAAAATGGTTGCCTATATCGACGGAACCATTCTGACAGTCACACCCGCAACGGCCTCGAAGGATCTCGGCTTCTCGACCAAGGCCTTTGTGCTGGAGGGAGGAACGGAAGGCGGCGTCGTAACTCTTGACCAGCTTACGAACATAGCCATCGGCGCCGACGGTACGATTTCGGTCAACCATGCCGAGAAGGGAACCGTAGTGGTGGGCAAAATCTCGCTGGCAAGCTTTGCAAACCCCGCGGGACTTGCGCCCCACGGCTCGAATTACTTCAGAGCGACGGCAAACTCCGGCGATCCCAAGCTCTGCGACCCCGGCAGTGACGGCACCGGCGCACTTAAAACAAGCGCGCTTGAGATGTCGAACGTTGACCTTTCCTCGGAATTTGCCGATATGATAACCACTCAGCGCGGCTTCCAGGCCAACACCCGAATTATTACGGTTTCAGACACGATGCTCGAGGAGCTTATCAATCTGAAACGCTGAGCCCTACTCTCCATGATGATGACCTTGAGTCATCGTCATGGGCAGGTGGAAAAACTACTTTTCCATCTGCCCATGGCCGGAAAATAAATGCCAGATGTTTGCCGTAAAGGATGAGTTGAAAATGATATTGCTTACAAAGCTGAACGGAACCGTGTTTGCGCTCAACTCGGACCTTATCGAGACTATTGAGGAGAATCCTGACACAGTTATCCGCCTTACGAACAAGACGCTTTACATCGTAAAGGAGAGTATAACCGAGGTCATTACAAAGGTTATTGAGTTCAGGAGAGCCTCATGCGGAAACATAAACTGTATCACAATAAACAGAAAGGACGAGGAAGATGAGGCGTAAAATTGACCCGAATACAATAGCGGGTCTGATTCTCGGCTTTGGACTTATAGCCTTTGGTATTGCGCTAACCCAAAGACAGGAGCCGATGTCGGGATATGATATAGTGGTTGCAAACCTTAAAGCCTTTTATCATATTCCCAGTATCCTTATAACCGTCGGAGGCACTATTGCTTCCTTAATGATTATGTTTCCGCTGTCCCAGTTTGCCAAGGTACCCAAGCATTTGAGGATTATTATCAGTCCGAGGGAATATAAGCCCGAGATTTATATAAACAGGCTGACCGAGATAGCTAAAAAAGCCCGAATGAACGGCCTGCTCTCACTTGAATCGGATTTGGAAGAGATGACAGACCCCTTTCTCAAGAAGGGCCTGCAGATGCTTGTTGACGGCGTTGACCCTGAGGAGGTAAAAAACCAGCTCGAATCGTCTCTCGACAGTCTTGATGACAGGCATGCCAACGAGCGTGCGTTTTACGACAAGGGCGCCTCTCTCGCCCCCGCATTCGGTATGATAGGTACCCTGATAGGTCTAATCAATATGCTAAAGTCACTGCAGGACGTCGAATCGCTCGGACCCAATATGGCGGTTGCCCTCGTCACCACCTTTTATGGTGTGCTTCTTGCCAATGTGGTTTTTGCGCCCATATCAAACAAACTCAAAGTGCGCCATGACGAGGAATACTTCTGCATGTACATAATTTACGAGGGAATTCAGGCCATCCAGTCAGGTATAAACCCGAACCTCTTGTACGATAAGCTCATGAACATCCTTCCGGAGTACCAAAGGAAGAAAATCGAAGCCAGAGTTGCGGCCGCTGGGTTCCCCGCGGCCGAGGCTGAAACCAAGACGGACGCCAAGACCAAGGGCAGGGGCAGAATGGGTAAGAGGGTGAGAACATGAGAAGAAAGCGCGGCGGGGAAGAAGGCGGCGGTGAGTCCTGGCTCAACACATACGCCGATATGGTCACGCTGCTTTTAACCTTCTTTGTACTGCTTCTCAGCATATCGACGGTAAATCAGGAGAAGTTCAACGCGTTCATACGCTCGTTTGCGGGAAGTCTTA
>DUPK01000020.1 GCA_012838345.1 Clostridiales bacterium | reverse complement strand
GCTGGCCAGATTGCGGGCCTTGTTAACGGGGAGCAGACCGCTGCCGAGATAATCAAGGAGATATTTGACGAAGCCGAAACACTACTAAAAGGGGCGAGCTTATGGGTAAAATAGCATTTGTTTTCTCGGGACAGGGCGCCCAGTATCCCGGAATGGGCAGGAGCTTTTACGAGCAGAGCAAAACCGTAAAGGAGCTCTTCGACAGGGCGGAGGACTACAGGAAGGGCACGCTTGAGCAGTGCTTCGCCGGAGACCTTGATACGCTAAAGAGTACTAAGAACACGCAGCCCTGCCTGTATCTGGCGAGCCTTGCCGCTGCGATAACCCTGACGGAGCAGGGAATAGTCCCCGAGGCCGTCGCGGGCTTTTCACTCGGTGAGATACCGGCGCTCTCGTTTTCAAAGGCTTTTTCCTACTTTGAGGGCTTTAAGATAGCCTGCCGGCGCGGCGAAATAATGAACGAGGCGGCGCAAAAGGTGAGGGCCTCGATGATGGCGGTGCTGAGACTGGAGAACTGCGTGGTGGAGAAAATCTGCCGCAGGTATAAAAACGTATTCCCCGTAAACTACAATTCGCCCGGCCAGCTTGTTGTGGCGGGCTTGAGCGACGAGCTTGAGCTTTTCAAGCAGGATGTACATGATGCGGGCGGCAAGACTATGATGCTCTCGGTGGGCGGGGCGTTTCACTCGCCGCTCATGAACGAAGCATCGAGGACATTTGAGAAGTACCTGAGGACCGTGCATATAAACAAGCCCGAGCTTCCGGCATATTCGAATGTTACCGCAAAGCCCTATGACGGAGATGTGAAAAGCCTTCTCGCAAACCAGATAAACCACCCCGTGAAATGGGACCTCATCATAACAAACATGGTGTCAAGCGGCTTTGACGTTTTCATCGAGACCGGGGCGGGCAATGTCCTGCAGAAGCTTATTAAGCGCATCGCCCCGCAGGTTGTCGCCTATTCCGTGGACAACATGGAGGGGGCAATGACGGTTATAAAGGAGCTTAGAAGTGCTTAAGGGAAAGGTAGCGGTAGTCACCGGGGGAAGCCGGGGAATAGGAAGGGCGATTTGCGAAAGATTCGCCGAAAACGGCGCGAACGTTGCCTTCCTCTATTCGGGCAGCGCCGAAAAAGCGGAGGAGCTTAAAGCAAAGCTTCTGGCCTCGGGTGTTAAAGCCGAGGCTTACAAATGCAACGTCGCCGATTTTAACGAGGTAAGTGACACTTTCAAGCGGATTGTTGCCGATTTCGGCACTGTTGACATTCTCGTAAACAACGCCGGAATAACGAGAGATAAGCTGCTTCTCTCCATGCGCGAACAGGACTTTGACGAGGTTCTGGACGTAAATTTAAAGGGCTTTTTCAACACCATTAAGCAGGTCTATCCGATATTGGCGAAGAAAAGAGCGGGTAAAATCATCAACATTAGCTCAATCTCCGGCCTTATAGGCAACCCCGGGCAGGCAAATTACTCGGCCTCAAAGGCGGGAGTGATTGGCCTGACAAAGACGGTCGCAAAAGAGCTTGCCTCTAGGGGAGTCTGCTGCAACGCTATTGCCCCGGGCTTTATCAAGACCGACATGACTGCTGCCTTCACCGGGGAAAACCGGCTTGTTTCAAGCATACCCTTAGGGAGAATGGGCCTGCCCGAGGAAGTCGCGAGCCTCGCGCTCTTCCTCGCCTCGCCAAGCTCGGACTATATCACAGGCGAGGTCATCCGCATCGACGGGGGACTAGCGATGTAAGCAAAGTAGCGCCGCAAAAGCCAAAGCGGCTCTACAAATATTTCGTCCGCGAAATGAGGTAGTTATGAAAAGAGTAGTCGTAACCGGATTGGGGGCGGTAACTCCCCTGGGAAATGACGTCAAAACCTTTTGGGACGGTCTTGTGAACGGCAAAAACGGAATAGATTTCATCACGCATTTCGATGCCAGCGGCTATAAATACAAGCTCGCGGCGGAGGTCAAGAACTTTGACCCTCTCAAGTTCATGGACAAAAATACCGCGAGGAAGACGGACCTCTTTGTCCAGTACGCTCTCTCCGCAGCGATTGAGGCGGTGGAGGACAGCGGACTTGAGGGCAATATCGAAAGCGAAGAGCTGGGCGTCTATTTCAGTTCCGGGATAGGCGGCTTTCTCACCCTGAGCCAAGAGCACGAGGCTATGCTCGGGGGCGGGCCGAGAAAGGTTTCCCCGCACTTTATCTCAAAGATGATAAGCAACATCGCCGCGGGCAACATAGCCATAAAGTTTAACGCCACCGGTCCCTGCATTTGCCCGGTGACGGCCTGTGCCGGCGGCTCGACCTCGATTGGCGAGGCTTACAGGGCGATTAAGCACGGCTACGCCAGGGCGATAATCTGCGGCGGGAGCGAGGCCGCGATAACGCCACTCGCCCTCGCGGGCTTCGGCAACGCGACCGCCCTGAGCGACTCCAGCGACAGGAACGCTGCCTCCCTGCCCTTTGACAGGAGGCGCGGAGGCTTTGTAATCGGGGAGGGCGCTGCCGCGCTGATTTTAGAGGAGTACGAGCATGCCATCTCCAGAGGGGTTAAAATTTACGCCGAGGTCTGCGGCTACGGCTCCACCTGCGACGCCTACCATGTCACGGCGCCGAACCCCGATGTCGGGGCAAGCTCTAAGATGATTTCGGACGCGATTAAGGACGTTAACGGCATGGACCCCTCGAAAATCTATATAAACGCGCACGGCACGGGTACGAAGCTAAACGACAAGACCGAGACTATGGCGATTAAGCTTGCCTTTGGGGAAGAGAGGGCAAGGAAAATCCGCATAAGCTCCACCAAGTCCATGACCGGACACATGCTCGGCGCGGCGGGCGCTGCCGAGGCGGTGGCCGCGGTTCTGGCTCTCAAAAACGGTATAATTCCGCCGACAATCAACCTCCTTGAGCCGGACGAGGAGTGCGACCTTAACTACACGCCGAATAAGGCGGTAGAGGCCGACATTGAGCTTGCGCTTTCATCGTCCCTCGGCTTTGGCGGGCACAACGCCTGCATAGCGTTTAAAAAGCTATAAGGAGGATAGAGCATGAACAGAGAAGAGATTCAAAGCATCCTGCCCCATAGAAGCGGCATGCTCCTTATAGACTGGGCGGAGGTGAGGGACGGCCTTGCCTGCGGGGAGAAGAAAATCACCGGCAGCGAATGGTTTCTGGACGGGCATTTTCCGGATAATCCCGTGGTGCCGGGCGTCATTCTCTGCGAGATTATGGCCCAGTCCACCTGCGTGCTCCTCGCTTCCGAAATAAGCGGGGAGATTGAAACCTATCTCACCGGCATAGAGAAGGCAAAGTTTAAAAGTCCCGTGAGACCCGGCGACGTTTTCAAGACGGAATGCTCCATTATTAAGTCGAAAGCGCCCTTTTACTGGGCTTCCGGCAAAGGCTTTGTTAACGGAAAGCTCTGCGCCACCGCCGAATTCTCCTTTGCCGTGATAAAAAGAATGAGTAAACCAATTTAAATTATTAAATCAAAAGGTGTTGACAAAATAATCTCGGAATACTATAATATAGCAAAACTTGACGGAGGATAGTAATGGCGGCGGTATTTTTTGCAGCAGCATATGTGTTTTATTTTTACTTTTACTTTATTTGTGATAAAGTAAAAGTGATTTCTGCTGCAAAAAATGCGATAGTATCGTCATAACTTTGAAACTACTATGCATTTGGCCTCGCAGTGAAATCACTGCGGGGCCTTTTTTATCCAGGTAAAGGAGGCATATTTATGATAGCGGTACTGAAACAGGGCGTCTCGAAGCAGCAGATTGACAACCTCTGTAACTGGCTGAAGGAGCAGGGAGTGGATGTTCACATTTCGGAAGGGAAGTATTATACGGTGCTTGGACTTATCGGAGACACAAGTAAAATTGACATGGAGCTGCTTGAAGACCTCGAGATTGTTGACTCGGTAAAAAGGATTAGCGAGCCTTTTAAAAGCGCAAATCGCAAGTTCCACCCTGAGGACACGGTAATCGAAGTAGGCGATTTGAAAATAGGCGGCGGAAACTTCCAGCTTATAGCCGGACCCTGCTCTGTGGAGTCGGAGGAGCAGATTCTGGAGGTCGCCGAGAGCGTCAAGGCTTCGGGCGCAACTATACTGCGCGGCGGGGCATTCAAGCCGCGCACCTCGCCGTACGACTTCCAGGGCCTCAAGGCCGACGGCATTGAGCTTCTTCTTGAGGCAAAGGCAAAGACAGGCATGCCGATTATCACCGAGATTATGAATGCAAACCACCTGCCGCTGTTTGAGCATGTGGACATCATTCAGGTCGGCGCGCGCAATATGCAAAACTTCGAGCTCTTAAAAGAGCTTGGGAAGATTGATAAGCCGATACTCCTAAAGCGCGGCCTTGCCAACACCCTGAAGGAGCTTTTGATGAGCGCCGAGTATATCATGGCCGGCGGCAATGAAAAGGTCATACTCTGCGAGCGCGGGATAAGGACCTTTGAGACCTATACGCGCAACACGCTCGACCTATCGGCGGTTCCGATGCTGCGGGAGCTGACGCACCTGCCCGTGGTCGTCGACCCGAGCCATGCAACCGGCATAGCAAGGCTTGTAAAGCCTATGGCGCTGGCGGCGGCTGCCGCGGGAGCCGACGGGATAATGATAGAGGTCCATAACAACCCCGCAAAGGCGCTCTGCGACGGGCCGCAGTCGCTGACTCCCGAGCAGTTTAAGGACGTCGCGGGGAAGATAAGGAAGATACTTGAGGTGGTAAGGGAGTGAAGGTGGCGGTAGCAGGTCTGGGGCTCATCGGCGGCTCCTTTGCCAAGGCCTATAAAAAAGGCGGCCACACGGTGTACGGTTTTGACTTAAACCGCACCATGCTCGGCTATGCAAGACTTGCGGGGGCAATTGACGATGAGCTCTCTGATAATTGCATCGGGGAGTGCGAGCTTGTAATTATCGCCCTCTACCCACAGGACGCGATTAAGTATCTAGAAAAAAACGGCCCCTTGATTTCAAAGCGTGCCACTGTCATAGACTGCTGCGGAACGAAAAGGGAGGTCTGCGCGGCGGGCTTTGAGCTCGCCAAAAAACACGGCTTTACCTTCGTCGGCGGGCACCCGATGGCAGGAAAGCAGTACTCCGGCTTTAAGCACAGCAGCGCAAATCTCTTTAATAGGGCCGCAATGATTTTGGTTCCGCCGCGCTTTGACGACATTGCGCTCGTTGACAGGGTTAAGAAGCTCCTCGAGCCCTGCGGATTCGGAACGTTAACGGTTACGACCGCCGAAAAACACGACGAGATGGTAGCCTTTACTTCACAACTAGCGCACGTAGTCTCAAACGCCTATATCAAAAGCCCGACCGCGAGGGCGCACAAGGGCTTTTCGGCGGGCAGCTATAAGGATTTGACGAGGGTTGCCTACCTCAACGAAACCATGTGGACCGAGCTCTTTCTCGAAAACAGGGATAATCTCATTAAGGAACTTGACTTCTTTATCGATTCACTGGGCAAATACCGCGACGCCCTGCACGAGGGGGACGAGGATACGCTCAAGGAGCTACTGAGGGAAGGTAAAAAACGCAAGGAGGAGGTCGACGGCGCTTGGCAAAGGTGAGGGTTGAGGCCTCGAAAAGCTATGACATAATCATATCCGCCGGGCTCCTTCAAAGCGCCGGCGAGCATATAAAAAACACCGTCGGCGGCACAAAGGCAGCGATAATAACCGATGATATTGTAGATAAGCTTTACGCGCGGACTTTGGAAACCACGCTTATTGACGCGGGCTACGAGGTGTTTAAATTCGTCATACCGAACGGCGAGGGCTCGAAAAATACCGAGAACTTCCTTGCTATCCTAGATTTTCTGGCAGAAAACGGCTTTACCCGCAAGGACGCCGCGGTAGCGCTCGGCGGCGGGGTGGTGGGAGACCTTGCCGGCTTTACGGCGGCATCATACATGCGCGGAATGCGGCTTGTGCAGGTGCCGACAACCCTCCTCGCCGCGGTAGACTCCTCGGTGGGCGGCAAGACCGGAATTGACCTCAGGGCAGGCAAGAACCTCGCGGGCACGTTTTACCAGCCGGACCTTGTGCTATGCGATTACCTGACGCTCTCAACGCTTAAGGAAGATGTGTTCCGCTCAGGCTGCGCCGAGGTGATAAAGTACGGCGTGATTTCCGACACTTCGCTCTTTGAGAGCCTGAGAGAGCCAATAGAAAGCCGGCTCGAGGAGATAATCACGCGCTGCGTCGAGATAAAGCGGGACATTGTCGCCGCCGACGAGCGCGAGGGAGGACTTCGGCAGATACTCAACTTCGGACACACCTTTGGCCACGCGATAGAGCTGCTTAGCGATTACAGAACGCCCCACGGCGAGGCCGTTGCAATCGGCATGGCGATGATGGCGCGGGCCTGCGCAAGGCTGGCAATATGCGGCACCAGCACCGCTGAAAGCATTATAGATATGATAAGGCACTACGGCCTTCCTACGGAAACCGCGTTTTCGGTTGAGGATATATACAAGGCCGCGCTGTCAGATAAGAAAATGGGCGGCGGCGTGATTACGCTGGTCGTGCCAATAGAAATCGGAAGGTGTGAGCTCCGCAAAACAAGCCTTGAGGAACTCTGGGAATTCATCGAGCTTGGCCTAAAGACATGAAGGGAGGGAACCGGGTGGATGTAAAAATACTGCCGACGAGCCTTAGCGGTAGGGTAAGGGCGATACCCTCGAAATCCTATGCCCACAGGCTGTTAATCTGCTCGGCTCTCTCAAATAAGAAAACCTTTGTAAGCTGCGCGGGAAGCTCCGAGGACATTGAGGCGACGGTGCGCTGCCTCCAAACTCTGGGCGCGAAGATTGATAGGAACGACGAGGGCTTCAAGGTTACCCCGATTCCCGAAAGCGGAGCAGTAAAAGGAAGCACGCTCGACTGCGGCGAGAGCGGCTCGACGCTGCGCTTTATGCTGCCCGTCGCCTGCGCTCTGGGCGCGGGTTCGCGCTTCAAACTCGCCGGCCGTCTCCCAAACCGCCCTCTGGCTCACCTTGAGGAGGCTTTAAGAGAGCACGGCTGCGCTTTTTCGGGGAAGGGGAGCGCGGAGCTTTGCTCTTTGGGACGGCTTAAGCCGGGGCGCTTTACCCTGCCGGGCGATGTGTCTTCTCAGTACATCAGTGGCCTGCTTTTTGCCTTGCCGCTACTTGAGGGCGACAGCGCAATTGAAATAACCGGAAAAATCGAGTCCAGGGACTATATACTCATGACTCTAGCGGCTCTCGAAAAGTTCGGCGTTCATATCAAATTTGACGGAAACATTCTCAGTATAAAAGGTGGCTCGGGCTATAAATCACCCGACAAAGCCGAGGTCGAGGGCGACTGGTCGAACGCCGCGTTCTGGCTCTGCGCCGGCGCGCTCGGCGGAAGCGGCATAGAGTGCCGGGGTCTAAACACCGCCTCCATGCAGGGGGACAAGGCGGTTTTGGAGCTGCTAAAAAGCTTTGGCGCCGAGGTAAAGCTCCGAGGGGACGCGGTTATGGTTAAGCCCTCGTTTCTCCACGGAATAGATATAGACGCAAGTGATATACCCGACCTCGTGCCCGTGCTCTCCGCCGTCGCGGCGGTAGCAAAGGGAAGAACGGTGATAAAAAACGCCTCGCGCCTCAGAATGAAAGAGAGCGACAGGCTCAGGGCGGTGAGCGAAACGCTCTCTAAGCTCGGGGCTGACATAACCGAAACAGAGGATGGCCTTGTAATAAACGGGCGCGAAAGCTTAACGGGCGGTACTGCCGACTCCTTCGGCGACCACAGGATTGCGATGATGGCCGCAGTTGCCTCGGTGGCTTGCACGGAGCCCGTTACTATAAAAAACGCGGAGGCTGTAAACAAGTCTTACCCCCATTTCTTCGAGGACTTCAGGTCCCTGGGCGGCAGGGCGGTCGAGGAACGCTAAGCCTCCGTTTCCCGCACATTTTTAGCGAAAGGAATGTCGCAAATGTCGTCTTCATACGGAAAAAACATAAGGATAACCATATTCGGTCAGTCCCACTCCGAGAGCATAGGCGTGTGCGTGGAGGGCCTTCCGCCCGGGCAGAGAATAGACATGGAGGAGTTTATGCGCTTTCTCGCAAGGCGCGCCCCCGGGCAAAATTCGTATTCGACAAGCAGAAGAGAAGCGGATAGACCCGAATTTCTCTCGGGACTTGTGGACGGCGTCACCTGCGGCGCTCCGCTTACTGCCGTAATCCGCAACACCGACACACGCTCCTCCGACTACGACGAGCTTATTGATATTCCGCGTCCCTCGCATGCGGATTATGCCGCGCAGATGAAGTATAGAGGAGCGCAGGACGTAAGGGGAGGAGGGCACTTCTCGGGGCGCCTCACGGCACCGCTGTGCATAGCGGGCGGCATATGCATTCAGCTTCTCGAGGCTCAGGGCATTGAAATAGGGGCGCACATAGCCTCTATTGGAGGAGTCTTCGACGCCCCGTTTGACACGGTTAGCGTAAGCGCGGCAGATTTTAAGGCTGTCATGCAAAATTCCTTCCCTGTACTGAGCCCTGCGAGCGGGGAGGAGATGCTAGAGCTCATTGAAAAGGCGAAGAGAGAGGGCGACTCTGTCGGCGGCGTAATAGAATGCGCCGTAATAGGCCTGCCCGCGGGGCTCGGCGACCCGATGTTCGACGGCATGGAGAACCGAATCTCTTCCATTGTGTTCGGCATACCCGCGGTGAAGGGCATAGAGTATGGAAACGGCTTTGCCTGCGCCGCCCTCAGAGGCTCCGAGAACAACGATCCGTTTTATATAGACGGCAAAACTATTAAAACCAAAACGAACAACCACGGCGGAATACTCGGAGGCATAACAACGGGAATGCCGCTCATATTCCGCGTTGCCATAAAGCCCACGCCCTCGATTGCTATTGAGCAGGACAGCGTGAGCATATCGAAAATAGAAAACAGAAAACTGAAAATCAAGGGCAGGCACGACCCCTGCATCGTTCCCCGCGCAGTGCCCTGCGTGGAGGCCGCGGCGGCGATAGCGGTTATGGACGCGCTGCTCGATTACAAAATGTATCAGGGAGGCAATTAATATGGACTTGCAGGACTACCGCAAGCAGATAGACAAGGTTGACGACGAGATTCTCAGGCTCTTTACCGAGCGCATGCGGATCTGCGGGGAAATTGCGGGATACAAAATGCAAAACAATCTCCCGGTTTTTGACGCGGCAAGGGAGAGGAATAAACTGGCCAATCTCTATGAAAAAGCGGACGGGGACATGCGCACTTACACGAACGTGCTCTTTTCGCTCCTCTTCGAGTTAAGCCGCCTGCACCAGAAAAGGATAATTGCCCCCTCAACGGAGCTTATGCGGCAAATCGAAAGGGCGATAGAGGAAACGGACAAGAGCTTTCCCGAGCACGCGGTCATAGCCTGTCAGGGCGTTGAGGGCGCTTATTCGCAGCTTGCCTGCGGAAAGCTGTTTGCGGTTCCGAATATTATGTACTTTAACAGCTTTGAAGGCGTTTTCGCCGCGATTGGCAAGGGGCTCTGCCGCTTCGGCCTGCTGCCGATTGAAAACAGCACGGCGGGTTCAGTCAACAAGGTTTACGACCTCATGATGCGCTACGATTTCCATATAGTCCGGAGCGTAAGGCTCAAGGTAGACCACAACCTCCTTGCAAAAAAGGGAACGAAGATTGAGGATATTAGGGAAATAGTATCGCACGAGCAGGCGATAAACCAGTGCGCCGGCTTCCTGAGCACCCTCAAAAACGTCAAGATTACCGTCTGCGAAAACACCGCGGCCGCCGCGAAAATGGTAGCCGAGTCGGACAGAACCGACCTTGCCGCCCTCTCTTCCCGCTCCTGCGCGGAAATCTACGGGCTTGACTGCCTTGCCGCCTCCGTTCAGGACACGGGCAACAATTACACGAGGTTTATCTGCATCTCAAGGAAGCTTGAGATTTACCCGGGAGCCGACAAGACGAGCATAATGATGGTCATATCGCATAAGCCCGGCTCGCTTTACAAGGTCCTTTCGCGGTTTTACGCGATGGGCATTAACCTCGTAAAGCTCGAGAGCCGGCCGCTTCCCGACCGCGACTTTGAATTTATGTTCTATTTCGACCTCGAGACGCCCGTCTATTCCGACAAGTTTTCTAAGCTCATCGGGGAGCTCGACAGCCTCAGCGAGAAATTTAAGTACCTCGGCAGCTATTCCGAGATTGTATAAAAATAGAGCAGGTAGCGATAGCTCCCTGCTCAATTTTAGTCTAAGCCGCTTTTGGGACCTGCCCAAAAGCGGCTTAGATAGTTTATATGTTCTCAATAATTTTCTCAGTCATCTGCGTGGTGGTGAGAGGCGCGGCATTACTTTCGCCGAGTATGTCGGCGGTGCGGTGGCCGGCCTTCAGTACCATCGATACCGCATTTTCAATGCAGAGCGCTTCTTCTTCAAGCCCGAAGGAGTAGCGGAGCATCATGGCGCAAGACAAAACGGTTGCTATGGGGTTTGCGATGTTCTTTCCCGTGATGTCGGGCGCGGAGCCGTGTATCGGCTCGTACATTCCGAGCTTCCCCGAGCCGAGGGAGGCCGAGGGGAGAAGCCCGATGGAGCCGGTGAGCATCGAAGCCTCGTCCGAGAGGATGTCTCCGAACATGTTGCTTGTCACAATCACGTCAAACTGCGAGGGCTTTCTTATAAGCTGCATGGCCGCGTTGTCGACAAGCATATCAGAATACTCGACCTCGGGGTACTCCGCCGCAAGAGAGTGCATGATCTCTCGCCAGAGCCTCGAGCTTTCAAGCACGTTTGCCTTGTCGACGCTCACAAGCTTTTTCCTGCGCTTCATCGCCGTCCCAAAGGCTATGCGCCCGATACGGCTTATCTCGGCGACGGAATAGCGCTCGGTGTCGTATGCGTCGGGACCCATCGGCCCTTCGCCGCGGCCCCGCTCGCCGAAGTATATCCCGCCGGTGAGCTCGCGGACGATTACCATGTCTATGCCATCGCGGGCTATGCTCTCTTTAAGAGGGCACTCGGAAAGGAGCGCCTCGTGCAAGACCGCGGGGCGGATGTTCGCGTAAAGTCCCATCGCGCTGCGAAGTCCGAGCAGCGCCTTTTCCGGGCGAAGATGCCCGGGGAGCGTGTCCCACTTAGGTCCACCGACGGCGCCGAGGATAACCGCGTCGCTGCTTAGGCAGAGCTCCACGCTCTCCTTCGGAAGAGGCTCACCGACCGCGTCTATCGCGCAGCCGCCGGCCAAAACGTCCGTGTAAGTAAAGCTGTGCCCGAACTTATCGCCCACGCGGTCTAACACCTTTACGGCGGCGTCGACGATTTCAGGGCCGATACCGTCGCCCTTAACCAGTGCTATTTTATATTTCACAATCAGCCCTCCAGGAGTTTCCGCTCGGCTGCGGCAAGAAGTCCGCCCGCGGAGATTATCGCCTGCAGGAAGGGCGGGAAGGGAGTCATTTTATATTCCGCCGACTTTGTGAGGTTCTTTATAACGCCGAGGTCGAAGTGAACCTCAACCTCGTCACCGTCCTCAATCGTCTCGGCTGCCTCGGGGCACTCGACTATGGGCAGGCCGATGTTAATCGAGTTGCGGTAGAAAATTCGCGCAAAGTCAGAGGCTATGACGCAGGCTATGCCGGAGGCCTTTATCGCGAGTGGGGCGTGCTCCCTTGACGAGCCGCAGCCGAAGTTTCTGCCCGCGACGATTATCTTGTGCCCCGCCTTCACTCTGTCGGGGAAGCTCTTGTCGAGGTCTTCCATGCAGTGCAAGGCGAGGTCCTTTTCGTTTGTGGTGTTGAGGTGCCTTGCCGGGATTATGACGTCGGTGTCGACGTTGTTTCCGTACTTTATGACTTTTCCTTTTGCAATCATGTTCTCCGCCTCCTCAGACTTCCTCGGGGGAAGCTATTTTGCCGGCGACTGCCGAAGCCGCGGCGACCGCGGGGCTAGCAAGATACACTTCGCTCTCCGTGTGTCCCATGCGCCCGACAAAGTTCCTGTTTGTCGTGGCGACGGCACGCTCGCCCTTTGCAAGTATGCCCATGTGCCCGCCGAGACAGGGGCCGCAGGTCGGGGTCGAAACCGCGCAGCCGGCCTCGACAAAGATTTTGAGAAGCCCCTTTTCCATCGCCTCAAGGTAAATCTTCTGTGTGGCGGGGATTATAAGTACGCGGCAGTCCTTATGCACGCTCCTGCCCTTGAGGATGGCCGCGGCGATTTCAAGGTCTTCAAGCCTTCCGTTTGTGCATGAGCCGATGACGACCTGGTCAATCTTAACCTCGCCGACCTCGTCGATGGTCCTTGTGTTCTCCGGCAGGTGGGGGAAGGCGACCGTGGGCCTTATCGCAGACAGGTCAATTTCATAAACCTCGTCGTATTCGGCATCCGGGTCGGCCTTATATACCTTCGTGTTGCCTCTGCTGTTTGCCTTTTCGTACTCTATGGTCTTTTCGTCCACCTCAAAGATGCCGTTCTTGGCGCCGGCCTCGATTGCCATGTTTGCAATCGTGAAGCGGTCGTCCATGCTGAGGTGAGCGACGCCCTCGCCAGTAAACTCCATCGACTTGTACTGGGCGCCGTTTACACCAATTTTGCCGATTATGTGTAAAATTACGTCCTTGCCCGAGACCCATTTCCGGGGCTTATTTCTGAGTACGAACTTTATCGCTGAGGGGACCTTGAACCACGCCTTGCCCGTTGCCATGGCGTAGGCCATGTCGGTTGAGCCGACGCCCGTCGAGAAGGCTCCGAGCGCGCCGTAGGTACAGGTGTGGGAATCGGCGCCGATTACGAGGTCGCCGCTTCCGACAAGGCCCTTTTCGGGCAATAGCGCGTGCTCCACGCCCACCTCGCCGACGTCAAAGAAGTTCACTATTCCATTTTCCCTCGCAAATTCCCTGACGATTTTGCACTGCTCGGCCGCCTTTATGTCCTTGTTCGGGGTGAAGTGGTCCATCACAAGGGCAATTTTTTCGCGGTCGAACACGCTAGGGCAGCCCATTTTTGCGTATTCCTTTACCGCGACCGGCGCGGTGATGTCGTTGCCAAGCACCATGTCGAGCCTTGCCATTATTATGTCTCCGGCCTTGACGCTGGTAAGGCCGCTGTGTTCGGCCAGGATTTTCTGGGACATTGTCATTCCCATTTCGGAACCTCCTCAGATGATGTTTTGGCAAGCATATACTCAAACGAGTCGGCAAGGGCTATCCAGCTTGCCTGAATTATGTCGGTTGAAACCCCCACCGTTGTCCACACATGTTCTCCGTCGCTCGACTCAATAAGAACCCTGACCCTTGCGCTTGTTGCATGGTCGGTTTCAAGCACCCTGACCTTGTAGTCTATAAGGTGCATTTTGTGAAGCTGAGGATAGAAGACAAGCAGCGCCTTTCTGAGGGCGGAGTCCAGAGCATGAACCGGGCCGTTTCCGAGCGAGGCCGAGGTCTCGTGCTTGCCGTCTACCTGAATGTTTATCATCGCAGACGATGTGTGGTCCGAGCTGGGGGGAGGGAACTCGCCCGTGGTCTTATACATTACAAGTGAAAAATGCGGTTTGTATTTGCCGAGTACCTTCAGGATAAAAAGCTCAAGGCTGGCTTCCGCCGACTCAAACTGGTAGCCCTCGTGCTCGGCCTCCTTGAGCTGCCTCATGATTTCAGCGACCTCGGGGGAATCCTTGGTCAGGTGAGGAGCTATGTCCTTAATCTTTGCAAGGACCGTGGTGCGGCCCGAGACCTCGGACATGAGGAAGCGGCGCCTGTTGCCCACGAGCTCGGGGTTTATGTGCTCGAAAGAGCGCGAGAGCTTTGTCACGCCGTCGATGTGCATGCCGCCCTTGTGCGCGAAGGCGCTCTCGCCCACATAGGGCCTGCTTTTTGAAACAGTGGTGTTGGAAATATCGGCAACCTTGGCCGCCGTGTCGTAAAGTGTGCTCATGTCGCCCTCGATGCAGTGGCAGCCCTTTTTAAGCTGGAGATTGGGGATGAGAACGCTCAGATCCGCGTTGCCGCAGCGCTCGCCGAAGCCAATAAAGGTGCCCTGAATCTGAACCGCTCCCGCCGATACCGCCATCATTGAGTTTGCCACCGCGCAGCCTGTGTCGTCGTGACAGTGTATTCCTATGCGCAAGGAAGGAAATTTTTCGCAGACGAGCTTTGTAATCTCGTAAATTTCCTCCGGAAAGGTGCCGCCGTTTGTGTCGCAAAGGCAGAGAACGTCCGCTCCGCTCTCCGCCGCGGCTTTGAGGACCTCCAGCGCGTAGCCGGGGTTTTCCTTGTAGCCGTCGAAAAAGTGCTCGGCGTCAAAAATAAGCTCCTTGCCCCTGCTCTTGAGAAATGACACTGTGTCCCTGACCATGTCGAGGTTTTCTTCAAGGCTGACCTTCAAAATCTCGGTGGCGTGAAGGTCCCAGGACTTTCCGAAAATTGCTATCGCGGGAGTGTTTGCGCTAAGCAGGGACAAAACATTTTCATCCTCCTCGGCGCGCATACCCTTCCTTCTGGTGCTCCCAAAGGCGCAGAGCTTTGCTGTTTTGAGCTTGAGCTGCGAGGCTTTTTCAAAGAATTCAATATCCTTTGGGTTTGAGGAGGGGTTCCCCGCTTCAATATATGTGACACCGAAATCGTCCAAAAGGCGGACTATCTTGAGCTTATCCTGAACCGAAAAGGAAATGCCCTCGCTCTGAGCGCCGTCCCGCAGGATAGAATCGTATATTTCAAGTCGTTTCACGCGACTTCACCTCGTTTTATATTAAATGAACCAAAATTATCAGCCGGTAAACACCGCGCCTTTGTCCGCAGAGGAGACCATATTTGAGTAGCGCCCGAGATAGCCCTTTCTCTCGGGTTTCTTTTTAATCTCCATTGTCTCTTTTCTTCTATTAAGCTCGGCTTCGCTGACGAGAAGGTCGATGCGGTATTCGGGGATGTTTATCTCAATCATGTCGCCCTCGCAGACATAGGCGATGTTGCCGCCCCTCTGCGCTTCGGGCGAGACATGGCCGATGGCGGCGCCCCTCGTGGCTCCGGAGAACCTTCCGTCGGTGATGAGGGCGACCTCCTTGTCAAGCCCCATGCCCGCTATTGCGGAGGTGGGCAGGAGCATTTCGCGCATCCCGGGTCCGCCCGCCGGGCCCTCGTTCCTGATGACGACTATATCGCCCGGCTTAATTGCGCCGGAGTAAATCGTCTTTATCGCCTCTTCCTCGGAGTCGAACACCCTAGCGGGACCCTTGTGACGCAGCATCTCGGGCGCGACCGCGCTGCGCTTGACTACCGCGCCGTCCGGAGCGAGGGAGCCGAAGAGAATCGCGATGCCTCCGGTCTTGGAGTAGGGGTTGTCAACGCCCCGTATAACCTCGTGGTTGAGTACGCGCGCGTCTTTGATATTCTCGCCCACGGTTTTAGCCGAGACCGTCATAAGGCTTAAGTCAAGCGCGCTTATTTTGCCAAGCTCGCTCATAACCGCGTACACTCCGCCCGCCGCGCACAAGTCCTGCACATGGTAGGGGCCCGCGGGCGCGAGCTTGCAGAGGTTGGGCGTTCTCTCGCTTATCTCGTTTATGAGCTTAAGGTCGATATTCACCCCAGCCTCGTTAGCGATGGCGGTCAGGTGCAAAACCGAGTTTGTCGAGCAGCCGAGCGCCATATCGACGGCGAGAGCGTTCAAAAAGGCCTTTTCCGTCATAATGTCAAGGGGTTTAATATCGGCCTTTACAAGCTCCATAATCTGCACGCCCGTGGCTTTGGCAAGCCTCAGCCTCGCCGCGTAGACCGCGGGAATCGTGCCGCTGCCGCACAGGGACATGCCTAAAGCTTCGGTCAGACAGTTCATGGAGTTAGCCGTGAACATTCCCGAGCAGGAGCCGCAGCCGGGGCAGGCGTTTTCCTCGTAATAAAGAAGCTGCTCCTCGCTTATCCTGCCGGCCTTGAACGAGCCGACCGCCTCGAACACCGTGTTTAAGTCCATCGCTCTACCGCTTTCGTCAGGCAGCGAGAGCATCGGCCCGCCCGATATGAAAATCGAGGGGATGTTAAGTCTTGCCGCGGCCATCAGCATGCCCGGCACAACCTTGTCGCAGCTCGGGATGAACACAAGCCCGTCAAAGCTGTGTGCCATCGCCATGCACTCAACGCTGTCGGCGATGAGTTCCCGGCTTGCAAGGGAATACTTCATTCCCATATGTCCCATCGCTATGCCGTCGCAGATGGCTATGGTGTTAAACTCAATGGGCGTTCCGCCGGCGGAGAGAACCCCGTCCTTTACGGCGCGCGCAATCTGGTTTAAGTGAAAATGGCCCGGCACGACCTCGTTGAAGGAGTTGACTATGCCGATAAGCGGCCTGCTTAACTGCTCGCCCGTGTAGCCCATGCTCTTGAGCAGTGACCTGTGTGGAGCGCGCTCCGCGCCCTCCAGAATGCTATTGCTTCTCATAGGCGTGGCCTCACTTCTTCTGCCAGCTCATTTTCTCTCTGAGCTCCTTGCCGACCTTTTCTATCGGGTGCTCGGCTTCCATCTTTCTCATGGCGTTGAAGCGCGGGCGGCCCACCTGGTTTTCTAGTATCCACTCGCGGGCGAACTTGCCCTCCTGAATCTCGGCGAGTATCTTCTTCATTTCCTTCTTTGTCTCATCGGTGATGATGCGCGGGCCGGAGACATAGTCGCCGTACTCGGCGGTGTCGCTTATCGAGTAGCGCATGAAGGATAGTCCGCCTTCGACTACGAGGTCGATAATGAGCTTCATCTCGTGCAGGCACTCAAAATATGCGCTCTCCGGCTGGTACCCGGCCTCGACGAGGGTTTCAAAGCCCGCCTTAATAAGCGCTGATACGCCGCCGCAGAGGACCGCCTGCTCGCCGAAGAGGTCGGTCTCGGTCTCCTCTTTAAACGTGGTCTCGAGAATACCGGCACGGGCGCCGCCGATTCCGTAGGCGTAGGCGAGGGCAGTATCCTTGGCCTTGCCGCTTGCATCATTGTGTACCGCAATAAGGCAGGGTACGCCTCTGCCCTCAAGGTACTGTCTTCTCACCGTGTGTCCGGGGCCTTTGGGCGCAATCATAATGACGTCCACATCGGGGGGCGGGACAATCTGGCCGAAGTGGATGTTGAAGCCGTGGGCAAAGGCAAGCGTCGCGCCCTTTTTGAGGTTCGGGGCTATTTCGCTCTGGTAGAGCTTCGGCTGCTTTTCGTCGTTTACGAGAATCATAACGATGTCGGAGTTCTTCACGGCGTCCGCCGCGGTCATGACCTTCAGCCCGTCGGCCTCGGCTCTCTTCCAGGAGGGGGAGCCCTCGTAGAGCCCGACGATTACCGAAATTCCGCTGTCGTGGAGGTTGAGCGCGTGGGCGTGGCCCTGGCTGCCGTAGCCTATTACGGCGACAGTTTTGTCCTTAAGCAGGTTCAGATTGCAGTCCTTCTCGTAGTACAGTTTGGCCATTTCAGTCATTCTCCTTTACGTTTTTTAAGATATAGTCTCCTCTGCCAATCGCGGTGATTCCGGTTCTGCAGAGCTCGATTATGCCGTAAGGCTTCAAAAACTCGATGAAAGCGTCAATCTTGGAGCTTTGTCCCGTGAGCTCCAGCGTGACCGAGGCGGGGGAGAGGTCAACCACACTTGCTCTGAAAATGTTCATCGCGTGCATGATGTCGCTCAGCTCGCCCTTTTTGGAGGCGACCTTTACAAGCAGCAGCTCGCGGATAACGGTGCTGTCTAAGTCCATCAGCTCGACCGTTATCACGTCGTGCAGCTTCCGAAGCTGTTTTACTATCTGCTCCTTGACGTAGTCGTCGCCCTTCGCTGAAATCGTGATTCGGGAGATTTTGCCGGACTCGGTCTCGCCTACGGAGAGGCTGTCGATGTTGAAGCCCCTTCGCGAAAAGAGGCTTGAGACTCTGGTGAGTACGCCCGCTTCGTTTTTTACCAGGATGGAGAGTAGAAACTTCGTATCCATTTTTGGCACCCCTTTCTTCGGCGGCAATTAGTAAATGGTGTGCTTATCTTTTGCCTGATGAACTATCGTGTCCTTAAAGCTGAAACTTCTCATTCTTCAGGCCTCCAGAATGATGTCGTTTATCGTCCCGCCGGGAGGTATCATGGGCAAAACCTTCTCGTCGCGGTCGATAATCGCGTCAATGAGCACGGGTCCATCTGTTTTGAAAGCCTTCTCCATGACGGAGGAGAGCTCATTTTTACTCGATATGCGGTAGCCTGTCGCTCCGAAGGCCTCGGCGAGTTTTACGAAATCCGTCTTCCTGTTTAGCGTCGTGCTGGAGTAGCGCTTTTCAAAAAACAGGGTCTGCCACTGCCTTACCATGCCGAGAACGCCGTTGTTCATAACGACTATGACGAGCGGGAGATTGTTGCTCACGGCCGTAGCCAGTTCGTTTAAATTCATGTGGAAGCTGCCGTCGCCGGTGAAGAGAACGGTTTTCCTTTTGCCCCTGCCGATGCATGAGCCGACGGCCGCGCCCATTCCGAAGCCCATTGCGCCGAGTCCGCCCGAGGTTACGAGCGTTCGCGGAGATGTGAAGTTGTAGTAGAGACTCACCCACATCTGGTGCTGCCCGACGTCGGTAGCCACGACGCCGTCGTCCGTCATGTGCTTTCTGACTTCTTCAATAACCGCCTTGGGGGTGAGCTTGCCGTTCGGGAGCTCCGGGTTATTCTCCGGGCTTGATTTCAGGCTCTCTACCTCGGCGCGCCATTCGGGCCGCTCGGAAGCGGTGAGATTGGCATTGAGCTTTGTCAGAACGTCCTTAACATTGCCAATCACTGAGACATAGGCAGGGATGTTCTTTCCGATTTCGGCGGGGTCGATGTCGATGTGAATGAACTTCTTGCCCTTGGAAAACTCCTGCTTGCTGCCGGTCGCTCTGTCCGAAAACCTTGTTCCGACGGCGACAATGAGGTCCGACTCGGACATGGCCTTGGAGGCCGCGTACTTTCCGTGCATGCCCGTCATGCCGAGGTTTCTCGGATGGCTTCCCGGTATCGCGCTCAGGCCCATCATGCTAAGGCCGATAGGCGCGTCGATGAGTTCGGCAAACTCTAAAAGCTCATTTGATGCCACGGACATTATAACCCCGCCGCCTGCGTAAATGAAAGGACGTTTTGAACCTTTAATCAGCTCTACTGCCTCCTCGATGGCCTCATCGGATATGTTCCCGCTATTCCTGCTTTCCGGGGAACACGCAGCCTGCGGGACATAATCGAACTCGGCAAGCTGTATGTCCTTGGGCACGTCGATGAGCACTGGCCCGGGCCTTCCGCTGGTCGCGATTTTTATGGCCTCTCTTATGGTGTCGGCAAGCTTCGAAACGTCCTTGACGATGTAGTTGTGCTTTGTAATGGGCATTGTCACGCCATAGATGTCCACTTCCTGGAAGCTGTCCTTGCCGATAAGCGCCCTCGCGACGTTTCCCGTGATTGCGATAATTGGGGATGAATCGAGGTAGGCGTTGGCTATCCCCGTCACAAGGTTGGTCGCTCCCGGACCCGAGGTTGCAATAACGACTCCCGGCTTTCCCGAAACCCTAGCGTAAGCATCGGCGGCGTGGGCAGCGGCCTGCTCGTGGCAGGTGAGGTAGTGGCTGATTCTCTCGCCGGCCTTGTAAAGCTCGTCATAGATGTTGAGCACAGCCCCGCCCGGGTAGCCGAATATAGTGTCAATGCCCTGCTCGATTAATGTTTCGACGATTATCTTCGCACCTGTCATTCGCATTCGTATCACCTCATCTAATTTGCCGCATCAACTTGTTTACGGCGTTGATATAGGCCAGTATGCTCGCTTCGATTATATCCGTTGACAGACCCTTGCCGTTGAACAAACGGTCGGCCATCTTAAGCGATACGATTACCTCGCCCAGACTGTCCTTGCCCTCGGAAACCGAATGTATGCCGTAGTTCTCCAGGCTGTGCGCGGGCGGCTGGATAATCTTATCGATTGCCTTATACGCCGCGTCAATTGGCCCGTCTCCGAGAGCCACCTCCTCGAAGCGTTCCTCGCCCTTTCTAAGGACAACAACGGCCGTCGCGGTGGACATGTTGCCTGAGTGTACGGTAAAGCGCTCAAGAACATAGCCGTCGTCATGCTCGACAGGCTGCCTGTTGCGGGCAAGGGCCTCCAAATCACTGTCGGAGATTTCCTTTTTCTTATCGCAGAGCTTTTTAAATTCCGCAAAGCAGCTTTCAAGCTCGGCGGGGGAGAGCTCGAAGCCCAGTTCAAGCAGCCTTGTCTCGAAGGCGTGCCTTCCTGAATGCTTGCCCAGGACCATCTTGTTTGTCCTTATGCCAATGGACGCGGGGGTCATTATCTCGTATGTGCTCCTGTTGGCCAGCACCCCGTGCTGGTGTATGCCCGCTTCGTGTGCAAAGGCATTGGTGCCTACTATGGGTTTGTTTATCGGGGGCGTCCTGCCGATGATGTCATATACCAGTTTGCTTGCCTTGTATATTTTTGTCGTGTCCACCCGGGTTTCCGCGCCGTACAGATTGCGCCTTGTGTTAATGGCCATTACAATCTCCTCGAGCGGGGCGTTTCCGGCCCTCTCGCCGAGGCCGTTGATTGTGCACTCCACCTGACTGGCCCCGCCCAGAATGCCTGCCAGGGTGTTTGCGGTCGCCATGCCGAGGTCGTTGTGGCAGTGCACGGAGAATTCGACCGTGTCAGCGTTCGGGACCTCTCGTATGAGGTATTCAAGCATCTCCCGCATTTCTACGGGCGTGGCGTAGCCGACGGTGTCGGGGATATTGATTACCGCGGCGCCGCTCCTTATCGCAACGTCCACCGCCTTTGCGAGGAACTCCGGGTCGCTTCGCATGGCGTCTTCCGCCGAAAACTCGATGTTGGAGCACTTACTCTTTGCATACCTTACCATCTCTTCGATTGATTCCAGCACCTCGTCGGGCTTCATGCGCAGCTTATACTCCATGTGAATCGGAGAGGTGGCAATAAAAACATGGATTCGCGGGTCGACGGCGGGCTTGAGCGCCTCGTAGGCGGCGTCGATGTCCGCTCTGGCGCACCTGGCCAGCGAGGCCACGGTGCAGTCTTTTATCCTCTCGGCTATAGCTTTTACCGACTCAAAATCCCCCGGGGATGAAATGGCAAAGCCAGCCTCTATTACATCGACTTTGAGCTTCTCAAGCCGGCGTGCCACCTCCAGCTTTTCTCTGAGATTCATGCTGCAGCCCGGGGCCTGCTCGCCGTCTCGCAGGGTCGTGTCGAAAATCTTTACTCTCTTGCTCATAGCTTCCTCCTTACGACTGGACCTACCAATCACTTCATTTTTTCGGGTATCAAAAGGGGCCTCTGGCGGTTTCGCCAAAGGCCCTTGCTTTACTCGTTAAGTTAAGCGGTATCCCGTTTTTGGCAAAACCCTATTAGCGTTATCGAAAATAAGTACGATAACGATAATAAGTACTACTACTATGCCGCCTATAAACGGGATGGTCTTGAACATTTTGCAGTCTCCTATGAATAATTATTTATAAAACTAAAGCCTTGCAGCGGTTACGCTACAAGGCTTTGATTTAATCGTTTAGCTCGATTTAATCTGCTTGCAGGCAACCACAATAACCGTTATTGATAAGTACAATAACGGAAAGTATTACGATTACGCTGACAAGCAGAGTCATCAGGCACGGTCCTTTCAAAGTGTGATAGATAGAATTTGGCTTATTCTAACATATGCGTTATTAGATGTCAATAAGTTTATTTGAAAAAATATACTGAATATACACAGCGGGACAGGACGGATGTTTGAGCATATTGTTGCAAAATATGCTATAATAACTTAAGCCTCTTCTGAGGAGGCTATATTTATAGACGCCTTAGCGAAACGACAGCGTAAGTCCAAACGCGCGCTGAGCTTAAACTACGGAGGTTTTGTGGATGAAGCTTATTACAAATACGGCAAAAAAACTGTATAAGGAAATTGACCTCCGTCTGTTAAACGATGAAAAACCCGCGGAATTTTTAAACTGCGCAAGCATGCTGCCCGAATTCAGCGACTATCCCTTGAACATGCTGCTTGCGCTTAAAGACACCGAGCAGTCCCCGATCCATCACCCGGAGGGGAACGTCTGGATACACACGATGCTGGTCGTCAATGAGGCGGCAAAGCGCAGAGAGCTGAGTAAGCACCCCCGCGCCTTCATGTGGGCCGCCCTGCTGCACGACATAGGAAAGCCGGCGACCTCGAGGGAAGTAAAGGGGAAGATAACGGCCTACGGCCATGATAAAAAGGGTGCGGAGCTGGCAAGGGAGTTTCTCTCTGCATTTAACGAGGACGAGGAATTTGTGTCCAGGGTATCCTCGCTTGTGCGCTATCATATGCAGATTTTGTTCGTGGCGAAGGATAAGCCCTTTAAGGATTTAGGCGGTCTGCTCAAGAACAGCGACGCTGCGGAGATTGCGCTTCTGGGCCTGTGCGACAGGCTCGGCAGGACCGGAGCGGACCGGGCAATAATAGAAGAACAGGTTGAGGCGTTTATACAAAAATGCAATGAGTACAGGGAGGAAGAAAACAGAAGATGGCAAAGGCGGGAATGAGAAGACCCGACCCCGAGGAAAGACACGGCACCGAGGGCGGACAGGCCATACACCTTAAGAAAAACAGGCTCAGGCCGGTGCCCGAGATAAAGGGCAAGGCCAAGCACGGCAAAGCAAAGGCCAGATAACTATTAATTTTCAGGCTGTGTTTTGATAACATTTTCGTTTCTTGCAGAATACTTTGGTAGTGAAATTTATAGAGCGCAGGACGGCCCATTTTGACAATCAGGCACGATGATTTTGAGCCGATTTCACAATTTTTATTGACAATTCTGCTAAATGTGTTAGAATGGCAGGCGAAACGAGACAGTAGTCTCAAGCAAATCTTTTTGACCACCCTTTTGGGTTAAGGCCATACGGACAGCCGGGTCAAATGCCGATTTGGCAACTTTAGTTGCCTTATTGATTGAGCTGAAAGCTCCAATTTTATAAGTTGGTAACTTTATAACCATGTGCGCGTCGCACTACAACTTGTGAAACGTCAATAAGAGTAGTAAAAGTAAGTATTTGCTATATAGACTCTGTCCCGACTGTATAAATAGGGTGCAATAATATCCGGCGGTCACTTACACGGACGTTTGTTGCAATGACGTGGCGGCATACCCCGCCCTAACCCTGTTTAGCGGATTTTGACATTAATACGCGAGTTTGTGTGGCAGCGCACATTCTCGCGGTTTTTTATTTTCTTCAATATACATTATTACAGGGTCTGTTTGGCTTTAACTCTGCGTGACAGCCCTCAGGAAAGCAGGCGATAAAATGGAAGAAATCAGAAATGAAGAAAAGTTAAAGCTCTACGGGTTTAATAACCTGACCAAGTCTCTGAGTTTTAATATCTACGACGTCTGTTATGCGAAAACCACCCGGGAACAGAAGGATTACATAGCCTACATAGACGAGCAGTACAGCTCCGAGCGTCTTAAAGGCATACTTGTTCAGGTGTCGGACATGATAGGCGCGCATGTTCTCAGTATTTCGCGTCAGGACTATGACCCGCAGGGCGCAAGCGTAACCCTGCTTATCGCCGAGGAGTGCCTGACCACGTCGGGAGACACCATTGTCGCCCATCTCGATAAGAGCCATATCACGGTCCACACCTATCCCGAATATCATCCTGACACCTGTATTGCAACCTGCAGGGTTGACATAGACGTCTCGACCTGCGGGACCATTACGCCGCTATGCATACTCGATTTCCTCATAAACAGCTTTGACAGCGACATAATAACCATGGACTACAGGGTCCGCGGCTTCACCAGAAACGTAGAAGGGCAAAAGCTCTTTATTGACCACCGCATTACCTCAATTCAGGATTTTATAGACGAGGAAATACTTCGCAAGTACGACGCGGTTGATATAAACGTATATGAGGCAAACCTCTATCACACGAAAATGCTCATAAAGGAGATTGACCTTCAAAACTACCTGTTTAACAAGGATGTCTACGAGCTGCCGCCCAAGGAGCGCCTTGAAATCATAAGCAGCCTGCGGCAGGAGATGATTGAGATTTTTAGCGGGAGAAATGTTTTTTGAGCGCATGGCGCCATGATAGGTCGGATGTACCAAAGGGGGATTGAAGTTGGAGCTATGGTTTACGGAGCACCATTCCGAGTGGGCCAAATTTTCCATTAAGGTGGAAAGGCAGCTATACAGCGGCCGGAGTGAGTTTCAGCGCATAGATGTTTACGAAACCTCCGAGTTCGGGCGCATACTGGCCATCGACGGTTTTATCATGCTGACGGAAAGGGACGAGTTTATCTACCATGAGATGATAACCCATGTTCCGATGGCGGTGCACCCGAACGTTAGGAAGGTTTTGGTCATAGGCGCGGGCGACGGAGGCACGGTGCGGGAGCTGAGCCGCTATCCCGCCATTGAGAGGATAGACATGGTGGAGATAGACGAGCTTGTGGTTGAGGTGTGCAAAAAATACCTGCCACAGACTGCGAGCCGCTTTGATGATGTGCGCGTCAGGCTCCACTTTGAGGACGGGCTAAAGTTTGTCCGCCGGAAAAGCGACGAATACGACCTGATTATCGTCGATTCAACCGACCCTATCGGGCCCGGCGAGGGGCTTTTTACAAAGGAGTTCTACGGCAACTGCTTTAAGGCGCTCAAAAACGACGGCATAATGGTAAACCAGCATGAGAGCCCCTTTTACGAAGGCGACCGGGCGAATATGCAGCGCGCGCACAGGCGCATTGTCGAGAGCTTCCCGATAAGCAAGGTATATCAGGCGCATATACCGACCTATCCCTCCGGGCACTGGCTTTTCGGCTTTGCCTCCAAGAAATATCACCCGATTAAGGATTTAAACGCCGATGCCTGGAATCTTCTGGGGATAAAGACGAGGTATTACAACACGAAGCTGCATGTAGGAGCCTTCGCTCTGCCGACCTATGTGGAGGAGTATCTTAGAGACGTTGAATAAAACACAGCTCCCGTCGGCGCGGCTGAGGCCCTCGTTTGCAGGTCGGTTTTTGCCGGCGCTTAAGAGCAAACATATAAGACAAAGCTTTACGCGGCAGGTCTGCAGACCGCCGCGTAATTTTCGTCTATAAAGCTTTTCGGCTGTTTCACTATAAAATAAGATTTATATCGTATTCCCTGAGCCAGTATTCAAGCTGCAAGAGCCAGGCTATAAGCTGTGGCTTGCTCATGAGCTGGCCGAACCAGGTCCCGCTGTCCTGCTTGAGGAAAGCATTCAGTGCGTCCATGTCTAGAATAGACTCAAGCCTTGAGTCCCCGGAACCGAGTATTTCGCTGAGTTTCTTTTTGACTAGCTGCTCGTACCGGGGATTGTGCGTCTTCGGGTACGGGCTTTTTTTCCTGTTAAGTATTTTCTCCGGGAGGAAGGGGGCCATCGCGTTTCTCAAAAGGGCCTTCTCGACCCCGTTTTCAAACTTTATCTCCCAGGGCACGTTGTAGACATACTCAACTATCCTGTGGTCGGCGAAGGGCACGCGGATTTCAACGGAGCTTGCCATGCTCATGCGGTCCTTTCGCTCTAATAGATTTGACATAAAGAGATTCATCGAAAGCCAGGTGGCCTTTCTGCTCTGGAGCATTGTTTCGCTGTCGGTATCAAGGCGCGGGAAATCGTCCGCAATCTCCCTGTATTTATCCGAAAGCGCCTCGTAGCCTTCCTCTGGCCTTAGCACGGAATTCCTAAACAGCTTTGCCCTGAGCATTGGCTCGTGGACCCAGGGGAAGAAGTTTGACTCTAGCATTTCTTTTCTGTAGAACCACGGATAGCCGCCGAAAATTTCGTCTGCGCACTCGCCGGAAATCGCGACTGTGTGCCGCTTTTTAATCTCTTCGCAGAAGAAGAGGAGGGAGGAGTCTATGTCCGACTGGCCGGGCATATCCCTCGCGATTGTCGCATTGAGAAGATAGTCCGCCACCTTTTCGGTGGGAGCAGTGAGCACCCTGTGCTCGGAACCTATAAAATCGGCCATGTAAAGCGCGTACTCGTCGTCGCCCTGCGGCTGGAAGAGGGAGGATTTGAAGCTTTCCTTGTTTCCCTCGTACTCAAAGGAATAGGTGGAGAGGGTAAGACCGCGCTCACCGTAATCCCGCGCAGCTACGGAGGAGACGATGGAGGAATCAATACCGCCCGAGAGCAGGGTGCAGAGCGGAACGTCCGATACTAGCTGGCGCTTAACGGCGTCCGTGATTAGCCACTTTGTCTTCTCTATCGCCGTCTCGCGCGAATCGGTAAACTCTTCGGCGCTGAGCTTCCAGTAACGCTGGACCTGGAAACCGGTTTTACAGTAAGCGGCGCGAAAGCCGGGCCGCAGCTCGAATATGTCCCTGAATACGCTGACTCCGTTTAGCCTGACAGGGGAAAGGAAGACAAGCTGCCAGAGCCCCAGCATATCCACGTCGGGCTTTACTCCGGGGTGCTTCAGCAAAGCCTTAATCTCAGAGGCAAACAGAAGTGTCGTGCCGGCAAAGGAGAAGAAAAGGGGCTTTACCCCCAGCCTGTCGCGGGCGAGAAACACCATCTCCCTTGCCTTGTCGTAAACCGCGAAGGCGAATATCCCGTTTAATCTCTCGACACACTGCGGGCCGTAAAATATGTATGAGTACAGCAGGACTTCCGTATCGCATTTTGTTGTAAACTCCGCTCCTTTGCGGCGAAGCTCCTCGGTAAGCTCCGGCGTGTTGTAAAGCTCTCCGTTGTATATAATCGTATATTCATGCCCCCCGTGGACTCGCGTCATCGGCTGGGCACCGTTTTCAGGGTCAATTACCGCAAGTCGGTTGTGGTGAAAGGCAACCGGGTCGTCCGTAAAAACCCCGCTCTGGTCGGGGCCGCGCATATGCATAACCGTACCCATCTCCTGAACAAGCCGGGGCGAGACGTTATCATTGTGAAAAAAGTCAACTATTCCGCAAATCGAGCACATTTTGTTCCCTCCAAGCTAAAGCAGAACGCTTTCAAATCCTACAAATAAATTATTCGGCTGAAAAGTGTTGCGTTCCAATGGCAATAAAAGGTTTAGGCGGGATGCGTATATTTTGCTTGAATTTATTAAATAATATCGGTGTAAAATCAATGTGGGTTTGATGAGAGAAGGGAAGAAGAGAAATACTGATTCTGCTGACCGGGGGTGCGGACTATC
>DUPK01000019.1 GCA_012838345.1 Clostridiales bacterium | reverse complement strand
CGGGACTGTACCTTAGCACATTCTGGATGGTGTTTGCAGGCATCGCCGTCCTGATCGCAGCCGGAAGAATCTTCGGACTGGATTACTATGCCATGCCAGCCCTCAAGGAAGGCTGGAAGAGACTACCACTGATAAGAAAGTTGTATCTATATAATGATTAAGGAATTGGAACTGAGCGTCGAAAAGAGACAGGAGACAAGGTTAAGCTATTCTCAGGCCTTCGAGCTTATGAAAGAGATGGTGGACAAAAAGCTGCGCTCCTCTCCTCTGCTGGTCCGCGAATATATGCGGCACCTTGCGCTTTCCACCGGCAAGTTTATCCGCGCCACATCGGTGCTGGCCTGCGCGCTTGACTCCGAGGACCTGATTCACAGGGACACAGTTAAGCTTGCCGCCGCAATCGAGCTTCTTCATCTGGCCACGCTGGTACACGACGATGTTATCGACGACGCGGAGACGCGCCGCGGCATGCTTTCCCTGCAAAAGAAGTTCGGGAAGCGGACCGCCGTAATCTGCGGGGACTATCTGCTCTGCATGGCGATGAAAACGGCCGCGAGCGTTGAGGGCAAGGAGGATTATATAAAACTCACCGTTCCCGATTACGTGAGCCGGGTCTGCCTGGGTGAACTCAGCCAGCACATTCACAACGGGGACTTTGAACTTTCCGCCTATCAGTATCTGAAAATCATCGCCGGCAAGACCGCCGCTCTGTTCGAGGCCTGCTTCCACGGCGGTGCCATCCTCGCGGGATGCGACGAGGCCGCGGTGCGTAAGTTTGTAAGACTCGGCAGGTATATAGGCATGATATTCCAGCTCACTGACGACTGCATGGACTACGAGTCAACGCAGCAGGAGGCAAAAAAGCCGGTTCAGGCTGATTTCGGACAAAACGTAATAACCCTGCCACTCATCCATGCCTTCAGGGAGCTCGACGGTCTCAAGGACAGGGCAAAGTCCGGCAATGTAAGCCCTGAGGAGATAAACGAGGCCGTGCGGAAATCCGGCGGGCTGAGCTACACCCGTCTTGTGGCAAAGCGGTATTACAACAAGGCCATGAGCATCATTGACGAGCTGGAGCTTACCCGGTTTAAGCGGGAGATGCTTCTTAAGCTGCTGAATAAATCCTATCGAATCATTTAGGAGGCCAGTTGTGCTTTCCGGATTTCTGAACTATGTGGAGATCAGGACGAAGATTACCAGCGTCTTTGCATTCCTGATGGGGCTGAGCTACCTGTTTTATATCGGGCAGCCTGTCAGGGCTTTGCCGACGTTCGTATTCTTCGCGTCGATGTTCATTTTCGACCTAACCACAACCGCCATCAATAATTACATCGATACGAAGACCAACGAGCAAAAGCTGCCCTTTAAAAGGCGCACCGCACTTATTATCATCTATGTACTTTTGGCTCTCAGCATACTTTTAGGAATAATACTGGTTATCCAAACGGACATCGTGGTTTTTCTTGTCGGCGGCTTATGTTTTCTGTGCGGCATTTTCTATACCTACGGCCCCGTCCCCTTCTCCAGACAGCCCTGGGGCGAGCTTCTCTCGGGCATCTTCTACGGGCTTCTTATCCCCTTTCTCCTGCTCTATATCAACATGCCGCAGGGGTATTTTATCAGACTGGATTTGAGTCTCGAGGCAATCGGCGGCGAAGTGCGCCTCATGCCCATGCTTACCATGCTGCTGCTCTCCGTAAATCCCGTCTGCTGCACAGCCAACATTATGTTGGCCAACAACATATGCGATTTAGAGAAGGACGTCAAGGTCAAGCGCTATACCTTACCCTACTATCTGGGAAACCATTCGCTAAGGCTCTTTGCGCTGCTTTATTACGCGACTTATCTATCTACCATCGCCATGGTTGCGATGAGGATTTTGCATCCGGTCTGCCTGCTCTCGCTGCTTACATTCATTCCGGTCCAGAAGAACATAAAACGGTTTTTTGAAAAGCAGGATAAGGCGACAACGTTTTTTGTTTCCATTAAAAACTACATCCTAATTATGTCGGCATTCACCCTGACGATTTTCATCGGCGGGCTGCTGGCATAAGGCCAAAAATGAAGCTTATATAACTCTCCGGCCTGCTTTTCCTCGGCGCATTTTTTCCCTTGCTTCATGTTCCGGGGCCGTTGCCGGAGTCTTTACTAAATCAATAATTTGAAGTGGCTTTGCCGACTTAAAGTCTAGTATTTCTATCTGAATAATAAATATCATACTTACTAACTCTTTTGCATAAAACTGATTTCTTGCAAAAAACTAATTATCAAAAGGAGGAGAAAAATGAAAAAGATTCTCGTATTTGTACTCGCAACGGTTCTCGTAATCGCTGCTTTTTCCGCCTGCGGCGGGAAAACAAGCCCCTCACCCACACCTCCCGCCACCCAGGCGCCGACAACCGCTCCCACTCAAGCCCCGACCGAAGGCGCAGTTAAGACCGGTCTCGCCGTCATCACCACCGCCGGCAAGTCTGCTAACGCCGGAGATTCTGACGGTGTTGCGCAGGTTGACTCCACGGTCGTAGCACTTACTGTCGACGACAAGGGCGTTATCACAAACTGCGTGATCGACTCGGCGCAGACCAAGATGACTTTCTCGAAGGACGGTAAGTTCCTCACACCCAAGGACACCGTTTTTGTCGGAAAGCAGGAGCTGGGCGATGCCTACGGCATGAAAAAGGGCTCCAAAATCGGCAAGGAGTGGAATGAGCAGGCAACCGCCCTCTCCAATTATGTAATTGGAAAGACTATTCAGCAGGTTAAGGGAATTGCCGTGACCGAATCCGGCGCACCTAAGGATGCCGATCTCGCCGCTTCCGTAACCATTAGCATAGGCGATTATATCGCTGCCATCGAAAAGGCCGTGGCAAACGCCACACATCTGGGCGCTTCCGCCGACGACCGTCTGGGACTCGGCCTTGTGACCACCATTGACAACTCCAAGGATGCCGGCGATGCGGACGGCTTAGCCCGGGCTTACACTAACTATGCCGCCGTCACCTTTGACGACAAGGGCGTTATCACAAGCTGCATCATCGACGCGTCGCAGACCGATGTTACCTTCTCCAAGGAAGGCAAAATCACTTCCAACCCGACCGGCGAATTTAAGACCAAGAACGAGCTCGGTGATGCCTACGGCATGAAGAAAGCCTCCGGCATCGGCAAGGAATGGTATGAGCAGGCCGCCGCCTTTGCAAAGTATGTGATTGGCAAGACGGTTGAAGAAGTAAAGGGCATTGCCTTGACCGAAGGCGGTCTGCCGGCCGACGCCGACCTTTCGGCCTCCGTCACCATTCACATTGGCCCCTTCATGGAGAATGTGGCCAAAGCTTACGAAAGAGCTAAGTAAGAAAGGTTATAATAACGACGTGAAAATCGGGAGGCAGCCGGAGCTGCCTTCCTGATTTTCATTGCAGGAGTTTACGGTGAAAAAGAAAATTATCTTATTCTTGATGGCTCTTCTTATGCTGCTCGGCCTATCAGCCTGCGGGAAACAACCCCCTGCGAAAAACCGATATGAGGGGCAGTTTCTTACGCTCTTTGACACCGTCACCCGGGTCGTCGGCTATGCTTCCAGCAAGGAAGAATTCGGTGAGTACGTCCAGAAAATTCACGACGAGCTGGAGATTTATCACCGGCTCTACGACATCTACAACGATTACGAGGGCGTAAATAATCTAAAGACCATCAACGACAATGCCGGCATTGCCCCGGTGAAGGTGGACCGGCGGATAATCGACATGTTACTTATAGCAAGGGATGCTTACGAACTCTCCGGGGGCAGAATGAATGTAGCCCTAGGTTCCGTACTGAGAATCTGGCACGAGTACAGGGAGGCCGGCGTAAACGACCCGGAGAGAGCCGAACTGCCTCCCATGGAACTTCTGCGTGAAGCGGCAAAACATACGGACATAAGCTGTATGCTCATCGACGAAGATGCGGGTACGGTCTTTCTCACCGACCCTGAGATGAGCCTGGACGTGGGCGCAATCGCGAAAGGCTTTGCTGTTGAGCGGGTCGCCGAGTACATTATGTCCGAGGGCTTTACCGACGGCCTCATCAGCGTCGGCGGGAATATCCGCGCAATCGGCTACAAGGGCAATAACCGGCAACCGTGGACAATCGGGATTGAAAGCCCTGAGAGCGGCGGCGGTGACTTCATTTTTACCGTAGAGCTCACGGACCGCTCTATCGTGAGCAGCGGCGATTATATGCGCTATTACACTGTGAACGGAAAGCGGTACCACCACATCATCGATCCCGAGACGCTGATGCCCGCGGAATACTTCGCCGCGCTGACCGTGATTTGCGAGGACTCGGGAATGGGAGACATTTTGTCGACCACGCTGTTCAACATGCCCTTTGAACAGGGCCTTGCCCTGGTTCAGTCCCTTCCCGGCACCGAGGCCGTCTGGGTCTTCACCGACGGAAACATAAAATACAGCAGCGGCTTTGAAGCCCTGCTGAAAAAATGAAAACTCAAAGCAGAATTGACCGCGGCGGAATTATTCCCGCCGCGGTTGTCTGCATTTTGTATAAAAATAGGAAAATGACCTGTCCTATCCAAAACCGGTTACGCGTTGCACAACTTGCAAGCCTCTTAGCTAGATATGATGTGTCAGAACTTGGGATATACTCTGGCAACCGCTGCTCTCGACAAGCGAGAGCAGCGGTTGCTTTGACTGGCTGAAAGCCAATAGAATATCTCTTTACTTACGGTGTAACCTATTGCTTAGCGCAATACCGGGTAGGGATACGTACCCTCGCCGATTTGCCATATGCCCTCAAAATCAAAGCCGGCGAAGTTTGAAGCGTCTTGCATTTGCTCACCCGAGAGTTTCTTGGTGTTTTCGGTGTTGTCGGGGTCATCCGAAGCCTTATTACCCACTCCGAGGAGTATGTCTCCCTCGTCCAGGTAATAGCAGCTTGATACGACTCCCTCGTTGATGCCCAGTACGCCTCCCACAATGGACAACTCATCCGGGTCAGGCTCTCCCAGTAACTGTATATCGGTGATATTGTACGAGGTTGAAACTTCACTGTATTCCATGTTTACCCCGACAACTCCGCCAGCCAGCCAGAGTGTGCCTGAGACGCTGAGTACACCGGCATTATAGCAGTCCTCTATACGAGCAAAGTACTCGCCGTATTCGTCCGCATCGCCTTCGGACCAGCCAGCGATTCCGCCCATATTAAAGCATAGTTTGGGGTCTCCCGATACGCTTATTGCGGCATGATTTGCCGATCTCGTAACAGTTCCGCTGCTATTATAGGCGACAATTCCGCCAATATCGGCTTCTCCAGCAGTTTCTTCGTTAAGCCTCACTGTTTGGATGTTGAACTCGCCTGAAACCGTGCAGCCGGCAATCGTTCCTGTGTTATATCCGGCAATACCTCCTACTGCAGCGTAATATTGCAGAGTTACAAGCAGGCTCGCTTTTCCGGAAACCTCGCAGTTTATAACGCTGCCTCTATTGCCGCCGCATATCGCGCCGAAATTCGGGTAGTCTATTGCAATTTCGCTGTCCATAAACTCCACCTTCAGATCCTGCACGACTCCGTATTCGCCTATGAACCCGAACAGGCCGTAATCTTCGTAATCCGAGGGGAAGGACACATTTGAAACGCTGATGCTATGCCCGTTTCCGTCGAAATGTCCTTCAAACGGGTTATACCAGTTCCCGATAGGTGTCCATTGCCCAGTCAGTATGATATCGTCGGTCTCCAGCCTGTAGTAAAAATCATGCGAGGCATGCTGTCTGATGTGCTCAAGAGCTCTACGGCTGTTTATAATGAAGGGATTTTCCGGGGTTCCGTTTCCAGCGACAAAGGCCCCCTTGTCTAATATGCAGCCGCAGTTGCCGTAATCAAGCGTGATTACCGGCCCGCTGTCGGTGTACAGCATCTTTGTATGGTATAATTGCTGCCCATTCGGGTCCTCATTTTTTACTATGATTTTCTTAATCTCGGTGAGGCATTCGCTTTCCGAATCAAAGCGGTTCAGTCCGTCAAAGATAGAGATACGCCCGTTCAACGCCATGTGTATGCGCCCTTTACTATCCTTGGCAACGGCCGTAATGACCTCATCTTCGTCTAGAATCGGACGGCGATAAAACTTCGGTTCTTCTCCTTCTGAGTCTGGTTTGACCTCTCCCAGGATGTTTCCGGCAACCACATTCCCTTCGATTTGAGTGACTTCTTTCCCTTCTCCTATCTCCAGAACCGTCCAGTCAGCACCATCCTGCGAAACGAATATTACCCCGCCTTCACCGCCGGCGATAAAGCCGACGTTTGGATCCCAACCTATGGAGTTAAGCCTTGGCAGGGGCAGGGGTTCTTCCGATAACGGGTTGCCCGATACTGAGTATATTGCGCTCCAGTTCTCCCCGTCGGTGGAGGTCAGGATGATTCCACCGTCCGTACCGGAGCCGACGGCCGCGAAAAGATCTGCTGTTGGGCTGTAGACAATATCCCTCAGCATGTAGGGAACGCTGCACTCCACAACGTACCATGCGCCGGCATCATCTGAGATGAAGATGACGCTTCTGTAGGCAATCTCATTAGCCAACCATACCCTGCTGTAATCCTCTCCGCCGACGGCAATGTATACCTGCCCGTTGCCCGCGGCTGAGTATATCCTACCCTCGACACGTATCCAATCCGGGTCGTAGGGAATTAGGGTATATCTTTTAAGGCTGCTTCCGCCTGCGGATGTGACTATCATTCCCTGGCTCACCGACACGAAATCACTGTGCCACGCTAGCATCTCGCCTGTGAAAATCTGCACGGAGCCGTCATGGAAATAGTCGTGGATATAATACGGGCTGTCGGGAATCCTCTCTTCCCAGGTTTCGCAATCGTCCCATGATACCATGAGCTGGCCGTAACGGCCTGTCGCCACGAAAATATCGCCGACGCCCATTCCTAAACGGGAACTGGAGCTTCTGCTCTCTTCGCTCATACTATACATTGTATATTCCACACCGTCGGTCGAAGTGAAGTAAAAATCACCGTATGAAGCGAAGAACAGCCCGTCGGCAAAGGAGAGATATTGGGTATAAGGTTTGGTGATACTATATGCGCTGTTTGTCAGCGTAGTCTCCACTTCGGTCCAGCTTATGCCGTCCTCCGATATTGCCACATTTCTGCCCGTTCCGGCCACGAATTTTCCGTTTCCATAGGCAAGGCTGTAGCAGTGGATGACAGAGCCTAATCTCTCTATTGGAACCTGAGTCCAGTTTACCCCGTCATCGGAATAGCCGGCTACACCCAGGCCCACAGCCACGCAGCGGCCTTCGCCAAACTCCAGAGCCTCCGCGAAGCCGCCTGAGAAACTCATGTCCACCATATCCCATGTCTCGCCGTCAAGCGATGTATAGGCATAGTAGCCGTCCGTTATGATAAACATGCTCTTTTCCAAAAAGCTGCCGAAGGCGACGTCGTTGAGCGAGGTCGTACTTAAATCAACAGGTATCAGATGGCTAATATCTTCCCAATGCAGCCCATCCTCTGACAAAGCTACTTCCTTTTCTCCTATTGCGATGTATTTCCCTTTGCCGTAGGCAACAGCCTTCGCGTCAATGCCCGACCAGGCTTGTGTCCAGGTGTATCCGTTGTTATCCGAATGGATGACCGTCCCGTATTCCCCGACGCCCACATAATGCATGTTTCCATCCGTGGCGAAATCCCAAATCCAGTAGCGGGCAAAGTCAAGGCTCGTGTCAACCCCTTCGGGAGGGGGAAGCTGCTTAAAGTTTGCCACAATAGTAACATTCTTTGCGGGCATAACGAATTCGTACCAGCTGTCGGTTTCAGTAATTTCGCCGTCAACGGTCCAGCACTCGAATTCATAGCCCGTATACGGCTCGGCTATCAGTTCGATTCGTGCCCAGGCAGGGTAAGCACCGTCAGCCGCATCGGGAGAAATACTAACCTTCCCTCTGTTGGTATTTGTCTCCACCGTCATCACAAACTTCACATCTTCATTCCACTCAGTGAAGTTGGCTATTATCGTTACATCATAAGCAGGCATGGTGTAGAAGAATACATCCTGGCTACTTATCGCAATACCGTCAATCGTCCATTCGGTAAACACGTAGCCCTGCTTTGCCTCTGCTACAAGTAAAATCTCCACTCCTTCCTCGCGCCAAATCACGTTTTCCTCTTCTCTGAAGGCGTATGCAATACCCATATCCGCGTTGGAAGACTCGATCGTCAGGGTATGATATACTATTTCTCTGAAATTCGCGGTTATGGTGACCTCTTCCTGCGCCGGTATGGTATATTCAAAAGGATTGTCGCTGCTTACCACAACACCGTCAATCGTCCAGCCGGAAAAAGCATAACCGTCCTTTGGAGTCGCGGTAAGAGTTACCTTTTCCCCTCCTTTGAGGATAACCGTATTTTGACCGCCTGCCGTACCTGCGCTTCCCATATTGGCGTCAGAAGACGCTATTCTCAATGTGCAGTACACAACCTCCATGAAATTTGCCACAACGTTTATATCCTTTTCCGGAGCCTCCAGGCGCAGAGTGGGAGCATCCCCGTAATCTTCGCCGTCGACCGTCCAGTTTATAAACTCATAGCCTTCATTCGGCGTGGCTGTAAACTGATACTCAATTCCGGGCAGAGTACCTTCTTCAATCTGTCCGGCGGGCAGCGTTACCGTGACCGTTCCGCCCTCCGGGGGATTTGATGTGTAGGTCAGCTTATAGTTGTTCCCGGTTTCGACGGACTGGGTGAATACGGCTATTAGCTCTGTATCTTCCGCCGGCATCACATATTGCATCTCCGCCTCGGTCCCGATTTCCCGCAGCTCGCCCTCCTGAACCTCGGCCCAGTATTCGAAATGGCAGTTTTCATCTGAGGGCTGGGCTTTCAAGCTGACGGTTTCACCGGCAAAATAGGTCCCTCCTCCGGTGGCTGTTCCCGCTCCGCTAGGCTCCACCGAGAGGTGCAGGGCATATGTCTCGGGGGCTTCCGCAACGAAGTTTGCCTGAATGGTAACGTTGCGGGCAGGCATCATATAGATGAATTCCTCCTGCTCGCTGACCACTTCTCCGTTTACGGTCCAGTTGAGGAAATAGTAGCCTTCGTTAGCTGTGGCTTTAAGAGGTACAATAGCTCCCGGCATTAGCCTTTCTCCATATTCTCCATCAATTACGGCGGTGCCGCCGATTTTATCTCCCTTGCTGGGCGCCGCTTTTACGGTAAGCTTATATGTCTTTAAAAACTCCCTGAGATGAGGATATGGATACTCGCCGGCAGGCCGGAAATACCAATTCTTAACGAAATCGAAATTGACGAAAAACGCCTCGCTGCGAAACGCGCCATCAGAGCCTTCCACAGGCAGAACCGCCGGGATGCTGCCGTCAAAATAACCGATACCGTCGTCGGCGGAGCTGTCCAGATAGTAACAGTCTCTTACATAGCCCGACTGGCCGGTCGTCAGTGTTCCCGCTATCCCTCCGGCCCCCTTGATGGTGCCTTCTTCGCCGGCTTCATTCGTTATTTGAGCGGAAATTTGGCCAATGTTATAGCAGGTCGATACCTTGCTTAACGCGTCGCAGGTCCCGACAATTCCGCCCGCCGAAGCGAAATATTTCCCGTCGGAGCTGATGCCTCCGGTATTAAAGCAATCCTTTATAGTGCACTTGTATGTATATCCGGTTATGCCACCCGCATGGGCCCCGTCCTCGCACTGCGCGCTGATGCTCCCCTCGTTGAAGCAGCTTTCTATGGTGCCGAAGTTTTCACCGGCTATTCCGCCCGCGACCGCGTCGGACCCTTCGCTTGAACTTACATTTACCGTGGTCAGGTTGGCGCAGCCCTTTATTGTACCCTGCCTGTTCCATCCGGCGACACCACCCGCGAAGACAGTGTGGGCGTTCGCGGCTTCCACCGTTCCGAAGCTGACTTCGCAATTTTTAATTTCACCGTCGTTTATGCCCGCAATTCCGCCGGCATAGCAGTGGCTGTCTTCTCCCGGATAAGAGCTGTAAGCCGCTTTTATGTCTATATTTATTAGGTTTAGCTTCTGAACCTTGCCCTTTTTGCCGATGTGCCCGAACAGGCCCGCCACAAGGGAGTTGTCATCGCTATCGCTTACTTCCACCAAAAGATTGCTGATGGTCTTTCCGTTCCCGTTAAACGTGCCTCTGAACTCCTTGTTTATATCCCCTATGGGCGTCCAGGGGATGTTGCTCATGTTTATATTGTTCTGCAGGGTAAACTTCTTATTCTCGAAAGTGTTGCCCGCGTTTACCTGCTGGGCAATCCACGCCAGCTGGGAACCTGTGCTTATAAGGTACGAGCCGTCCTTCAATGAAACCGGGACGGTATCGGATATTGTCCCATCCCATTGGATTACCGTTCCCTCGGGGATAAACACCGCCGTTAAGACCAGGTCCTCGTACGGCATGAAATATGTAAAGCTCTCCTCGACGGAAACCGTCTCTCCATCAATCTCCCAATGGCTGAAAACATGCCCGGTTTTAGCCTTGGCTGTCGCGGTGAAAACGGTGGCTCCCGCGAGCTTCTGCTCCTGTTTGGGCGTGACATCGCCGCTGCCGGATGCAAGCACCGTCAGGGTGTACAGCGGCTCAAGGTTCGCCGTTACCGTTACGTCCCTCTCGGGCATCACATATACAAGCCTTGATTTGGTGCCTACAACCAGGCCGTCGACCGTCCAGTTATTAAACTTCCATCCCTCTACGGGGTTTGCGACCAGTGTAACACTGTCGCCCGGCTTATAAACGCCCGCGCCCGATATTCTGGCGGCCCCCTGCGGGTCTGAGGCGACGCTGAGGGTATAGGTCCTTTCTTCACCATTGTTGCCTCCGCCACCATTGTCGCCTCCGCCACCGCTGTTCCCGCCGTCACCGCCGGGTTCTGTCGTGGAGCCGGCTGTATCGCTGTAGCCCGAGCTCAGTTCAGTCCCGGCAACCTGCGCTTTGACACCTTTGGGCAAGGTGAGAGTATTCGGCCGCTGCTCCAATGTCACGTCGTTTACGTTAATTATGGCCGAACCAATCTGTCCGCTCCCCGAAACCTGGCACTGGGCATCGCAGACAAGCGAGCCTACGGACGCGGTGCTGTCGAGGTTTATCTCGGCGTCCAGCGCCGTGCTTGCCACAATAAGCTGCTCTATGCTACAGTCCTCGGCATTCATCGTAATCGAGGAAGTCTGTACTTCCACCATTCCAAAGCTTCCGGAAAGCTCTACCGTGGCGTCCTCGGGCAGCGCAATAATAACCGACTCAATGCTGCTGTTCGTTTCGTTATCGATTATGGAGTCCGATAAAACCATAACGGTGTCGATGCTTGAGTTCCCCTGCGCTGCAAATCTTACGGTGGCGCCGTCGGGGACGTCGATGACCGCCCTGCCCATCGAGGTGTTTATGATAATTACACTTTGCACGCCTCCGCCCGCTATGACGGTCTGGCCTTCCACTTTTACGTTTTCAAGAGTTACGGTTCCGTCGCCGACACCCTCGGTGATGTAGAGATTGCCCCTGATAACCGCGTTTTTCAAAATCACGCCCGGGGCGCTTATTGTCACATGGCCCAGGACCTTGTTTTCCATATCGCGAAGGCCGCTTTTGTCAAGCAGTTCCCCGATGCTGTTGTACATTAGCTGGGCGACCTCGGCCCTCGTCATACTGCTTTTCGGATTAAGCCTGCCGCCGCTGCCGCGTACATAGCCTTCCTTCCACAAAGCGGTAATCAGCGGCTTTGCCCAATCCGACACCTCGCCATCGTCAATGAATGAGGTTTTCCCGCTCACCGGCTCTTTGCGAAGCACACGGGCGAGGATGACCATCGCTTCCTCCCGGCTTATATTGCGGTCGGGATAGGCGTAGCCGTCCGAACCCTTCAGGTATCCCTGATAGGCGGCTTTCAGTATCTCCTCGTCCTTCCAGTTGTTCGGGTCGTTGCCCGAATCCTTAAACACGGACTTTTCCGCTTTTTTATAATAGCCGAAAGCGCGGTTTATAAGCGCGCAAAACTCCACTCTGGTAATGGGGTCCTCGGGCCTGAAGAAGCCCTGATACCCCAGCATGATTTTATGCTCGTTCAGCATTTCAATGGCTTCTCTCGCCCAATACTCTGAAGGAACATCCTTTGCATCCAGGATGAAATCTCCAGGTGGGCTTTCCTCCGCAAAAACGGTCGGGCAGAGTAAAAATACCAGTATCAGGCATAATGCTAGTGAAATAAACCGCTTTAATTTCATTTCGACGACCTCCTGGCATAGTATTCCGGGTGTAGATACAGACACGCATCTATCAAACAGATTTCTACTAGTTTTACATATGAGATGATAGGTAAAATATGAATAGAATTAGCAAATTTGGATTTTTCGCGGCAGGTTTAAGAGTTTTGAAGCTGTTTAATAGATTCCAATATCGCAGCATCTCTGACAACAGAGAAAGAAAAGCATTGGTCGGGAGCATTTAGCGTGTAGAACGTAATCACAAACCCGAAATCCGGGGAAGAAGTAGAACTTTCAAATATCAATCCGAATGCATGCTTACCAATGCACAGAGAGGGCCAATGCTAAGCGCCAGACAGGCCATATGTTTTTACGGTTTACGCAAGCTTTTTCTATCTTTCATAAGATTCATTTAACGGCGGTTTTGTCGATAAGGCCATTATGTCCTATTCATCTGTTTGTTTTTGCGAGACAGCTATGTTCAGCCATTCATCTTTTTCATAGGTTAGCAGCACGACAATGCCTTCCTCGTTTGACGCCGAGTACATCATGCCGGTGTCGCTGCTCGCCTCAAAGGAATTCTCGGTAAAGGTTTCCTTGATTTCTTCCAAATAATCTGTAAATTCCTTGTCTGTTATCTCCTCTATCATAATGTTCAGCGAATCGCTGGCTTCGATCACCGATGTAACCTTGCCGGCACTCAATTTGGGAATGCTTTTTGCTAGATCAGATGAAGGCCATTCGCCCTCCCCGATGATTAACTGCTCTCCGTCTTCGCCTTTTACAACTATTTTGTCGCCTTTCAGGTCCAGATCCACGTTCACTCCGGCTTGGCTGAGAATTTTCTCCGCAACGGCTTCTTCCGCTTTTTTCTTCAGCCCGCATCCGGTGAGGACAATAGAGAGGATCATTAAAAGAGTCAGCAGTACGGGAAAAAACTTTTTCATCTTCATCTCTTTTATCTCCTTTATTTCAGAACATCAAACTTGCCGATCAGCGGCAGTCTTTTTGCTTTTCCTCCGATTCCGCTTATAAGACCGACAATTACCAGTACAAAAACGGCTATACTGAAAATCGGAAGCAATATCCACCCAATGATCGGGATCATGCTTAAAATAAAGCTGCCGGCTATGCCCACTATCAAGAGAAGCAGGCCCTGATTGGCATGGAATCTTGCGTATCTGGAGTCCGGGCATACAATCAACGGCAGAAAGAAAATCAGATATGCAAGGCCCGCCATTGTTTTGTTCTTTTCGATGTCCTCGCGAGTATAGCCCTACTCCTGCCGGGAAGCGCCTTCCTGCGCCGTAACGATATTGCGGTTTTCAAAGTTCTGATTTTGCTCTGACATGTTAACTCCTCCTTGATGAAGTATTGTTTGCGGATCAACGGGCATTCGTTCGTCCGTTCACATTGACGGCGTGTCTTGCCTTTTTACATCGCGGTAGTTGATAATCAGCTCTGCTCTGGATTTTACGCCCAGCTTTTTGTATATGGCTGTCATGTGCGTATTCGCCGTCGGGTACTTAATTCCCAGCTGTTTCGCTGACTCTTTAAGGGTGTAGCCCTCCAGAAGCAGCAAATAGAGCATATATTCGCGGGCAGTAAGCCGGGCAACCCGGGCTGACTTTTCCTGTGTGTCTTCCTGTTGTTCTTGCTCGTACGGAACGTTCTTACCGGTATTTTGCCGTTTCGCTGCGGGTTTAGTGTTCTCTTCCTTTTTATCGTGGGCAAGTACATGCTTAATCATCTCGAACAGCGCCATCCTATCACCTCCAAAAGCCGCTGGATTTGCTGAAAACCCGTCGGCTACTCCTTCATTCTGCAGGGCAAAATCCGTACCGTCTATTCATTAATTCGAATGAGGGCATAAAAACAGCACCTCATTAGTTCTAATGAGGTGCTGATAATGCGATCAAAGCCGCGATATTAGCGAAAAAACAGGGTGGCTTTGCTTTGAAGTGACCCCAAAAAGTTAGACAAAATGTAAAAGAGAAAAAGTCAAGCAACCGAGAGGGCTTGTTGCCTGTGAAGAGCAGGCGGCAGGCCCTT
>DUPK01000018.1 GCA_012838345.1 Clostridiales bacterium | reverse complement strand
GGGAGCGATACAGAAGAGGATGGTTTAATTGTAAAGCCCCCGGAAGATGCTCCGTCGGCGTGGGCGGCTGCGGAGGTGAGCGCGGCAATAGAAGCGGGACTTGTGCCTGAAAGCATGCAAAAAGCCTATCAAGAGGACGTCTCCCGCGGCGCAGTTGCGAATATTATTATAAATCTTATCGAACAGGCCTCCGGAATGTCGATTGAGAGTCTGATGGCCGAAAAGGGGGTTGAGACAGACCCCGGCGCCTTTACCGACACGGACGACCCTGCCGTTCTGGCGGCCAATGCCCTTGGTATTATACAGGGTATGGGCGACAGGAAATTCAACCCTGAGGGGACATTGCTCCGGGCGCAAATGGCGGCAATTATCTGCCGCGTCGCAAATGTTCTGGGCGTGGACACCGGCGGCTACAACCACTCGTTTAGCGACATCGCCGGTCATTGGGTTGAAGCCGAAATCGGCTGGCCCGTACATATGAAAATCATTCGCGGCATGAGCCCGACTGAATTTAATCCGGATGGAAATTTGACTACCGAGCAGGCCATAGCCATTATATACCGTACTTATGCGGCGCTTTCCGCGGGCGGCGAGGGGCTTGAGAATGAACCAGAAAAAATATCTATAAACAGCCCCTTGGTTGCCGGCAAAGAGATACCGATACTTATGTATCATGCCATCGCCGAGGAGCCGACCACCGAAATGACAGAGCTCTTTGTAAGGCCTTCGGAGATGGAGAAACAGATAAAATACCTTGTTGACAACGGCTTCCAGACGATAACATTTGAGGATTTGGATAATATCGGGGCATTTCCAAAGCCGGTGATGATCACATTTGACGACGGGTACGAATGCAATTATAATATCCTTTTCCCGCTGCTTAAAAAGTACAATGTAAAAGCGACAATATTCGCTGTGGCCGGCTCGGTTTGGAGCAAGGGCAGGCTGTCGGAATCTCAGATTAAGGAAATGTCGGACTCTGGCCTTGTCTCGATACAGAGCCATACCGTCTCGCATCCGGACCTGACTTCACTGGAGGCGGATAAGCTTGACTATGAGCTGTCCGAGTCAAAGGAGAGAATCGAGAAGCTGACCGGCAAGCCTGTTATAGCGCTGGCTTACCCCAGCGGCGACAACGACGCCGAGGTCCGGGCGGCTGCGGCGAAATATTATGATTACGCGGTTCTCGACAGAGGCGGCACATTCTTATGCGGCGGCGATACCATGGCGATGGAGAGAATATACATATGGCGCGGCATGAGTGTCGGCCAAATTGCGTGGCTTCTAGACTAGCTCTGACAGAGAAATATAATACTTAGATTCCGCACTTGATATATGAGTAATGTAAACGCAAATGCTATTATGTTTTAATATCTTGCTTTCAGATGTTTTAGAACTTCTTGTAACGTTTCACAAAGCGGGACAGCATCCAAATAAAGGCCTATAACGGCGAAATAGCCATCTTGTACATTGACAAGATGGCTATTTTGGCAGGGGCAGAAGGACTCGAACCCTCGGCACGCGGTTTTGGAGACCGCTGCTCTACCAGCTGAGCTATACCCCTATGAATTAATCGGAAGAATCTGGAGAAAATAAGGCCGGAGGCGGGATAAGCGCAAACCTCTGACCTAGGATAAAATATGGTGGGCCTTCAGGGATTCGAACCCCGGACCGACCGGTTATGAGCCGGTTGCTCTGACCAGCTGAGCTAAAGGCCCTTAGAGATTACAGCCGCTACGAAAAGCCGTAGCGACAACGGTAATTCTAGCATTTATATTTGAGTTTGTCAACATGTTATATTCAAAATCTCATTGGAATATATTCTGGTCACGAAAGCCGCCGGCCCATAAATATTTTGGAAATCGGTTGACGAATTTTGTGAGACAAGTTATTATATAAGGTAACAAATATATACATTTTCCGACAATTTTCGTATTTTTGTATAGAAACGGAGGTTCATTATGGGACTTTTCGGAGAGGTTAAATGTGGCCGCTGTGACAGAAGATACTCGGCGATTCGCGGCAGATGCCCATACTGCGGCGCGAGAAAAAGGACCGGAAAATGCGACCGCGGCGGCGGCAGAGGGCAGATGATAGTGGGACTTGTCATACTTGCCATAATAATTATCGCCGTTGTGGTTTTGATTGTCTTGAACCTAAAATCCAAAGACCCTGCTCCGAGCCCAAGCCCGACCTTGCCGTCGTCAACGGGTCCAGTAACCGTCACAAGCTCGCCGAAGCCGACGACTTCCCCTAAGCCTACGGAGACCCCAACCCCGACCCAGACTCCCACCCCGACACCCAAGGTGACCTCGGTGACCTTGAACAGGGAGGACTTCACGCTGTTCTTCATCGGTGAACAGTGGACAATGACGGCTACCGTAGTCCCTGCAAACACCGGCTTAAAGGTAAAATGGACCTCGCTTGATCCGGATGTGGCCAAAATAGACGAAAACGGCGTCGTAACCGCCGTAGGCGGGGGCACCACCACAATAGTTGCCGAAGTCGGCGGAGTAACCGCAGAGTGCATCGTGCGCGTGACTGCCACCTCGGTAACTCCCGACCCGCAGGGGAATATCCCCAAACTCAGCCATACGGACGTCACGCTTGACGCGGGCACTGGCGAGTCCTTCCGCCTGACCGTGGAAGGGACTGCCGAGACGCCAGTCTACTATAGCGAAGACTACGGCATAGCCTCCGTCGCCTCCAACGGAGAGGTAACCGCGGTATCGGAGGGCGTGGTCTCAATCTACGTCACAGTAGGGGAGACGGTGCTCGAGTGCATTGTCCGCGTAATACGAAGATAAATATAAGCTGCAAAAAGGAACGCTCCACGAAGGGGCGTTCCTTTTTCTTTGCCGCCTGCCGGCAAATTACCGTCATTTGAGATAGTATCAGCGTTTTATCCAGCCCTTGTCGAGCCAGTATTGGTTGTCCGCAGACGGGGTCTCCTCGCCGCGCACCAGAGCCTGATGCATCTTCTTCGTAAAGGCGAAAAGCAGCCCGACCTTTAAGCCCCTGCGCGCCGCCGTGGGGACGGTTTTATACCTTTTCGCGAGTTTTTTCACCTTCCGAGCGATTTTGTCTCGCCGTTTCCCGGACAGCTTATCCCAGAAAACGCCCTCCATGAGCCCGACGCCGAGCCTCCTTATGTCTGATACGCCGAGCCACATAAGGCTTGTAGCTATGTCCCTTTGCGCGCCGCCGTTGAACACTCCGATGGCGTTTGTGAGTATCACAGCCCTCTTTGAGAACATTCTCTCGTCGGGCCTGTGCACCATCCAGTGGACGCACAGGTGGTCGAGCAGCGCCTTTATCTGCCCGGTCGCCCTCAGAGCATATACCGGCGTTGCAAACACGATTAGGTCGGAATCGAGCATCGCGTTCCAAATCGGCAGGACGTAATCGGCGTGGGGGCAGAGCAGCTCGCTTTTAAAGAAGCAGGTTTTGCAGCCGCGGCAAAAGTGCGGCAAATCCTTCGGCAGATAAAACTCTATTATTTCACTTCCCTCGCGCAGGGGCTCGAGGAAAAGCTTCTTTATATGATATGTACAGCCCCTGACCTCCGTGCCGTTTATCACCGTGATTTTCATATCAACCAAGCCTTCCGCGCTTTTTGAACTTATGATACCACGATTTGCCAGGAAGCACAATTTCGATGAACCTGTTTTCAAATAAAATAAGCACCCGTGAAGGGTGCTGCTGAGACCCGTCGCAGACGGGACGGAGCTAATGCGCCGTAAAATCGGAGCGAAGCGGAGATTTCCACAGGCGAACTGACTTCCGCCTAGGATGTCAAATTAACCGGGTGGAATCGCCGCAGGCGGCGAAGCCCAAAAGAAAAGCACCCCATAGGGTGCCTTTTCTTGGAGCGGGCGACGAGGCTCGAACTCGCTACCTCCACCTTGGCAAGGTGGCGCTCTACCAGATGAGCTACGCCCGCAAGCGCAACAGTAATTATAACAAAATACGCGGCTTTGTCAAGAAAAGCGGGGCATAAATCTAAAATAATTTAATAATTTATTAAATTTGGTAAAGCTTGTTTTAGTTTCGACGCATTGTGTGATAAAATGTAGCCATCACCATCAAAAGCGGGGTAGATTATGCGAAGGAAAAAAAAGGAAGCCTTCGATCGTGAGCCGGTAAAGCGAATTTACGCCGACCCGAACATAGGGCTTACCGAATACGAGGCCCGGCTGCGCCTTGAAAAGGGCTGGGGCAACAGCGGAGTGGCCCCGCCGACAAAGACCGCCTCGCAGATCGTTGCCGCGAACCTGTTTACTTATTTTAATCTGGTGTTCTTTTTGCTGGCGGCCTGCGTAATCTTCGTGGGCGCTTTCCGTGACCTCCTGTTCATGCCGGTGGTAATAATAAACACCGCTATAGGAATAGTCCAGGAGCTGCGCTCAAAGAAAACGCTCGACCGCCTCACCCTCCTAACCGCGCCGAAGGCGAGGATAATCAGGGAGGGCCGGGAAGCCATTCTGAACACCGAGGAAACGGTGCTGGACGACATCGCGATTTTCTCCTCCGGCAACCAGATATACGCCGACGCCATAGTCATTGACGGCTCGGTGCAGGTCAACGAGGCCCTGATAACGGGCGAATCGGACGAAATAACAAAAAAGCCGGGCGATTTGCTCCTTTCCGGAAGCTTCGTGGTCAGCGGCTCCTGCCGGGCAAGGCTCGAGCGGGTTGGCCGCGATTCCTATGTATCGAAACTCACGCTGGAAGCGAAGAAGATGAAAAAGGGCAGACACCAGTCCGAGATGATGCGCTCTCTGACAAGGCTTGTCCAGATAATCGGCCTTGTGATTATCCCGATAGGGCTTTTGCTCTTTTACAATCAGTTCTATATTCTGGGGCTTCCTTTAAGGCAGAGCGTGGTCCACACGGTCGGCGCGATGGTCGGGATGATACCCGAGGGGCTCTACCTGCTCACGACTATCGCTCTGGCGGTTGGTGTCATCCGCCTCGCACAGAACAAGACACTTGTACACGACCTCGGCTGCATTGAAACGCTTGCGCGGGTGGACGTGCTCTGCGTGGACAAGACCGGCACGATAACCGAGCCGAAGATGGAGGTCGAGGAGACGGTTCTGCTCTGTCCCGACCGTTTTAATGAGGACGACATAAAACACGTAATGCTTGATTATGTATACAATATGAGCCCGGACAACGAAACGATGATTGCCCTGCGCGAGCATTTTAAGGGCAATGCGGGCAGGATTCCGGAGAAAACTCTGCCGTTTACGTCCTCGCTTAAATACAGCGGGCTTATGTACCCGGAGGGCGAGGGTTACCTGCTCGGCGCGCCGGAGATGATTTTGGGTATAGATTACGCTAAATACAGCGAGCAGATTGAGCCTTACTCGCGCGAGGGCTACCGGGTACTGCTGCTCACGCTCTACGACGGCGACGTGACGGAGCCGGTGGACCCGTCTCTTGCGATGCCGCTGGCGCTTATCCTGCTCTCAAACAAAATCAGGGCGGAAGCGCCGGCCACGTTTAGGTTTTTTGCAAAGCAGGGCGTTTCCATCAAGGTAATTTCGGGTGACAACCCCGTCACGGTATCGAACATAGCAAGGAAAGCGGGCATTGAGGGCGCCGAAAACTATGTGGACGCGACGACGCTGAATACGGACAGGAAGCTGCGCGCGGCGGCGACGAAGTACACGGTTTTCGGGCGCGTAAGGCCGGACCAGAAGAAGAGATTAGTGCAGGCGCTCAAGGCCGCGGGGCACAAGGTCGCAATGACCGGCGACGGTGTAAACGACGTGCTAGCGCTGAAAGAGGCCGACTGCAGCATTGCCATGGCCTCGGGCAGCGAGGTCGCGACAAGGGTTTCGCAGCTTGTGCTGCTCGATTCAAACTTTGCCTCGATGCCCTATGTTGTGATGGAAGGCAGGCGCGTTATAAACAACATAGAGCGCGCGGCCTCGCTCTTTCTTGTCAAGAATATTTTTTCCTTCCTCCTTGCGATTATCTCGATGATAGCGGTGCTCCCGTATCCGGTCACGGCGGCGCAGCTGTCGCTCGTGAGCACGCTGACGATAGGCGTTCCGTCCTTCTTCCTCGCGATGGAGCCTAACACCGAGATAGTAAAGGGGCGCTTTCTCAAAAACGTAATCTTCAGGGCCCTGCCCGCGGGGCTTACAAACGTCATACTTGTCATTGGCGTCATGCTCTTTTCGATGGCCTTTGACCTTACGCACAACGAGCTGTCCACGATTTCGGCCATCGTGCTTGCCGAGGTGGGGCTTATTATGCTCTACTGCACCTGCAGGCCCTGGAGCACCATCAGGAAGCTCCTTTGGGGCGCGATGTGCTTTGCCATAATAATGTGCGTCCTGTTTTTCAAGGAGCTTTTCGCGCTCTCGCCGCTTGATTTCGGCAGCCGCCTTGTGCTTGTAACCCTGGGGCTTGTGGCCCCGCCCATAATTCGGACAATTTCGGACATATTGGAATTTATTAACCGCAAGATAAACGAAAACCGCGAGGCCGTAAAGCGGCGCACGCTCATATAGCCAGAGGGAGGCAAACCGTTTGAAGAAAATAAGATTTCTTATCGCGCTATGGATAGCGAAGCTGATTAAGCTGCTGCTAAAGCTCCTCGGAAGGCAGGGCACCTACTTCTCGGGCAAAGTGGCGATAAAGCTTTGCCCGGATTTTTTGGGCCTTATCGGGAGGCCCGGGACCGTGATAGGCGTCACCGGTACAAACGGCAAGACGACGGTCTGCAATATGATTACCGACCTTCTTGAGGCGGGGGGCATGGAGGTTCTCAGCAACCGCCTCGGCTCGAACATCAACGCCGGGGTCGCGACCGCGCTGATAGACGACGCCTCGATTACGGGCAGATGCAAAAAGCGCATAGCCGTTTTAGAAATTGACGAGCGCAGCGCAAGGCTTATCTATCCCTACTTTAAACCCGACTACCTCGTTATAACGAACCTCTTTCGCGACTCGATGCGCCGCAACGCCCATTCGGAGTTTATAGCCTCGATTCTGACTGAGTATATCCCAAAATCTACAAAGCTCATCCTGAACACCGACGACCTCATAAGCTCGGCTGTCGCGCCCGAAAACGAGCGCGTCTACTTCGGCATGGAGCGGCTTGAGGGCGAGGAGGAGGCGCCGAAGAACATCGTGCGCGACATCGTCGTCTGCCCGGTCTGCGGCAGGGCGCTTCAATACGACTTCAGGCGCTACCACCATATAGGCAGGGCGCGCTGCGAGTGCGGCTTTGCATCAAAAGCGCCGGACTACCTTGCGCTCTCGGCGGATTTTGAGAATATGCGCATTAAAGTCTCCGAAAAAGGTCAGGAGCGGGATTACAGGCTGATTAGCGATACAGTGTTCAATATATACAACGAGCTTGCCGCGATAACGGTTCTGCGCGAGCTGGGGAAAACCCCCGAGGAAGTGGAGGAGGCGCTCCAGAGAATCGAGGTCGTAAAGTCCCGCTTCTGGGAGGAGGAAAAGTGCGGCAAGACGGTCACCATGCTCATGGCCAAGGGCCTGAACGCCGTCGCCTGTTCGCGCGCCTTTGACTATATCCGCCGCGAGCAGGGCAAAAAGGTAGTCGCTCTCATGTACGACGATATTTTCGACGAGAAGGAGACCTCCGAAAACATAGCCTGGATTTACGACGTGGACTACGAGTTTTTAAACACCGAGGAGCTTGTCCAGGTCATACCCTGCGGCGTACGCGCTCTCGACGGGAAACTCCGGCTCCTTATTGCGGGCGTGCCCGAGGACAAGATAACGCCGGTCTCCTGCGAGGCCGAGGTCGCGGGCGCGATACGCTACGGCGAAGCCGACAGGATATTCCTCCTGTACGACGTCTACCGCCACAACATAGCGGTAAAGGTGCGCGCGGAGGTTATGAAAAAAATCGAGGAGGTTTCGTCATGCTGATAGAAATACTCTACCCCGAGCTATGCAACCTCTTCGGAGACACGGGCAACATGCGCTATTTGAAACGCTGCTTGCCCGAGGCGGAGTTTGCCGAGACCTCGCTCAACGAGGAGCCGAGGTTTGTAAGCGCCGTGCCGAGCCTTATCTATATGGGGCCTATGACCGAAAGGGCGCAGGAGCGCGTGATAGAGCGCCTTTCGCCCTATAAAGAGCGCATAGCAGAGCTGATTGATACAGGCTGCATATTCCTCTTTACCGGCAACGCCATGGAGGTGCTCGGCGAGAGCATTGAAGCCCCGGAAGGCAAAATCGAGGGCCTTGGCGTTTTGAAAATAAGGGCAAAACGCGACATGAAAAACCGCCACAACAGCCTCTTCCTCGGCAATTTCGGCGATATGGACATAGTCGGCTTCCACAGCCGCTTTTCGACCGCCGAGTCCGAGGAGCCGGGCTTTGCCGCGGTCCTGCGCGGCAGCGGGATAAACAAGAGCGCCAAAACCGAGGGCGTCCATAAAAACAACTTTTTCGGGACGAACCTTCTAGGGCCGGTTCTCGTCATAAACCCCGACTTTACGCAGTATCTCATCGGGCTGATGGGCAGCGATAAAAGAATAGCCTTCGAGGAGACCGCGAGGGCGGCCTTTGCGGCAAGGCTCAAGGAGTTTAAGGACGAAAGAAGGCATCTAGACTGAAAACACAGATAAAAGGCAGGCGCGGGAGAACCCCGGGCCTGCCTTTTTGCATAGAGCCTACTTTTTTACGCACAAAAGGGGCTGAAGCTGCTTGCCTTTGAGAGCCAGGTCGACCGTGTCGCAGAGCTTGTCGAGCTCCGCGACCATCGAGAAGGGCTTATTCTCCGGGTCGTCCTGGTAGAAGGGGACGAAATAGAAGTTCTTGCGGTTTAGCAGCAGCCCTAGGTTCTGGGCGTTGCCGGAGAGAGCGTCGTTCGTGGATATGGCTATGACGACCGGGCGGTTGTTCCTAAGGTGCGCCTTGCAGGCCATAGTAACCGCGGTGTCCGTTATCCCGCGGGCGATTTTCGCCAGCGTATTGCCCGTGCAGGGGGCGATTATGAGCACGTCGAGCGCTTTTTTTGGGCCTATATATTCAACCGACTCAATCGTCGACAGGACCTTCTTTCCGCATATCCGCTCTATTTCCGAAATGAAATGGCCGGCGGTACCGAAGCGTGTGTCGGTGCTTGCCGAGTTTTCGGACATTATCGGCGTTACATCGCCGTACCTGTCCTTTATAGCCTGCATTACAAGGAGCATTTTTTCGTATGTACAGAATGAGCCGCAGACGGCGAAGCCGACTTTTATGTTATCCAAGAGCTTTCCTCCTTTTCATGGAGAATATTGTAGATGGTTTCGCGGATAATCTCGCCCGAGGTGAAGGGGGCAGCCTCTCCGGGCAGGCTCAGCGCCCAGATTGCGTGAAGGCCGAGGCGCGCCGCCGCCGAGAAGTCAATCCCGCCCGGCTTTGAAGCGAGGTCCAGAAGCAGGCAGTTTTTATTTACTTCCCTTAAGAGATCCTCATCCACTACGGGCGCGGGAATCGTGTTGATAATTACGTCAAAACATTTGAGCTTTCCGCCGAGGTCGCTGGTGTTCATGGGCTTGTAGCCGTAGGCCTTAATCCAGGCCCGGTCGGCGTGGCTGCGTGCCGAGACGTGTACATCCGCCCCGAGCCCGCGCAGGCGGTGGGCGAGAATCTTACCTATCCTACCGAAGCCGAGAACGAGTATTTTCGCGTTGCAGAGCGTGATTGCCGTGTTGTCCATCGCGATTGCGATTGCGCCCTCGGCTGTGCAGACGGCGTTTAGAATCGCAAGCTCCTCGCGGGCAAAGTAGTCGATTATCTCAAGCCCGTATTTGTCGGCTACTTCACGGGTGTCGTCGCAGACACGCCCGGCGCAGACGGTTTGCTCCTTACGGATAAGCCGGAAAATTTCATCGAGCGGGCAGACTTCTGCGGAAAGCGGCGTGTTAAGAAAGCCTGCCTTCCCTGTGACTGGAAGGGGCAGTATTATACAGTCGGCAGGGCAGATTGCGTCCCGAATATCGGACACCTGCCTGACGTAGGGCGGCATCTCCGATTTTTCGAGCGCGAAGGTAAGGACCCTATGGCCGTCGCAAGACAGAATCTCGGCCATTTTCGCCTGGCGCAGGTCGCCGCCGACAACTGCAAAGGTAATCGCTTTGTTCACATCTGATTCCTCCAATATCGTCTCGCCCCATTCTATTCGGGGCGGCTGTGAGTAGTGAAAAATCGCCCGGAGTTTTAGGCCCGGTTCGGGCCGCTTTGTTTAAAAGCCTGCTGAAAGGGGGAAGTGCGCCCCGGCTCTCCACAGAGAGGAAAGCGGCAAAATTAATAGGGGTATCTCAGTTATGTTGAGACGCCCCTATGTAGCGTTTCCCGCCCTCAAGCTTTATTTTATCGGTAGTGTTCAGCCGCCTCCGCCTCGGCCTTTGTCCTGTGGACAGTACCTCTCGGGTGCGCGGGCGGGGCATAAATCGAATACAGCTTCAAGGCTTCGTTTCCGATGTTTACAATGTTGTGCCAGGTTCCGGAGGGGACTATTACGGCATAGCCCTCGCCTACTCTGCTCTGGAAGTGCAGCATATCTCTCCTGTGGCCCATCATTACAAGCGCCCGGCCGTCCTCAATCCTTATGAACTGGTCGAGATTGGGGTGCATTTCAACCCCTATGTCCTCGCCCGGCCTTATGCTCATGAGCGTAAGCTGCAAATTTCTGCCTGTCCACAGAGCGAGGCGGAAGTTATTGTTATGCTCCGCGGCCTTTTCAAGATTGACCACAAGAGGCTCCGGCCCGTAATCCCTGAGCGGGATGGGATTGTTGTGGCTATTGTGGTTGTTGTGATTGTTATAATTGTTGTGGTTGTTGTAGTTGCGGTAGTTAAAGTACCTTCTATTCATATTGATTATCTCCTTTTCCACGCCTACCCCAGTATATGAGCCGCTTTGCATGGGTGTGTTCGTTAGGATGGCGGAAAAGCATTAGACCCCCGGGGCTTTCGGCCACGGGGGTCATAACTCCGGTATTATTTAGGAATCGAGTGTTTTCGCGGTGTTGAGTGCAAGCTCCATCATCTGCGTAAAAGTGTTCTGCCTTGCCTCGGCGTCCAGAGCCTCGCCTGTAATCACGTGGTCGGAGATAGTGCAGATAGCCAGCGCGTTTTTGCCGGTGCGCGCTGCGTTCATATAAAGGCCCGCCGCCTCCATCTCAACCGCGAGCACGCCCATGGCCTTCCATTTGAGAAATACGTCCTTTCTTTCGTCGTAGAAGATGTCGCTTGAGAGAATGTTTCCGACGACGGGGTCTATCCCCAGCTTTTCCGCCTCCTTAACGGCGATTTTCAGAAGCTTATAGCTCGCCGTCGGGGCGAAAATACCGGGCAGCTCAAACTGGGAAGCGTAATTTGAGTTCGTGCAGGCCCCCATGCCGAAAACGATGTCGCGGAGCTTTAAGTTGTCGCTTATCGCCCCCGCCGAGCCGATGCGGATGATGTTCTCGACATCATAGAAGTTAAAAAGCTCGTAGCTGTATATGCCCATAGAGGGTATGCCCATGCCGCTTGCCATAACCGTAACGGGCGTGCCCTTCCATTTGCCTGAATAGCCCTGAATGCCGCGGACGTTGTTAATCAGTTTAGCGTCCTCAAGGTAGGTTTCGGCGACAAACTTTGCCCTGAGCGGGTCGCCCGGCATGAGCACGGTCTTTGCAATTTCGCCTTTTATTGCCCTGTTGTGCGCGGTCGGAACAGACATTTAAAGCGCCTCCTTTGCATAAGCGGAAAATCTTACAGACAGTATAGCATGTTTTAGGCCTTATTAAAACAAAAAACGGAGCGGCGCTTTTGCGCCGCCCCGTGTAAACCGGAGAGAGAAGGTGGTTTGCAGATTACAGCCTGTGCTCGACGCGGGCGATAACCTCGTCCTGCATGGCCTTGTTGAGCTGGACGAAGTAGCAGCTGTAGCCCGCCACTCGCACGACCAGATCCCTGTACTCCTTCGGGCGCTCCTGGGCCCTGAGCAGGGTATCCTTGTCGACGACGTTGAACTGGATGTGCTTGCCGCCGTTTGTGAGATAGGTCTTTATCATGCTTGAGAGCTTCCTCAAGTCCTCCTCGGTCTTGAGTGAAGAGGGGTGGAACTTCATGTTGAGAAGCGTCGCCTGGAAGGGGTCCTGGTCTATCTTCATTGCGCTTTGCAGGACCGCCGTCGGGCCTTTAGTGTCGCAGCCGTGCATAGGCGACATGGTGCCGTCGGCCAGTATCTCGCCGGCCTTTCTGCCGTCGGGGGTCGCCTCGGTCAGGCCGCCGCCCGGCTGGTGCGAGGTGATGGATATGCCGGTCGGGATGTGTACGCCGCCGAGAATGGTCGGAATTGTTTCGACGATGTCGCAGAAGGACTTGTAGCAGCGGGCGGTGAGCTCGTCAACGTAGTCGTCGTTGTTTCCGTACTTGGGCGCCGCGAGGAAGTCCTTATGCATCTCCTCGTAGCCTTCCCAGTCGGCTTCAAGGGCATCGTTCAGCTGCTTGAGCGTGTACTTCTTCTCGTCGAATACCAGCTTCTTTATCGCCGCGAGTGAGTCTCCGACGTTGACCATGCCGATGGGGTTTATTACGCAGCCGTTCTCGAAAGGCATCTTGCGGCAGAAGGTTTCGGTGCCGGACTCTATGCCCTCGTACATGAGCACGCTGCGTAGCGGGTCCGGCAGGAGCTCCTGCGTGATTTTGAGCTCGACGTTGTTCTTCTCGCCGACGATTTCAAGGCAGTACTTAAGCTGCTTTTCAAAGGCAGTGTAAAGCTCCTCAAAGCTCTTAAACTCAGCAAATTCGCCGGTCTGAATGCCGCACTGCTCGCCGGTCTTGGGATTGCGGCCGTTGTGGCGGAATATATCGAAGATAAGCGGAATCGTGACCATGGGAACAGGGCCGGTTCTGGATTTTCCGGGGATGTTCGCGTCGAGGCAGCCTGTCAGGACGTACTCCGCTGCGTCCTCCTTCGGCACACCACGCGAGGTGAAGCAGGCCATGTAGGACTTGTCTCCCACGAAGGCGGGCATACCGAGGCCCAGGCGCACGACTTCAAGCGCTTTCAGTATAATGTCATCTGGCGTGCCCTCCCAGACGCGCAGGGTCAGCGTGTGGTGCGGAGTTCTTGTGATTGTCGCGGCGTCGAGCATCAGATAGGTGATGTCGTTAGTGCCGTCGGTGCCGTCTGCCTTCTGGCCGCCTATTGTGAAGTTGTGCCACTTTGCCATGCCGGCGTTCTTCTTGCGGTTGTTCTTGCCCGAGGTGCGGTTTAGCTCCATGTCCTTCAGGCGCAAAAGGCACAAAAGCTCCAGAGCCTCGTCGCGGGTAATGCGGCCGGCCTCGAGGTCTGCTTTGTAATAGGGATACATGAACTGGTCAAAGCGGGTGCCAGGGAGCGTCGTGGAGGGGCTGAGCATAATAAACTGGAACCAGAAGCACTGTATGGCCTCGCGGAAGGTTCGGGCGGGGTTCATCGGCACCCAGGCGCAGATTTCGCCAATCTGCTCAAGCTCGGCCCTACGCTTCGGGTCTTTTTCCTTCGCCGCCATTTCAAAGGCGAGGTCGGAGTAGCGCTTTGCGAGCACCTCGAGGGACTCAAGTGCCATGATGACCGCCTTGTAGTAGCGGTACTTGTCAATGTCGCCGGGGCGGGTGTAGTTGAGCTTGCTCATATACTCCTTAGCCTGCGCGATAAGTCCCCTTGTGCCGTTATAAAGGAGCTTTGTGTAGTCGACGGCGAGCAGTATGAGGGAGGGGCCGAGCCCGAGCCCGGACTGAGCGTAGCCGCCGCCGACGCCCTTGCCCTCGGTCTTGTCCTTCCAGGGCGGGAGAATAAGGCCGGTCTTTAACAGGGAGAGTATTCTCTCGTTTTCGGGCTCATAGAAGATATCGCCCATTAGACCAATCATCGTCGCGGGGTCATACTTCTTGTTGAGCTCCTGCAGATCCTTTACGTCCTGAGGGTCCATCAGGAAACCGTCCTCGATGAGCGAGTCAATCTCATCCTGCGTCCAGATGCCGTAGTGCGGGTCAATCTCGAGGCCCATAGGCTTTGAGGCGGCTATACCGACGATAAGCTCGTCGTCGGCAATCTGAATGGGCATGCGCGAGGCGGTCGCCAGAAGCAGCTTGCCCCTCTGCATGATGACCGGGTCGTTCTTTGTCTTCTCCAGAACGTCAAGCGTGATTCGATATTTTTCTATGCATATCGGGTAGGTATCGACTACCGCTCTCTTTTTGATTCGTTCTATCCTGTCTAACATTGCCTGTGTCATTATCGGACGTCCTTTCTTAAGAGCCGCCGCGGGGACAGCGGCGCTATTGTTTTGAATGAGAAAATATGTTATTATCCAATTGTATTATATAACAAAATTTTGACATTACTATGGTTATACCATACATATTCTGCGGCAAAATAAACAAATTAGATCTACCGAAGGAGGAGCCGGCTTGATAGCTTTCCAGATGCTTCTTACAGCGCTCGGCGGCAGGGTTGTCCGCTGCTACAACGAGAACAACAGGACACTGAGAGCGTCGGGAGTACTCTTGCTCGGGCCCGAGGAAGAGCCCTCTGACGACTTAATCTATGTGGCGGAGCCGGCTGCCGCGGCGGAGGCTCTGAGGCGCTTTGCGCAGGGCCGGAGCCCGGTTATTTTTACAACGGGCGACCATCCGGACTTTCCGCTGCTTTGCGAAAAAAGCTCCGCCTCGGTCTGCGTGACGGATATGAGCCTTGTCTCGCTGCACAACGAGCTGTTCAGGCGCCTTGAGCTCTACAGGAGCTGGGGGCAGATACTGGACCAGGACTCCTCCAAGGGCATCTCGGTGCTGATTCAAAACGGCGGAAAGCTCGCCGACGCCTCCGTTTACCTGCTCAATCCCCTGCGCGAGATAGTCACAGGCAGCAAAAAAACCGAGCACAACGAGCATTTGCGCGCGGTTATAGACTACAACTACACGATTATAAGCGATAAACTCAGGCGGCTTTT
>DUPK01000017.1 GCA_012838345.1 Clostridiales bacterium | reverse complement strand
TGCTTCCACAACTTTCTGTTTAAATTCTGCCGTGTATCGTTTGTTCGGCACTCCTTTTGGCATAAAAACACCCCAATCGTTATTCAGTATACCATACTGTCTAACAATTGGGGTGCAGTTCATTTTCACCGCTTGCCGGCTTTTATTAACTTCGCTATACCCCAACTGTTTATATAGAGGCGATCTTTAGCGGTCAGATTATTGCGACTTCCGGAGATTGATGCATAATATGTTTTCTGATGACATTACGGTTAGAGCTTTTTTCCGTTACTGTCTCTGCCGAAGAGCTTCAGAATTTTTGATCCGAACCGGGTTCTGAACAGAATATAGCATATTGAGATCAATACAACACATATTCCACCGAACGCCCTTATCCAGGTCACCTTTATCAGCGTCAGGGCGGTCAGCAGCATAGTCAAAAGCGCACTGCTGCGCAGATTGCGCCTGAAATATGCCAGTGAGACAATAAGTCCCAATATGTTTAGAAATATAAACACCAGTTCCATATAATGCACCTCAAAGTCTCCGCAAATCAGTAAACGCTGTGTCTGCCCAAGACAGATAACCGAAATGACACAATATCATACCGAAGAAAAGCCTGTGATCAAAATCAACAGGCTTTTCTTTTGCGGCTTTCATTTTTTAGTCTTTGAAAATATCAATTATTTAAAGCTGTCGAATATTTCCTTTATCTGCCTATCAGCGGCCGCAGTAATTTCATTGATTTCCTCAAAGCTGAAGTACTGATATGTGTTGGAGCCGCCGAGAGCCTTGATTCTTTCCATATAATCCGGCCTGTCGGCAATTCCCTTGCAGATTTCGTTTATAGCCTTGGCTGTTTCCTCAGACATCTTTGCCGGTCCGAAAATGGTCATCGGCCATGCACAAACAAGGCTTTCGGCTTCTTTTCTGTCCTTAACAAAATCTGTTACGATAGGAACCTGATCGAGGACTTCCTTGAGGTCGTCGGTGTAGTTTCTGTCAACGAGGGAGTTGAGGATACCGAAAACCTTGCCGCCCTTGATGTCTGCTACAGCCTGTGTCTCTGTGAGGCACGCAAGCTCAACGTTTCCGCCGTTAATCCATGTGCGGACATCGTTAGAGTTGCCGGGCTGCCAGGAAATCATCTGTGAAATTCCGTAGTAGTTTGTAATGAGCTTAAGGCGAATTTCGTGCGGTGTGCCTGTGGCGTATGCAATTCTAACCTCGCCCGGATGAGCCTTTACATATTCAACGAAGCTCGGAAGGTCATTGAATTTATCGTTGGTGACAGGAGTAAGGAATACGCCGCCGGACGGCTGAAGCTGACCAACGTTGGCGCAGATGGCAACAAACTCATTTCTGTCCGCAAGATTCTTTTCCCATGTTCCGCTGTAGTAGTTGACTATAGCGCCAGCGCCGTGTGCCATGATAACAGAGCCGTCTCCGTCAGCACGGGAGAGAGTAAGGCCTGCTCTGTTTCCGGAACCGGCAGCATCGTTCTCAACCACGAACTTTGTGTCAGGGCAGACCTCGTTGAGATAGTCAACCATGATACGTGTTGACTGGTCAAGCATTGAACCAACGTCCATAGGAACAAGAACCGTAACTTCCTTTACGCCGTTCGGCCATTTAATTTTATCGGGAGCCTGTGTGGGCTGCGGGGCCTGCGTAGGCTGCGGCGCCTGCGTGGGCTGCGGCGCCTGCGTGGGCTGTGGCGTCTTTTCGCCGCAGGCTGCAAAGCTGAAAATTATTGCGAGGGCAAGAAACAACATTAAAAACTTTTTCATTTTAGCACCTCCATATAATATATGCTAATCGAATCAGGCTTTCACCTTATTCGCTTTAGCCCGCTTGATCGCCGGCAGTATTGTATTAACAATAAGCACGGCCACGCCTACAACGAGGAATATTGCTGATACAGGTCTTGTGACGAAGGTAAAGATTCCGTCCGGAGAATTGTTTATGCCCTGACGGAGGTACTTCTCAAACAGTCCCGCAAGAATGTATGTCATAATAAACGGCATGATCGGAACATCGAAATAGTCCATCGCAAGGCCGAGTATGCAGGCACCTACCGCAACCATTATTCCGA
>DUPK01000016.1 GCA_012838345.1 Clostridiales bacterium | reverse complement strand
GTGAATCCAGCAATAGCAGGATTGTAGCCCAGAGCAACGAGCATCATCTTAGCAGCCTCAAGACCGGTAACAGCAGCGTCCGGACGGAAAGCGCCACCCTTGCCTGCATCGCCGGATACTATGCCCTTGTTATAGCAGTAGTTAATATAGCTGTTTGCCCAGTGTCCTGCGGTGTCACTGAACAGGGATGTGCCCTCGAGCAGCGGTAAATTTCCGCCGGTCATGGCAACGCTGATCATTTTGCACATCTCGGCACGGGTAACAACCTGCTTGGGCAGGAAGGTGCCATCTTCGTAGCCGTTTATGATGCCCAGCTGGGACATCGTGGCTACAGCCTCTTTGTTGACGATTTCATCGTCATCAGCGAAGCTGGCGGCGCTTGCGTTAAATGTGAACAGGCTAAAGACCATTGCGAAAGCCAGCACAAGAACGAGCGCCTTCTTAAGGTTCTTCATTAAGACTTCCTCCTTTTATAATTTTTCGGCCTTGCGGCCAAATTTGTTATGTATAAACACCACACGGGTGATTATACCGCTTACCAGAGTATTCCACTCCTATTAACAGAAACAATATACCCTCTGTGCTTAGCTAAGTCAATAATTCGGAGCTATCTGTAACATAACTGTAACATTACAAAGCGCAAAGGGCGCCCCGGAGAGAGGCGCCCTTTCGGCTTACATACATTATATTATTAATTGCGGTGCAAAATAGCCTTTGGATTTCAGTCTGCGCAGCGTCTTTAGATGCAGGCGGCCTGGTTATGCCGCTTCGTTTATGAAGGCGGGTTATCCGCATATATCCGCGACCTCCTTCAGCCTGCATTTTATGTACTTTCTGAACACCGTGAGCACGACAACGGCGAGAATAAGCGGGATAATCCCGTACAGGTAGAGCGTGGAATAGGCATGGCCCGTTTCCAGATAGTGCGAGATGACAAGGCCGCCGAGGGTGGGGCCGATAAACAGGCCTAAATCTACAAAGACGTAGTTGGTATTGCTGGCGACGCCGCGCCTCACGGGGGGCATGGACTGCAGGCAGGCGGACTGGAAGGCGGGGTAGGCCGAGCCGTAGCCCAGGGACGAAATCACGGCCGCTATGTATACGGCGGTCATGCTCTGCGCCCTCCAAATCAGCAGAAAGCCCACAATAAGGAGGGCAGCGCCCGGATAAATAATAGCCGTCGGCCCGAATTTGTCCGTAAGCCTGCCCGAAACGGGGCGGGAGACGAGAAGCACCAGGGCGTAAATCGTAAAGAACATCGAAATGCCCGAAAAACCCCTTTCCACCGAGTAAGGGACCATATAGGCGTTGAGTAAAGAGTAGGCAATAGAAAAGAACATGTTGCACAAAGCGCAGGGAATGGAGGGTAGGGCGATGATGTTCTTGTACCAGGCGCCCGCGGCAGCTATCTCCTCTTTGGAACACTTTTTGGGCCTTGCCAGAAAGCAGGGAATCAGGGAAAACACCATAATCCCCGCGGCAGTATAGAATATTGCCCTGTATCCGCCGCCCTCTCCGTAGTTTACGCTTCCCCAGGACCTGATTGCAAGGCCTATCGTGGGCCCCAGCGTCATGGACAGGGCGTTGCCGATGCCGAAAAGGCCGAGGCCGGAGCCCATCTTTTCCTTCGGCAGGCTGTCGCCGGCTATCGTTATGAGAAGCGAGCCGACTAGGCCAAACTGCACGCCGTGCAGCACTCTCACGGCAATAAACATAGGTATGCTGTCAAAGGTCGCATACAGAAAGTTGACAATAATGCCCATCCCGAAGACGAAAAACAGGAGTATCTTCTTGTCAAGGCGCACCAGTGCAGGCCCGGTAACCGGTCTGAGAAGAAGGGATACGCCGAAATAAAGCCCCGTCAGCAGGCCGACGAGCTTCGGCCCGGCTCCCAGATACGCGGCGTATGATGATACAAGCGGGTTAACAATGTACTGTGAGAGCCCGATAAACAGCTGGCAGAGCATCGCGCAAATAAATGTGCGGTTCCAAACCGTAGACTCTTGTTCACAGCATGCCAGCCTTTCCTGAGTTGCCAATCCGTCCTGCACTTGTTTCACTACTTAGGAGACCTTCTTTCCACACTTATGATGAAATATTATAAAGCATATTAACAAATAATGCAAACTATACCCTCATCCCTGTGCAAATGTGCACATTCGCAAGGCGGTATTATTTTACAATTACAGGTATTATATTTACAATAAATTCATATACGACCCCTTGACATCAATAATCAGGAATGCTAAATTATCATTAGCACTCGTATAAAGCGAGTGCTAATAGTACATAATTCAAGTGCCAAGAGTGGGTGGGATTATGGAACTAAACGAGCGAAAAAAGCAAATACTCAGAGCGGTGGTAGAAAATTATATAGATACGGCGGAGCCCGTCAGCTCCAAGTCGATAAGCGAAGCCTCAGGGCTGGGCCTTTCCCCGGCAACAATACGCAACGAAATGTCGGAGCTGACCAGCATGGGCTATCTTGAGCAGCCGCACACCTCGGCCGGACGTGTGCCGACCCCTCAGGGCTACCGTATCTATGTAAACGAGCTTATGCATGCCCACAGGCTTACGATGAAGGAGACCGAGGAGATTAACAAAGTCCTCAAGGTCAAGGTCCAGCAGCTTGACAAGGTTATAACTGAAGCGGGAAAGCTCGTTTCCGACCTTACAAACTACCCGGCCTACGCTCTGGCTTCCGCCGCCTCCCCCGTTACGATAAGGCGCTTTGATTTTATCCCGGTGGACGACAGGACTCTCATCACGCTTGTAATGCTTTCGGACAACACGGTAAAGAATAAGCTGATGACCCTCACAAGGCCGCTCGACGACGGCTTCCTTCTGAAGCTCGGCGCCGTTTTTAACGCGAATTTCACAAACAGGCCCGAGTACGAGATGGATTCTACCCTGATTTCCTCCGCTGAACGAGCTACGGGCGATGTCTACGGCATCACCTCAGCTGTTACCGCCTTTGCCATTCATACGCTGAGCGAGACGACCTCCAAGAAGGCATTTTTGACCGGCACCTCGCGCATCCTGGAGCATCCGGAGTACAGGGATTGGGAAAAGGCGCACAGGCTGATGAATTATCTGTCGGACGGCAGAAACGTGCTCAATCTGCCTGAGCCCGAGAACAAGTCGGGCGTTAAAATTTTAATAGGGCCCGAAAACGTGGCCGAGGAACTGAAGGACTCCAGCGTCGTTGTCACAAAATACGAGCTTGGAGGGGGAATGGAGGGTCTGCTGGGCGTGGTTGGCCCGACCAGAATGGACTATGCAAAGGTTGCGGCTAACCTCTCATATATGGCCAATACCCTCAAGGCGATAGTAGACGGAAAAACCAATCTTCCCGTTCTGGGCGAGAATAAGGAAGAAGAATAATTTAAGGAGAAAACGACATGCCTAAGAAAAACGATAATCCTGAGTTCGAGACCGCTCACGACCGCGGCGAGGTAACGGCTGAGGCCAAGCCCGAAGTCAGTGCTGAGGCCGATTCGGATTCGGCAGCGGCCGCTGCTTCCGGAACACCCGACCCCGCAGAGCAGCTGCGCGCCGAGCTTGCCACCGAAAAGGACCGCTATCTGAGGCTCGCCGCCGAATACGACAACTATCGAAAGCGCAGCCAAAGGGAGCGCGAGGCCCTTTATACGGAAGTTATATGTGAAACGATTTCAAAAATACTGCCTATTTACGACAATCTCGCCCGGGCGCTCGCCGCCCCCTGTACGGACGAGGCCTTTTACAAGGGCGTTGAGATGATTATGACCCAGTTCATGGAGGTCCTTGAGAGGCTGGGCGTCAGCAAGATTCCGAGCGTGGGCGAGAAGTTCAACCCCGATTTGCACGACGCCGTAATGCATGTTGAGGACAATTCCGTCGGCGAGAGCGTCGTGGTAGAGGAGTTTAGGACAGGATTTATTATGGGTGACAAGGTCATCAGATACTCCACGGTTAAGGTGGCAAACTGATTTTAAATAGAGCCGACTTTACATTCTTTTATAGGAGGAAACATCACAATGGGTAAAATCATAGGAATTGACTTGGGAACAACAAACTCCTGCGTAGCCGTCATGGAGGGCGGCGAGCCGGTCGTCATACCAAATGCAGAGGGCAGCAGAACAACTCCGTCGGTGGTCGCCTTCTCCAAAACCGGCGAGCGCCTGGTCGGTCAGGTCGCAAAGCGCCAGGCCATAACAAACCCCGACCGCACCATCATTTCAATAAAGCGCGAGATGGGCAGCGATTACAGGGTCACCGTCGACGATAAGCGCTATACGCCGCAGGAAATCTCCGCGATGATTCTGCAAAAGCTCAAGGCGGACGCCGAGGCCTATCTCGGAACCACGATTACCGAGGCCGTTATCACCGTGCCCGCCTACTTTACCGACAGCCAGCGCCAGGCCACAAAGGACGCAGGGCGCATAGCAGGACTCGACGTTAAGCGTATCATCAACGAGCCCACAGCGGCTGCCCTCGCCTACGGCCTCGACAAGGATGTGGAGCAGAAAATAATGGTCTATGACCTCGGCGGCGGCACCTTCGACGTGTCCATTCTTGAAATCGGCGACGGCGTCATCGAAGTTCTCGCGACCGCGGGCAACAACCGCCTCGGGGGCGACGACTTTGACGAGTGCATCGTAAAATATCTTCTTACCGAGTTTAAAAAGGACACCGGCGTGGACCTGTCCATAGACCGCGTCGCCATGCAGAGGCTCAGAGAGGCCGCCGAAAAGGCGAAGATTGAGCTGTCCGGCGTGACCACCACCAATATAAACCTGCCGTATATTACAGCCGACGCAAGCGGCCCGAAGCACCTTGATGTTACGCTGACGAGGGCAAAGTTTAACGAGCTTACGGCACATCTTGTCGAAAAGACAATGGGCCCGGTCCATCAGGCTCTTTCGGACAGCGGGCTGACCCCGAACGAGCTGTCCAAGGTTCTCCTCGTCGGCGGCTCGACCCGTATCCCGGCAGTTCAGGAGGCGGTTAAAAAGCTCACGGGCAAGGAGCCCTTCCGCGGCATCAACCCCGACGAGTGCGTGGCGATTGGCGCAGCCGTTCAGGCCGGCGTGCTCGGCGGCGATGTTGAGGGCATACTGCTGCTCGACGTAACCCCGCTCTCCCTCGGCATAGAAACGCTCGGCGGCGTATTCACAAAGCTCATTGAGCGCAACACAACAATCCCTACAAAAAAGAGCCAGATATTCACCACCGCCGCCGACAACCAGACCTCGGTTGAGGTCCACGTCCTGCAGGGTGAGCGCGAGATGGCGGCCCACAACAAGACGCTCGGACGCTTCCGTCTCGACGGAATCGCGCCTGCGAGAAGAGGAGTTCCGCAGATTGAAGTCACCTTCGACATTGACGCAAACGGCATAGTCAACGTCTCGGCCAAGGACCTCGGCACGGGCAAGGAACAGCATATCACTATAACCTCCTCGTCAAACCTCAGCAAGGAGGACATAGAGAAAGCCGTACGCGAAGCCGAGCAGTACGCAGCCGAGGATAAGAAGCGCAAGGAAGAGGTCGATGTCAGGAACCAGGCCGACCAGATGGTCTACCAGTCTGAGAAAACCCTCGCCGATATGGGCGATAAGATAAGCGCCGACGACAAAAAGACCATAGAGGACGCCATCGCAAAGGTGAGGTCCGCTCTCTCCGGCACTGACATAGAACAGATTAAAAAGGCAACCGAGGAGCTCACCAAGGCCTTCTACGCCGTCAGCGAGAAGCTTTACTCGCAGGCAGGCGCTCAGGGGCAGGGCGCGGGCTTCGACCCGAACGCGGCAGCGGGAGGCGGCGGCGCTCAGGGCGGTCAGTACTACGACGCGGACTACGAGGTAGTTGACGACGACAAAGATAAAAAATAATTAAGAAAACGCCAAACTGTTGACACAAAACGGGATGGCGGGTAATATAGATGTTTGCGGGCGCATTAATACGCGCCCGCAATTGCGGCATTAAGGAGAGGCAAACTGATGGCTGACCAGAAGAGAGATTACTATGAGGTGCTCGGGCTTAAAAAGGGCGCTTCGGAGGATGAAATAAAAAAAGCATACCGAAGGCTGGCCAAGGAATGCCATCCCGATTTACACCCGAACGACAAGGCGGCCGAAGCACGTTTTAAAGAGATAAACGAGGCTTACGAGGTGCTTTCCGACAGCGAAAAGCGCGCAAGGTACGACCAGTTTGGCCATGCCGGCGTCGACCCGAACTTCGGGGCCGGGGCGGGCGGCTGGGGCGGAGCCTACGGCGACTTTGGCGACTTTGGCTTCGACCTTGGCAGCATATTTGAATCCTTCTTCGGCGGCATGGGCGGAACCAGCCGCACAGCCCCGATGAAGGGCGAGAACATACGCGTAAACCTCACCATCTCCTTTGAGGAAGCCGCCTTTGGCTGCGAAAAGGAGATTTCCATAGGGCGCATAGAAGATTGCCCCGATTGCGGCGGTTCCGGAGCCGAAAAAGGCACGACGCCCGAAATTTGCTCCCAGTGCAACGGCACGGGCACCGTGCGCACACAGCAGCGCACGGTGATAGGTATGATTTCCTCCACAGTCACCTGCAACAAGTGCGGGGGAACGGGCAAAATCATCCATGAGCCCTGCAAGACCTGTAAGGGCAAGACCAAGGTCAAGCGCAACAAAACCATTAACGTGAAGATACCTGCCGGCATAGACAGCGGCCAGGCGGTTTCACTGCGCGGGCAGGGTCACGCAGGCTTCAACGGCGGGCCTCCGGGCGACCTTCTGGTTTCCATAAAAGTGCGCGCCCACGCATTTTTCGAGCGCGACGGCGCAAACATTCTATGCGATGTGCCGATAAGCTTTGCCCAGGCGGCTCTGGGCGCCGAGCTCGAGGTCCCGACGCTTGACGGAAAGGTCAAGTACACCATCCCCGAGGGCACTCAGACGGGCACTGTCTTCCGCCTCAAGGGTAAGGGCATACCGCACTTAAACGGCTTCGGGCGCGGCGACCAGTTCGTCACGGTTGTGGTGCAAACGCCTAAGAACCTCACCAAGGAGCAGAAGGAGCTCCTCAGGCAGTTTGAGGGAATCTCCGAAGGCGAAAAGGGCTTCTTTGAAAAGCGCAAAAAGAAAAAATAATAAAATATCTATAAATCAAGGTCCCACGCTCAGCTTTCGCTCAGCGTGGGACCTTCCACTACAGTCTTGACCGGCGCTTCGCCGGTTCTATTTTTTGCGGTTCTTTCCCATGCCGCTTATCCGGCTACAGATCTCATAGTATCCGGTGGCGGCCATTTATTTATCCTTATAAAATATCGGTGGAATAAGCCCACCAGGATTTTTGCAAATTCCATCATATGTAAAAGGCAAGACTCGTTTGATATATTTAACGGCAAAAATAATAATTGTTATGCGAAAAAATAGACGATTTTTGTTGAATACTCCTCAATTTTATACTATACTGATGAAAGAAGCCTGTAGTTCTCAGTTTTTTCTTTTTACACGGATAAGCCGGATTTGTTATCTTGCATTCTGCATAGGCAGGGTGTATTATTTTTCGTCCCGCCACGCTTTGCACTGAAAGCGGATTTGCTCTAGTTGGAATGAGAGAAGGTTCGTCATGGTTTATTTGCCCGGATACAAAATAATTGAGCAGGTCGTAAAGAGAGGCAATTACACGGTTCTAAGGGCTATAAGGGAGTCGGATTACAATCGTGTAGTGATAAAGCTGCTGTCCAAGGATTATCCTTCTGCCAAGGAGATAACCGATTTCATACACGAGTATCAGATTATGGCCAAATTTGACTGCGAGGGCATCATAAAGGCCTACGATTTTATCAAGGGAAAAAGCTATGCCATCATCATGGAGGAAATCGAAGGGTGGCCCCTTGCGGAAGCCATTAAAAACCTTAAGCTGAGCGCCGGAGAAAAAACGCTGCTGGCGGTAAAAATGGCCGATTCGCTCGCCCAGCTCCACAGGCAAAACGTAATCCACAAGAATATTAATCTCTCCAATTTTGTGTGGAACCCTGAAACAGGCAGCCTTAAGCTGATTGACTTCGGCAATGCCACTGAGCTGAGCGTTGAAACGCCGCAGTTTGTCAACTTAAACTATCTTGAGGGGACCTTGTCCTATATATCTCCGGAGCAGACCGGCAGAATAAACAGGCCTCTGGATAACAGAACCGACCTATACTCCCTGGGGGTATGCCTGTATGAGCTGTTTACAGGCCGGCTCCCCTTTCAGAGCGCAGACAAGTCCGAGCTGATTTACTGCCATATTGCAAAAACTCCCCAGCCCCCGCATGAGGTAAACCCGGAAGTGCCGGTATTTCTCTCGGAAATAATCATGAAGCTGATGGCCAAGGCCGCGGAAGAGCGGTACCAGACCGCCGTCGGTTTGAAAACAGACCTTGAGTTCTGTCTAAACAATTTTGACGCCTTAATATTCGGCTATATAAGCTTTGTGCCGGGCCAGGGGGATGTAAGCGACAGGTTTGAGGTCCCTCACAGGCTGTATGGACGGGAAGCCGAGGTTGAAGAGCTCATAAACTCCTTTGAAAAGTCTTCAGAGGGCGGGGCGGAAATTCTGCTTCTCAGCGGCCCTTCCGGAATCGGAAAAACCTCGCTGATTCACGAGATATATAAGCCGATAACCGCAAGAAAGGGCTACTTTATTAGCGGCAAGTTCAGCCAGTTCATGCAGAGCACCCCCTATCACGGATTCGCCCAGGCTTTCCGGGAGCTGATGAGGCAACTTCTCGCCGAACCGCAGGAAAGGCTTGACTATTTCAGGCAAAGGCTGCTGCATGCGCTTGGCAGCAACGGCCAGCTTATCATCGACATAATACCGGAGCTTGAAAGTATAATCGGCCCCCATGAGTCGGTACCCGACTTAAACCCCAGGGAGGCCCAAAACAGGTTCAAGCTGGCCTTCAGCGAGTTTTTCAAGGCCCTGACGGGGCCGGACTCCCCTCTTGTCATCTTTCTCGACGATATTCAATGGAGCGACAGCTCCACACTCGATTTGCTGGAGTACATTTTGGAGGCCGGCGACATCCAATACATCTTTATCATCGGAGCTTACAGGGACAATGAGTCGGAGGGTATTTTACCCCGTCTTCACAAAATGGAAAAGCTCGCAGGCGGGCGGAGCGACAGAGGCATAAGGCTCAGGTGGACGTGCCTAAAGCCCCTTGAGTTTTCAGCGATAAACCAGCTTGTCGCCGATACGCTGCGCATGGGTCTCGAGGAATCCAAGCCGCTTTCAAAGATAATACAGAGAATGACAAACGGAAACCCGTTTTTCATCCGCCAGATGCTAAACACGCTTTATCGCCAAAAGGCGTTTGCCTTCCTGCCTGAAAAGGGCTGCTGGACCTATGATCTGGAGAAGGTAAACGCTGCCGAAATAAGCGACAACGTGGTGGATTTGCTGGTAATAAGCTTTGAGTCTCTTCCAAAGGGAAGCAAAACGCTGCTATCCCTCGCCTCCGGCATCGGAAATCAGTTTGATTTGGAAACCATTTCATCTATAAGCAAGCTTCCGCCGAAAAAGCTGGCCGAGGACCTCTGGGTCGCGATAGAAAAGGAGATTCTTCTGCCTTTAGACAGCAATTACCGCTATATCAACACTTTGAAAAACGAGACCATCCTTAAAAACCTGGAAATGCGGTTTTGCTTTGCGCACGACCGCATCCGGCAGGCGATATACAGCGTCATTCCCGAAAAGGAAAAGACCAAAATACACCACAAAATAGGTCGCATGTTACTCAACTCCTTCCGTCAAACGGGAAGGGCGGATATAATCTTCGATTTGGTCAACCATCTGAATAAAGCAAAAGCCCTCATAAAAAGCAGGGATGAGCGCTTTGAGCTTGCGGACCTGAACACCTTAGCGGGCCAAAAGGCCATGAAATCGACAGCCTTTTTCAATGCCCTCGCCTATTTTGAGGAGGCGGAAAAAGCGCTCAGCGAAAAGGAATGGGCCGCCATGCCGTCAAAGTACTTCAGCCTCCTTACAGAGCAGGCCAGCGCCGCCATGCTCTCGGGTGGTTTTGAGAAGGCCGAAGCGCTCTGCGGGCGGCTGAGCCTTTTAGCCGAGGGCAACCTGCAAAAATGTTCGGTGTCAAGCGTCAGAGCCCTTCTTTATATGTTCCAGGGCAGGCTCTCCGACAGCATAGACGAGCTGCGCAGGGCACTGCGCCTTTTGGGCTTCAACCTCCCCAAAACCGACGAGGAGATAGATAGAGAAATCCAGGAGGGCATTGAAAAGATACGGCAGTTTTTAGACCGCAACCCTGTTGAGGAGATAGTCAACCTGCCCATTATGATTGACCCGGAAAAAAGCATGGCAATGCAGCTTTTCTTCCAGCTGAACCCTCCTGCAATACAGGTCAGTCCGAAGCTCTTTAACCTCTCGGCCATCACGATGTTTAACCTTACGCTGGCGCACGGCGTAACACCTCTGTCCTGCAAAGCCGTATGCGACTGCGGCGCCATTTGCGGCATAGCGTTTTCGGACTTTAAAACCGCGTACAAGCTGGGAGAAATGGCCTTCGCCCTGATTGACAGATTCAAGGCGGAATCGCAGAAGGCACCTGTGTACTTCATCTTCCCCTTCCTCTCCATCTGGGTAAAGCATTATCAGGAATCCCTCGATTATTACGACATGTCGTATAAGGCTGGGCTTGAGACGGGCGACCTTCTGCACGCGACCTACGCTCTTGCGAACAAGGTCCATTATTCGTTCTGGGCGGGCAAGAACTTAAACGAGTGCAAGGATGCGGCAAAAAGCTATATATCCCTCATTAAACAGGCAAATATGCCGGCTCCCCGGCTCTTGTGCGAAATTGTACTTTATTCCATAGAGAAGCTTATGGCGCTCCCGAAGCGGGGAGACGCCTTGGAATTTGAAGAGCGGGACAGGACGATGAGGACCCTCATAGAGAAATCCCGAAACCTGGTATTTCTCTGCAGGTATTACCAGTACAACGCTTTCATCAGTTATATTCTGGGAAATCTCGACGAGTCGGAGAAGTGGAACGCGCTCGCCGACAAGCTCCTTTACGCTGTGAGTACCGACTTCCCCATCCCCGACCACTGCCTGCTCAAGGGCCTCATACTCGCCGCGAGATGGAAAAATTCCCCTCCTCCCGAGAGGAGCCAAATTGAAGATGCCCTAAGCGAAATCTTAAAGCAGCTTGAAGTCTGGGCTGAGAACTGCCCTGAAAACTATGCTCATAAGTACTATCTTCTCTCCGCCGAAATCGCAATAATCCAAGACAGGCCTCTTGAGACTATATCCGGGCTTTACAAGAAGGCAACGGACTCCATAGCGGCCGACGACTTTATACAATTAAAAGCGCTAATCAATGAACAGTGCGGGAAGTTCTGGCTTGAAAGAGGAAACGAAATTGTCGGAAAGACATATATGCGTGAAGCCTATTACCTCTACGGCAAATGGGGCGCGGACAGAAAGCTAGCGCTGATGGATAAAGAATGGGATTTTCGCGGCCAGTGGGCGCCTATGCAGGAGAAAAGCGAAACCCTCTCCGAGGTCGCCAGCTTTGTGGATATGAACTCCATTTTGAAATCCACGCAGGCAATTTCCGGTGAAATCAAGATTGAAAAGCTGCTTACCACCCTGATGCGGATATTGGTTGAAAATGCCGGCGCGCAACGGGGCTGCATACTGCTAAAAAACGAGTTCGACGGCAAGTTTTACGTTGAAGCCTTCAGGGACATAGAGTCCAGACAGAACCAGGTTGTCCATTCCCTGCCTCTGTACGAAAGCAAAAGGCTGTGCATCGAAATCGTAAATTACGTGATACGTACGCGGGAAGCTCTGGTAATTCAGGACGCAAGTTCGGACCTTATTCTGCAGAACAACCCCTATATCAGGGAAAATCTCATAAGGTCCGTGATGTGCATACCGGTTCTATATCAAAACCGCTTAAAGGGCATAGTCTATCTTGAAAACAACCTCTCCGACAATGTTTTCACCGCGGCGAGGCTCGAAACGATAAAGATACTGGCCTCGCAGGCGGCCATATCCATTGAAAACGCCAAGCTCTATGAAAACATGGAGGAGAAGGTCAGGGAGAGAACCTCCCAGCTTAACGCCCTCAACGAAAAGCTCAGGGAGCTTTCGCTGCGCGACTCTCTGACCGGAACCTATAATCGCAGGTATCTCTACGGCATAGTTTTTGAGAAGGTGTCCGCTTACCTAAAAGAGCATTCACGGCCGCATGAAGACGAACCGGGAGCTTTCCCGCCCCAGGCAAATCCAATCGGCGTTTTTCTCATCGACATCGACTATTTTAAGGAAGTAAACGATACCTACGGGCACGCGGTCGGGGACAGCGTTCTGATTAGAATGTCAAAAGTGCTAAAGGAGATGCTCCATAAGGACGACGTCCTGGTTCGCTGGGGAGGCGAAGAGTTCCTGATTATCCTGTTCAACAGAAGCTCGGAGGATTATCGAAGGTTTGCAAAGCGAGTCGTTGAGGAGATTGAAAACACGCCCGTCAAGGTGTCTGAGGACAGGGTGATATACAAAACCTGCTCCCTGGGTTATTGTGAAATCCCGTTGGATAGCGATGTCCCCGAGCTTATAAGCCTCGACCAGGCGATAAGGATAAGCGATTATGCGCTCTACCGCGCGAAAGAAAAGGGCAGAAACCGTTCCGCCCGCTTTAATCTCAAAGGCAAGGGCCTCAATCACGAAGTCCTAATGAACCTAAACAGCCTCTCAAAACTGGATTTTAACGAGAAGTACTTTGAAATTGAGTACCTGTAAAGCGGCTTCGGGCAGCCTGCTTTAAGCAGGAGCACCTTGAAAAAAGGCAAAAGCTGAGAGAGGCAAAACCTCTTCTCAGCTTTCAGACTTTGGATTGAGCGTAAGCCGTAATTAAGCTCTTTTCGCAGCTTTGAACCGGGTTTACTCGGTGCGCAGGGTCTCGACGGGGTTTTTTCTTGCCGCGATACCCGACGGGATAAGTCCGGCTATAAATGTCAGCAGCACACTAATAGCCACCAGTATAATAGCGCCCGCGGCGGGAAGCTGAGCCCTGAGTATCGCAATCCCTGTAAGCTTATTCAAAATCAGGTTAATCGGGATGAGCAGGAGCAGCGAGATGCCTATTCCTATCGCCCCCGCGCCGAAGCCGACTATCATGGTTTCTGCGTTGAACACTCGGGATACGTCCTTCTTTGAGGCTCCGATGGCGCGGAGTATGCCGATTTCCTTTGTCCGCTCGAGCACGGATATATATGTGATAATTCCAATCATAATCGAGGAGACGACAAGCGAGATCGCGACAAAGGCAATCAGGACATAGGAAATGGCGTTGATTATGGTCGTCACCGAGGACATGAGAAGACCGACGTAGTCGGTGTAGTTGATTACATCCTCCTCGTTTACGGTTGTGTTGTATTTCTTAATAATCTTTGCAATCTCATCCTTGTTTTCAAAGGTTATCGCGTAAAGTTTAATCGAGGAGGGAGCGTCCACGCTCGCGTAACCGAGGAGCTTTAAGTTTTCCTCATATGTCGATTTGGAGTACTCGGCGGGAATATACGCATCGTAAAGAGCGGCGTATTCCTCCAGGGAATAGCTTGCTTCGTCCAGCATGGCGGCCAGGGTCGCATCGTCCATCATGCTCAGCTGCGCCTCGGCCTGAGCCTTATACGCCGCCTTAATCGACTCTCTCATGCCTTCGGCAGCCGCGGCGTAGAGCGCCTCGTCGTCCATGCTCTTTACATAGCCGCTGATTTGCGTAGTATCGCTTATGCCCATCTTCTCGGCATAGGCCTGGATAATCATGTTCTCGAGCGTTTCGCGCTCAAGCATGGATAATTGCTGCTTTACCGCCGCTTCAAGCTCGGCCTCGGACGGTGTCGAGGCGATTTCCCTGTAAAGCGCCGCCTTCTCCCCGGTCGTCAGCGTGGAGATATAGCTTTGCATCCTCTCCGCCTTTTCGGCGGTGGACAGCTCCTCCCCCTCTTTTGGCGCAAAGGGCAGACCTGTTATGACGTCGGTGGATGGGTCGTCAAGCTGGGCGCGGATAATCTCCGAAGCGGCCATTTTTTCCATTGCGTAGTCTTTCAGCGCCGAGGTGTAGCCTATGGCGCCGGACATCATTGAGGAAACGGCGTCGCCGCTGGCGCGTATAATACCGCAGACCTTAAGCGGTGTGCCGATTGCATCGTTATTGTAGAGATACTCAACTCCCGCCTCGGTCTGGGACAGGTCGGCGAAGGTCCCATCCGTGTTCTTCTGATAGTACTCCGAGCTCAGTATCAGCTTGAAGGGCAGGCTCATGATTTCCTCGTACGACCACCTGCGCTGCTCGCTGGTGTCGATAACCTCGCCGAGCTGTGTTTTTCTCATTATCTCGAGCATTTCATCGTAGGTTTTAAGGCCGAGCGCGTACAGCGCAAGGTCGCTGACCTCATTGTTCTCGTTGACAATTACGACAATCTCGTCATAGGCCTCGGGCCAGCGTCCGGCGACAAGCTCATACTGGTCCTTCAGCGTATCGTGAATCAGCTCTCCGTCCGTGCCCGCGAGCATCTCCTGCCACACTTCATATGGAGATGTGAAAGTGGAAAAGCCCGGCCTGTCTGTCGGAGCGAAGCCGCCGCTTAAATTATCAAGCAGCTCCATAACATCGGATTTAAAGACCCTGCCTTCGGTGTCCTTCGTAAAGATGTTGAAGCCTAAGTCATAGGAGTACTGGTATGCGCTAATATATTGCTGAATTTCTTCATTTGTCTCAAGAAACTCCTTAAACTTTGTCAGGTTGTTTTTCGAGACCTCCGCCGTGTTCATCGAGTTCATAAGGTCGTACATAATCTGGCTTTCGTACACGGCGTCAAGCTCATGGTCGCTCTCCCCGGCCTTGGTTCTGAGGCTGCTGAGGGAGGTTATAAGGCTCGTGAGGTCCACTGACTCGGCCTCAATAATTATCGGATAGCTCGACAGGGTGTCCTCCTGGACGCGGTCAATATAGGCCTGGAAGCCCGTCGAAACAGAGAGTATGAGCGCAATGCCGATAATGCCTATGCTCCCTGCAAAGCTTGTAAGGAAGGTGCGCGTCTTCTTTGTCATCAAGTTGTTAAGCGAGAGCGAAAGCGCGGTTGAAAACGACATTGAGCGCTTAATCTTTACACCTTTTTGCCGCTTCTGCTCCTTTTTGCTGAGGGCCCTTACTTCCTCGCCCTCATAGGGGTCCGAGTCGTCGGTTACCTTCCCGTCGAAAAGGCGTATGATTCTCGTCGAATACCTGTTCGCCAGGTCCGGGTTGTGCGTGACCATAATGACGAGCCGGTCTTTTGATATTTCCTTGAGAATGTCAAGCACCTGGACGCTGGTTTCGGAGTCAAGCGCGCCCGTCGGCTCGTCGGCAAGCAGGATGTCGGGGTCGTTCACAAGCGCGCGGGCTATCGCAACGCGCTGCATCTGGCCGCCTGAGAGCTGGTTCGGTTTCTTGTGCACCTGGTCAGCCAAGCCAACCCGCTCAAGGGCGTGCAGGGACTTTTTCCGGCGCTCGGCCTTCGATACACCGGAGAGCGTGAGAGCCAGCTCCACATTGGCGAGGACACTCTGATGCTGGATGAGATTGTAGCTCTGGAACACAAAGCCTATCGAGTGGTTGCGGTATGTGTCCCAGTCTCCGTCGGTGTACTCCTTAGTGCTCCTCCCGTTTATGATGAGGTCGCCGCTCGTGTACTGGTCAAGCCCGCCGATTATGTTCAAAAGTGTCGTCTTGCCCGAGCCGCTCGGCCCGAGAATAGAGACGAATTCGCTCTTTCTGAAACAAAGGCTGATGTCTCTGAGCGCATCCTGTTTAAGCTCTCCCGTTACGTATGTTTTATTGACATTTTTAAGCCTTAGCATCCAAATGCTCCTTTTTCCGATTTGCTGAGTAATATAGGCTGCCTCCCTTCGGCAGCCTAGCGTCTACGCCGTCCGTATTCCGGCAAAGAGTAAATAAGCCGGGAATTATGCCATTTACCCAAGTCTTATGCATGGGGCAAAGGCGGACCGCTCTGCCTATTCCACGCCTAAAGCCTATTTTAACCATAAACTTCTGACATTTATCATATCGGCTTTACGCTGAATTCCCCTCCATACAGCGCGCCAGAAAAAGCCCCTTCCCGGCTTCCGAGTGCGGACATTTAACATAATATATAACATAAATTATTGGATATTTAAAGAGTCTGGGCGCTGGTGAGCATCCTTTTACACTTTGTTTATAGATTATTTATAAATAATTTAAATGTTAAATCTTAATAACGCTCTCAGGCAATGCGGACTCTATTTGATTTTGGCAAAAAATAATACAAATACTAAAAATTTTTTGAAGTTAAAGGAAAATAGGTGTATTATTAGTATATAGAAAAATTAGCAAAGCCCGAGGAAGTGCAGTACATATAAGGAGGTATACTATAATGAATTTCATTGTAACTACCGACTCCGGATGTGACCTTCCATATTCTTTACTGAAGGAACGCGATATTATCCCCTTCCCCATCAAGTACGAGCTTGACGGCAAAGTACATGAGGACACCATGCTGCATGAGGACTGCAGGAGGTTCTATGACGACATGCGCAAAGGGGCGGTACCGAAGACAAGCCAAATCAATATCATGGAATTTGTCGACTTCTGGCGGCCTATTGCGGAAAGAGGCCTTCCGATTGTGCACGTATGTCTTGGCAGCGGTATATCCGGAACCTATGACAACGGCCTTACGGCGGTAGAGCTGCTGAATGAGCAGCTTCCTGAGGCGCAAATACACCTTGTTGACTCAACGCTTGCATCAGTCGGATACGGGATGCTCGCGCTTAAAGCCGCCGACATGCGCGACGAGAATAAGACGCCCGAGGAATGTGTCGAATGGCTCAACGAAAACAAGTCCAAAATTAACACCTACTATACGACATCCGACCTCACATATCTCTACCGCAGCGGCCGAGTCAGCCGTACAGGCATGATGATAGCCCATGCGCTGAACATAAATCCGATACTTAAGCTCGACCTCGAAGGCCATCTAAAAGTGATTGAGAAGGTGCGCGGCAGAAAGAACACGATAAAACGCATCCACGAAATCGTCGACGAGGTCGTATTAAATCCGGAGGAGCAGGTGCTCTATATCTGCCACTCCGACATTCCTGAGGAGGCGAGGGAGTTCGGAGAGGGGCTTAAAACGCAGTTTGGCTTCAAGGACGTATATTACACCTACATAGGCATGACAATCGGCTCGCACGCGGGTCCGGGTCTCATGGCGGCCTTCTTCTACGGAAAACCGAGGACGATGAAGGACAAGTAGCTTATGCCTAGGCGAAAAAAGGAACTGGGTTATCCCAGTTCCTTTTTGATTTATACTTTTATGGGTTAACTTCATCGATGCAGACCTATTATAATCTGCTCTCCGCGCTCTCGACAAGGGCTTTAACAAGGCGCGAGATGGAGTTTTTGGTCCTCTCGTCAATCAAGTTGCCCTCCTTGTCAAACTTAGTGTCCGCATTTGCGATAAAGACCTCAGGCTTGTTTAGGGGAGCTAGGTTCAGCACGACGCAGACCTGCCTTAAATGGTATTGCGCGCGTGCTCCCCCGAGCATGCTGATGGAGGCGCTCATTATTGCAAGGGGCTTTCCGGACAGGGGCAGGTCCTTACCTCTTGAGGCCCAGTCCAGCGCGTTTTTTAAAACAGGAGGTATCGAATAATTGTACTCGGGCGTCGAAATCAGAATCGCGTCCGCCTCACTTAGCCTGCGCTTAAATTCGGCGACCGAGGGCGGTATCCCTTCCGCCTCAAGGTCCTCGCTGAAAAACGGTATATCGGCCAAATCAATGATGTCCAGGACGGCGTTTTCCGGTAGCAGCGCACTTGCCGCTCTGAGCGCCGCCTTGTTATAGGAACTGCGTCTCAGGCTGCCGGTAAACCCTACGATTTTTATAATTTTATTTTCCATCTCCGAACCCCTCCGCACTCTTTTTAATAAAAGTATTGTTCTTCAATTCATCGAACGCAAGGCTCAGCTCATCTTTTGTGTTCATAACTATCGGGCCGCCCCAGGCAACCGGCTCTTTCAGGGGGTTTGCCGACAGAAGGATAAAGCGCAAATCCTCACCTGCTGCTTTTACCCAGAATTTCTCGCCCCGCCCGAACAAAACCGCCTGCTTTTCATCAATCAAATCCCGTGGACTGTCTGTGCTCTTTTCAGGATCAAAAATTGCCTTGCCGGAGAAAATATAGATAAACAGGGTGTTATCAGGCTCTGTTAAATAGGACCACTCACGATTTGGGGGCAGCTCGACATCCAGATAGGTCGCCTTTACGTATTTCCCCTCAAATGCCCCCTTCTTCCCAAGATGCTCGCCTGACAGGACACGGACCTTAACACCATTGTCATCTATAATCGGTACACTCTCTGCCTTTATTTCGCCGTAGGCGGGGTCCGTCATCTTGTCCTTTGCCGGCAGGTTCAGCCACAGCTGAGCGCCTAACATGCGCTTGCTCGGCTTGGGCATTTCCTGATGGATAATGCCGGAGCCTGCGGTCATCCACTGGCACTCACCGTCAAGAATAGTCCCGCTGTTCCCCAGGCTGTCCCCATGCTCGATGTTGCCGTGAATTAAATACGTGATTGTTTCAATTCCCCTGTGCGGATGCCAGGGAAAGCCTTTAATATAATCCTCGGGGTTTTCCGAGTCAAAGGCGTCCAACATAAGAAAGGGGTCATAATCCTCCGTCTCGTTCTTTCCAAAGACACGGACCAGCTTAACCCCGGCACCGTCGACGGTCTGCCTGCCCTTTGTGATTTTGATTACTTTTCTGAGATTCTCCAATATAACCGCTCCCCTTTCTTAAGTTTAGGTTTCTCAAGCCGGACAGGAATAATGTTTCTATTTATTATTATATATTTCATAGTTTTGGAAAGCAACATAAGAAATTCCACAGGAACAAAAAGCGCTATGATAAAACTTCCTTCAAGAGTGGTTTTATTCCCTTAAGTAAGGTATCTCCAGACAGATACCATTGCCTCCACAGTAAAGATATAAAAATCACAAGCCACCCGTTTAAATTCGGACGGCTTGTGATTTGCTTATTGAACTAATCTTGTGTCCCAAATCATTATGCCCACAGTGCTCTTTTGAAACTGGGTAAACAGGCCTCGCTCGTTTAAGTTCGCCATGATGTAATCACGGAGCCGTTCCCTTAGCGCTTCGTCAATTGTCTTGTACCGCCCGTATTCGCGGCAGACGGCTTCAAGGGCCTCTTCCGGCGTTTCTTCCTTTGACCACTGGCAGGGCGCGTAGGTAAGCTCGGGCCTGTAGCCCATGCCATAGATTATGTTGAACGGATGGATTATATCGTTGCCGCCCGCGGCACGAAGCTCACGGCCGAACACAATTTTCTGAAGGTCCGGGCGCGAGGAGTGGTAGGTCCTGCCCTGCGGCGCCACATAGCAGCAAAAGCCCCTGGATACGCTGTTCATTTTGACAAGCGTCTCATAGTCCTTTATCCCGGTGTTGAGCGACGATACGACTATATCGAATCTGCCCGGCAGCTCGTCCAGGTTCACGGTTTTCCAGTCGGCCTGAATGGTCATGACATTGTTCAGGCCAAGCCGCCTCGCCTTTTCCGCAAGTATCTCAAGCATGCCGGCAGAGCTGTCAAGCGCGTAAACGGTCCTGCATTTATCGGCTAGCTTTAGAGCGTAGGCGCCGGTCCCGCTGCCGATGTCAAGCGCAATCGTGTCCGGGTCGAAGGCTCCGAGCTTTGCAAGTCGCTCTATTGCATGGCCGACGCGCCGGAAATCCGAGCCTACGCCGAGGTCATAGGAGGGCGCCATCTTATCCCAGACGGCGGTCATCTCCGCGTCAGTGCACTTTTCAAGGCTGAAGTGCTCGCTTTCGCTCATCGCGCGCTTCCACTCGGCTGCGGCAAAATCCGCATACTGCTCAAACTTCATAATCTTACTCATTTACGCAAGTTCCACTTCAAACAGATTCGGGCAGAAGATGACATCGAGGTTAAAGTTCTGGACGTTTTTCTTCATGGCATAGAGCGTCACATCGTACCACAGGGGGATAATGTACTCGTTCTCCTTGACGAGCCCCTGAATCGTCTTGTAGAGATTCTGGCGCTCAGACTTGTCCGGCTCCACCGCGACCTTCTCAATCAGCTCGTCCAGAACAGGGTCGCTGATTCCGTAGCTGCGCGCGACATTGTTAGCTCCGCGGCTTTCAATATTCCGCACGAAGAAATAATTCGGCTCCCCGGCGGAAACCGTGAAGGGCTGCGGCGCGATGTCGTAGGAGCCCTCCTTGAGCCTGCTGTTCCAGGTCGCGCCGTCCACGGTCTCAATCTTAGCGTTAATGCCAATCTCCCCAAGCTGGGCCTGAATCATGGAGGCGGTATCCTGATAGGGCCAGCGCCCGAGCAGGGCGGAGTTTAGAAGTATCGTACAGGAAACCTCGCCCTCCCCGACGGCCTCCTCTTTCAGGGCCTTGGCCTTTACTGGGTCAAAGCTGTAGCCGCAGTCGATTACCCAGTCGGCGCCTGCGGAGCTCAAAACGCTTATCGCCGGCTCGCCGTAGCCGAGAAGCAGCTTGTCGACGATTGTTTTGCGGTCGATGCTGAGGCTCAGCGCTTTGCGCATGTTGACGTCGCTAAAGAGCCTGCCCTCATTCGTGTTTAGGGCGTAGTAGTGCACCGTGCTGACAAGGCGCTGCTTCATGATGAGGCCCTCGTCTGCGAGTACGGTCGCCGCCTGCTGGGGCATTATTCCGCCGACGTCAGATATTACCTGAACCTCGCCGCTTCGAAGCGCGGAAAGGCGGGCCGTCGCGTCGGCTATGTTCCTGAACACCACTTTGTCGAGCTTTGGCTCTCCCTCCCAGTACTCATCGAACTTAACAAGGGTAAGCGCCTGCGTAACCTCGTCATACGAGTCGTACTTGTAGGGACCCGTACCGTAGGGGAAGGTTATGGCCTTGTTTTCGTCGAACGAGGAAAGCGCGAACATCGCGCTGTTTTCGTAGGCAAGTCGGAGGTCAAAGTCGGGAATCGGCTTTTCGTGGGTGACTGTGAAGGTCTGCTCGTCAACAACGCTCATATCCACGATTTTGCCATACTCGCTGTCTTTTTCAAATTCCGAATCGTAGGACTTTGAGCCGCTGTTCCAGCGATATAGCCGGTCAAGATTGAATACGGCAACTTCGCTTGTGAGCCTGCTGCCGTCGTGGAAGGTAATGCCCGGGCGCAGCCTAATCGTCCAGGTAAGCCCGTCCTCGGACTGTGTGGCGGATTCTGCGAGTTTCATTTCAGGTCCCATATTCTCGTCGAGCATGACGAGTGCCTGCCAGACGTTCGTGCTCCCGTGCACGAAAATGTTGGTCGTCGGCCCCTGATAGAAGCTGCGGCCTGCCGCAATGGTTATCTCTTTTTCTACTCTCTCCGTCGGGCTTGGCTGCGCACTCTGCTGCGGCGCTTCGGTCTTGGCGCAGGCCGCAAGTGCAAACAGCATTAATAAGACTAGGATAAGTGAAATCTTTCTTCTCATTTTCGCTCTCCTTTATGATTTGTCGATAGACAGTTTGGATTCAATCAGCTTTTTCGTGTATGGATGGCTTGCCTCCTCAAGACTGAGGCTAGACAGGGTTTCGATTATCCTGCCGTCCTTCATTACCGCCTTTCTCCTGCACAGCTTGTCGACGGCGGCGATGTCGTGGGATATGAAGAGGACGGCCGTCTCATGCTCTTCAAAGAGGTGGCGCAAAAGAGCAAGTATCTGCGAGGCGGTAAGCACATCAAGATTCGACGTGGGCTCGTCCAGAATCAGCAGCTTGGGTTTAAGTACCATCGCACGGGCTATGGAAACGCGCTGGCGCTGCCCTCCGGATAGCTGGTGCGGTTTCCGCGAGACCCAGTCGGGCGGAAGGCTGACAAGCTCCAGGTACTGCTCCGCCTTGCCCTTTATGGGGAGGCCGAAGTTTTTAAGCGGCTCGGTTATTATTTTTCCAAGCGTCATATGCGGGTCGAGCGAAGAGCCGCTGTTTTGAAACACCGCCTGCATTTTACGCCTTACAGGGAGAATCTCCCTGTGTGCTTTAAGCTGCGTTATATCCTCTCCGTCGAAGATTATCTCGCCCCTGTCGGGCGAAAGGAGCTTTAAAATAAGATTTGCTATGGTCGTCTTCCCGCAGCCGCTCTCGCCGACGAGCCCGAGCGCTTCGCCCCGTTGCAGGGAAAAGGACACGTCCTCCACCGCCGCGAACATGCTTCTTTTATCGGGTGCAAACAGAAAGGGCTTCTTCGGAAACAGCTTTGTAAGGTTTCTTACCTCAAGCAGGGCGTCCATATCGGCCATCCCCCCTTTCTCTGTAAAATGCGGAATCATAAGCCGGCAATTTGATGACGGGGCTTTCTTTTTCATTCCGTGGCGGCGATAAGCTGCCTTGTGTACTCCTCTTTAGGCGCTGCAAAAAGCTCACGCGTGCTCCTGTGTTCGATTACGGAGCCGTTTTTCATAACCATTATCGAATCCGAGACCTTAGAAAGCTCGGCCAGGTTATGCGAAATATATATCATCCCGAAGCCCAGCCGCTCATTGAGAGCCTGAAGCTCCTCGATAATCTGAAGGCGAATCCCCGCGTCGAGAGCAGAGGTCGGCTCGTCGGCAATCAGGAGCCGGGGCATCTTGCTGATTGCCATGGCTATCACCACTCGCTGCTTCATGCCGCCGCTTAGCGCTGTCGGGTATCTGTCCATTATCTCTTCGGGGTTTTTTATATGGGCATGGGTCAGAAAGTGTACAACCTCAGCGTCCGCCGCATTTCTGTCTTTCCGTCCGGCTCCGAAGATGTCATAAAACTGATGCCTTATCTTTCTAACGGGATTGAGAGCCGCCGACGGGTCCTGAAAGACCATCGAAATCTCTCTGCCGCGCAACTTTGCAAATTCCCTTTCCCTAAGCCCGACAAGCTCCCGGCCTTTATACCTTATCGAGCCCGAAACATGTGCGTTTCTCGGGAGCATGCCTAATATCGCCTTTGCGACGGTGCTCTTCCCGCAGCCGCTCTCCCCCGCGATCCCCAGTGTCTCGCCTTCCCTGAGGGTAAAGCTCAGGTCCTTTACCACGGCGGCACCCGAGTAAAAAACGCTTAAATTACTGACAACCAAAAAATCCATAGCCTTTACTCCGTTTTTATGCCTTGCTGTCGAGCCTGTCGCGCAGCCCGTCGCTTAAAAGATGGAAGGCCAGCACGGAAAGGGTTACCGCAAGAATGGGGTATATGATGAGCATGGGGTTTGAGTTTATATGGAGCCTTGCGTCATTAATCATCATCCCCCATTCGGGTTTCGGCGGCTGAGCTCCGAGGCCGATAAACGATAGTCCTGCAAATCTCAGAATTGTCGAGCCCAAATCGGTCACGACTAAGGTGCCGAGCGCGCCGCCTATGTTCGGAAGGATGTGCCTTGTTACAAGGCGAAAAGTCGACGCGCCTGCCACCCTTGCCGCCTTCATATAGTCTGCCTTGCGGATGCCTATGACAAGGCTTCTCACAACCCTTGCGTACTTTGCCCAGGAGACCAGAGCTATCGCGAGCATGACCTTGAGTATCCCGGGCCCCAGAAGCCCGGATATTACAAGGGCGAGCACAAGGCCGGGAAAGGCCAGCACAACTTCGCAGACCGCTGTAAGGAACTTATCAGGCCACCTGCCGGCAAAAAGGCCGGATACCGTCCCGATGACCGTCCCGATTAGCAGGGTGATAAGCAGCACAAGGCAGGTCACTCCGAGCGAGGTTCTGCCGCCGTAGAGCAGCCTTGAGAGCACGCAGCGCCCGAGCTGATCGGTTCCGAGCGGGAACTGCTCGCTCGGCCCTTCATGCGCCAGCGCCATATTCACTCTCGTAGGATTGTTCGGCGCAATCAGCGGGGCCAGGGCAACGGCTATGATAAGCAAAGCGGCCAATACAGCGCCAATTATTATCGTGAACGGAAGTCTTTTTCTAGTTTTCATCGGTACCTCCAGGCATAAAAAGCGAGGGCATGGTGATACAATAAGACAATTCAATAAACACATTGATTACGATGTAAATACATGCCATAATAAGGGCATAGGCCTGAATGACCGGATAGTCCCTCGAGTAAATCGCCGAAACGACGTAGCTTCCGGCGCCCGGCCAGGAAAACAGGGTCTCGATTATCGCCGAGCCCCCGAGCATGGCGCCAATAATCAGGCCAATATTGGTTATAATGGGCGCGATGGCGTTTTTAAGCACGTGGTTTTTAAGTAAAGTCGAAGCCTTTACACCGAAGACCCGGGCCGCCGCCACATGCTCAGCCTCCATATGCTTTAAAATCTGGCTGCGGATAAGCCTGGACAGCCCCGCCCCGCTCCCCAGCCCTATCGCAAGCGAGGGCATTATCAGGTGCCTTATGCTTCCGCTGCCCATCGTCGGCAGCAGCCTGTATTTTACCCCCAAAAGGAGCACCAGCAGTATGCCGATGCAAAACGAGGGAACGGAAATGATAAGCACGTTAACAAAGCGGAAGAGGTAATCCAGAGGGCCGTTGTAATTAAGGGCTGAGGCGATTCCGAGGGGAAAGGCGACAATAAGCATGACGATAATCGAACCGAGGGTCAGAAACATTGTCTGCGGAAGGCGGACGGCAAGCTCCCTTGAAACCTGCTGCCCGCTCTGGTATGAAACGCCGAAATCGCCCTTTAGAATATGCCAGAGCCACTTCAAGTACTGGACGGGAAGCGGCTCATCCAGCCCGAGGTACTTGCGAGCGGCGGCAATCTCTGCCTCGCTCGGGCTGTTTATCCCGCCGAGGACGGTATCAATGGGGTCGCCGGGGGCGAGCCTGCCCATAATAAAGGTGAGCAGAGACACTCCTAACAGCACCAAGACCGATATGACGATTTTTTTGATTATATATTTTCTTATACTCATCGCTTTCCCCGGCTGCACAGTTTATTTGTTTTAAGCTAAACACAAGAAATCATAGTCCGCAAGCTCCCCCAGGGGATTTAAGCTTGCCCTAAAATCTGATATTACAAAAACATCCGTATTTATTACAATTTTTCCGTGGTCTTGTCTGCAAAACAGTGGAATAAATATTGAAGAAATTGCAAAGACCTGGCAGACTATGCGGCTTTCTTTTTACTAAAAAGCGCAAAATATGTATGAAAACGCATATGAAAACATCTGTTCCTATCTAGGATGACATTGCGCCTTACTTTTATTCACAAGCGGCGGAAAGGACTGAGCACTGTTGGAAGCACCCTGGTATCAGAAAAGCATCGACGAGGTCTTCAGCGAGCTGAGCGCCGACCCTAAGCGTGGGCTGAGCTCACAGGAGGCAAAGGCCCGGCTTGATAAGTACGGGCCGAACGAGCTTGCGCAAAAGAAGGGGCCGGGCATACTTCAGATGTTTCTTGAGCAGCTGAAGGATTACATGGTCATAATCCTGCTGATTGCAAGCGTCATCTCTATTTTTTTAAGCGAGATAACGGACTCCCTGATTATCATCGCAATAGTCATCATAAACGCCTGTCTCGGCGTGTTTCAGGAGTACAGGGCCTCAAAAGCGCTCGAGGCGCTTAAAAAGATGTCGGCGCCTAACGCCAAGGTTTTGCGGGACGGGGAGACCTTGACCATTCCATCCCGGGAGCTCGTGCCGGGCGACGTGGTCATTCTGGAGACGGGCGACTATATGCCGGCGGATTTAAGGCTTATAAGTACCGTTAACCTGAAAGTCGAGGAAGCCGCGCTCACGGGCGAATCCGTGCCAGTTGAAAAGCATGCCGGGGCTGCGCTCGAAGGCGAGGTTGCGCTCGGCGACCAGATTAACTCAGGCTTTATGGGCACCGTCATAACCTACGGCAGAGGCTTGGGAGTCGTCACCAAAACGGGTATGAATACCGTTATCGGCGGTATTGCGGCGATGATTCAGGAGGCGGAAGAGGAGGATACGCCCTTACAGAAGAAGCTCAAGCACATGGGCAAACTCCTCGGAACCGGCTGCCTTGTTATCTGCGCGCTCGTGTTTGTGCTCGGCCTTGCGCGCGGCGAAGAAATCCTCCAGATGTTTATGACAGCAATAAGCCTCGCCGTCGCCGCGATTCCCGAAGGGCTGCCCGCCGTCGTCACAATCGTGCTTGCCATCGGCATGCAGCGCCTTGTTAAGAGAAACGCGATAATGAAAAAGCTGCACGCTGTCGAAACGCTCGGCGGCACGACGGTCATCTGCTCCGACAAGACGGGTACGCTTACTCAGAACCAGATGACCATAGTAAAAATGTATATACCCGGCAGGGAAATCAGCGTCGAGGGCGAGGGATACAAGCCCTTCGGCAGGATGTACGAGGGCGAAAAGCTCCTCAATTTAGAAGAGGAGCAGGCCCTACGCCGCCTTTTGGAGATCCAGGCGCTTTGCAACGACGCGCGGCTCGAGCATTTGACTGAGGGTGCCACGGAGGAGTGGCGGATTATCGGCGACCCAACCGAGGGCGCGATGATTGTAGCGGCGGCCAAGGCGGGAATCGGACGTGAGGAAATTAACAGCAAATACCCCCGCATAAACGAGATTCCCTTCGATTCCGGGCGCAAGCTGATGACCACCTTCCACAGTACGGGAGGCAAGCTAATTTTAGCCTGCACCAAGGGCGCGCCGGACATACTGATTGAACGCTGCACTAAGATTATGCGCGGCGACGGGACCATAGAGCCGATTACGGACGAGGGCAAAAAGGCCGTGCTCGAAGAAAACCACGGACTGGCAAGCGAGGCGCTGCGTGTGCTCGGCATGGCATTTCGGGAGGTCGAAGCGGTTTCGGATAGTCCGACTTCGGAGGAGTATGAGAGTGACCTTATTTTCTGCGGACTTGTCGGCATGATAGACCCGCCCCGCGCCGAGGCGATTGAGGCGGTTAAGGTCTGCAAAACGGCGGGCATCCGCGTCGTCATGATTACGGGAGACTATAAGGATACGGCCGCAGCAATCGCCAGGCAGCTCGACATCATCGGGGAAAATGATAAGGTGCTGGACGGCGCGGAGCTCAACAAGCTCAGCGACGAAGATTTTGCGGAGGCTGTTAAAACAGTAAACGTCTACGCCAGAGTCTCGCCTGAGCACAAGGTCAGGATTGTGCAGGCCATAAAAAAACACGGCAATATTGCCGCGATGACGGGTGACGGCGTAAACGACGCGCCCGCGCTCAAGCACGCCGACATAGGCATCGCGATGGGTATTACGGGCACGGACGTGACGAAGGAAAGCGCCGACATGATTATCACCGACGACAACTTTGCAAGCATAGTCTCCGCGGTTGAGGAGGGCAGGGTTATTTTCAGCAACATCCGCAAATTCGTCTTCTTCCTCATGTCCTGCAACGTCGGCGAGGTTCTCATAATTTTTATTTCCATGCTGCTCGGGTGGCCGATACCGCTGCTGCCGATTCACCTGCTCTGGGTAAATCTCCTGACCGACGCCTTTCCCGCCCTTGCGCTCGGCACCGAGAAGATGGAGCCGGGGCTCATGCAGCAGAAGCCGCGCGACCCAAAGGCGACAATCATCGACAAGTCCATGCTTGTCAGCATCATTGTCCAGAGCAGCGTCATGACGGCGGCAATCCTTATTTCGTTCTATATCGGATGGACTGCCGGCGGTGAAGTTCTCGGCAGGACCTATGCCCTGATGACTATGTGCATAAGCGAGATACTGCGCGCATACACCTGCCGCTCGGAAAAGCACACGGCCTTTAAGCTCGGCTTTTTCAGCAATTCCAGGCTGAACCTTGCGACAATAGGCTGCCTCTTCCTGCTTGTGATAATTGTGCTCGTCCCCGGGCTGCGGGATGTCTTCTCACTTGCAAAGCTGAGCATACACGATTGGGACTGGATTGCCGGCCTTGGCATCCTGCCTTATGTCTTTGGCGAGCTGACGAAGGTTATAAAAAACAGATACTGCACGGCTAAAGCCGGCGTCTGAGGCATCTGTCTTAGATAAGCATAAACCGCAAAAAATGAAACAGCCTGCCGGGAATCCCCACGGCAGGCTTTGTTATTTGCAGGCGAAGAGCACTTTGAATAAAATGGGATTTGCGGCTCCGCACTTAGCTTGAATTTGGGTATTGGCGGAAGTTTAAAACAATAAAACGACGATGATAAGAACGATAACAAAAAGCAGGATAATGGAAGTCAGGCAGCCGCCGCCGGAGGGCGGTCTCTTCCCTCCGCCGCCTTTATTGCTGTCTTCAACGGCCTGCATATAGTGCACATACCCGCTAAGGCCCTTTCCAAAATAACCGTAATCGCCAGGCACCCGAACACCCCCGATTTAAACCTCGTTGCTCTTACAGTGTACAGGAATAATCAGGCTTTGGCAATACCTAGCGGCTAAAGTGCGCCTTATTCGAATTGTGCCGCCAATCCTTCGCACTTACAGCTTCAGAACCAGTTTGCAGCTTCTCCTCAATTTTGCGAGCATGTATTTTGCGTATTCCGAAAGCCGCAAGAACTCCTCGCTGCGGTACGAGCCCGCCGCAAAAACAGCGAGCGTGACCGCCATGAAGACAAAGCCCTTTCCGACCATGGCGAAAAAGCTGTGCGGCAGGTAAAGCGAAATAAGGTAGCAAAGGGCAAAGGAAACCGCCGTGAGCACCATGTACTTAAACTGGGTGCGCCAATAGCGCCAAAGCCCGCCCTTTAGCTTTTCTCCGAAGAGTATCCGCGGCTCGTACCAGATATGCGTAAATATCCTGGACAGCGCTGTCGCAAAGAGTATTCCCGCCATTCCGAACAGTTTTCCGAGGACGAGCGAGAGCACTATATTCAGTACCGCAGCCTCGAGCATCAGGTATTTTACCCTCGTAAACATCCCCAGAGTTTCCCTGAACATCCAGACGGGGCTTGCCATGTTGGTGACATAGAAGTTAAGCGCTATGGCTAAGACTACCAGCGGCCTGAGAAGATACTCAGGCCCCAGCCACAGCGGTATCAGGTCACCGAACAACAGGTAGAGGGAAATGCCCCCGTACGCCGCGCACCAGTGAAAAAAGAGCAGCAGGGCGAAAAAAATCCCGCGCGACTTTTCCGCGTTCCCTTCCGTGTTAAGGTTGCCTATGCTCGGTATGAGTGAGCTTATGATAATGTTGACATATGCCTGAACTGCGAGCACAACCATATAGTAATTTGAATAGTACCCCACCCACACCGTGCCTATCATCGCCGAAATCAGTATGTTGTCCGTTTTGGTCAGAATTGTTATGCCGATTTTGTATAAAAACGTCGCCTTGACGTTTTCGTTTATCATCCCGTCAGGCAGGGACGCCTTCTTGCCCTTCCCGATTAGGCTCGGGTATCTTTTTTTCACAGCCCTCGAAACCAGGAAGTTGCTCAGCAGGGCGTTTAGCACCCGTGAACTCAAGTAGAGGGTGTAGTTGCGAAAGGCGACAATCAGTACGATTTGCAGGGCGTGAATGGCCAGGGACGAAATAATGTCGATTTTCTTAGTTACATAGACCTCCTGATGCGCCTTTATGCAGGCGCTCTTGTGCGCCGCAAGATAGGAAGCCGAGGTCGAAATCAGAAAGATAAGGTAATAAATTATCAGCTCTCTCTGGCTGAGTTCGCTTTGTATTATGTATTTCAAGAAAGGGACCAGTGCAAGGCCGATGCCCGTAATCACCGCGGCGATTATTAAATACAGCCTTTTATAGCTGCCGAGCAGCGCTCTGATTTTGTCCTTGTCCCCATCCGCTATCGGCTTATACAAGTTGTAGGCCATAACGTTACCGATACCGAGCTCCGCAAGCGACAAGACGGTGAGGATTTGAGAGTAGAGCCCGTTTACGCCCAGGTAATCAATGCTTAAGTACCTCAAAAACACCGTGCGCCCGAGAAACGAGAGCAATAGGAGCAGCACCTGCGAAGCAAAACCTGCGGCTACATTTATTCCAACGTATTTTGAACGGGAGTTGTCGGCCATTTGCTTCTCCTCTTTTCTTGCGATGTATCATATTATCCATGATGCGGCTCCAGGCTTCCGCTCCAAAGCTTAACAGCGATTTCCTTTAGGCGGTCGTAGTAGGCCTCTTTAAAATAGGAAGCCGGAGGCTGCACCGGCTCTCCGTTCAGGAGTCGCTCCGCCAGAGAATAAGCCTCGTCGAGAGACTCTGCGAGGTGCACGCTGTCGTTGTAAATGCTTTTTAACCACTCCGCGCCCGTTGTAACCTTGTGGTCGCGCGTCTTAAGTACAATTACCGGCGTGTTTGCAATAAGGGCGAAAACCATCCCGTGAAAGCGGTCCGTGATTATGAGACGATACCTTGCAAAGCGCTCAAATTCCCGCTCGAGATAGCTGCTTATGTCCCTTTTTATCTTCCTGTGAGGTACATTTATTGTCGTGTCCGTAAAATCCGTCTTGACAAGAGCGCTAAGCCTGATGCTAAGGGCTTTCAGCTCCTCGTCCCGGTAGTGCTTTTCGACGTCGTCGCGGCAGCAGAGCAGTATGCCCGAGCGCGGGGACGCAAACCTGTATTTACCTATCAGGGTCGTGACTATATCGGGAAACAGCATAACGCAGACGTCGGGGAACATCTCCCTTGCCATTTTGAGGGACACCTTATCCCTTGCTAGAAAGAGCATTCTTTTGGCTAGGTTATATATCTTCGCGGTGAGCGCCTTGCGCTCTTTCGACTTAAAATAAATGGTCTGCGGCATCATCAGGATTTTCGCGTTCGGAAATCTTTCAATCACCACCCTGTGCATCAGGTCGTGCACGCCGCCGAGGTCCTGCGTGGTGTAGCCGCTCTGGAAAATGATTATATCTTCGGGCCCCAAAGCCCTTTCGAGCTTGTCCAGGAAGCCGAATTTTTCGGCAACGACCGTAGTTGCCGCAAACTCATGCACAGGAAAGCCCGGGAAATTATCCTCAATCCAGCGTCGGATGCAGTAATACTGCCCCATGTCGCCGAGGTTTGAGTGCTCGACTATGCCGAAGTAAAAGATTTTCGGCCTTTTGACCGCCGCTATTCTTATTAGCCGCATTGTGTCGGCGTAGAGATGCATATCTTCTTTTATACTAAGATATTTACGGTAATAGGGGCTCAGGGCTCGCCTTACTCTCTTTACGAATACTCCCCATTTCAATCAAAACACCAGCCTTCTTTCATGCCGGGCATGTTCCAAGATAGCCTCGTAAATCTCTATAAGCCGCGAGGCGTTTTTCGCCCTGTCGTGGGTGAGCCTGGCGTGCCGTGAGGCGTTTTCTGAAAAGCGCCGCGCGAGAGCCTCGTTTTCAAAAATCTCGCATATATAATGTGCGAGCATTGTGACCGAATCGTGCTGATAGACAAAGCCCTCCCGCCCGTGAACCAGTATATTGTTCACGCCGCCGACATCCGCGGCGACACAGGGCACCCCCAGCAGCATCGCCTCCCCGAGGGAGTTCGGGGAGTTTTCTATTGCCGAGGGCAGCAGGAAAACGTTTGATTTCAGATACCGCTCCGCCATTCCCTCTTCGTCCAAAGTGCCGCAGAATATGACCTTTTCTGCAAGGCCGTGCTTCAGAATAAGCCGCCTTAAGTACTTTGGGTAGGCGGGCAGCTTGTATGTGGGAAGCTCCAAAGGGCTGCGTCCCGGTACGAAAACGCGCGCGTCGGGAAAACTCCTCAATACCTGCGGCATGGCCTCCAGTAGCCTGTGAAAGCCCTTTATCGGGTAGCTGCAGGAGCTTGCGAAAATCGTGTGCTTTTCGCATTTTTCTATCTCCCACCTCTTTGTGTAAAACGTCTCGCGCAGCGTTTCGTTACAAAAATGGTAGTTAAGGTCTGGATTTACGCTCAAAGCGCAGGCCCTGTCCCAGTCCGTCCTGCCGCTGACGTGCCTTACTTGTTTCAGCAGCTTAATTTCGTTTTCGCCCCGCAAAACGAACTGTTTTCTCTGCAGGCTCAGGTTCTCTCTTTTGAGCATATCGCGCGGATTAAACCCATGCACGACTGACAAAGGCAAACCCGCAAAATAGTGCTTTGCGTACTCAAAGCAGAGGCCCTGTATGCTCACAAGCGTTTTTTCGGGAGCTGAAAAGGCTTCCGCCGCCGCGAGTGAGTGGGCATATTCCGTGCCGTGTACGTGTAAAATATCGGGCTTAAAGTCATCAATTATCTCGCGGAGATGGGGTTTGGCTCCTGACTTGTCCGTTACGCGCCCGCCACCGGGAAAGCCGTAATATGCGATACCCTCACTCTCTCGCTTTTGCACCTCCCCGGCGCCGTCAAGCGGAAAGCATATCCCAAGCTCGATTTCTGATTTTACCGAGCACAGGCCGTTTAAGGCGCCCGTGAGCCAACCGCCGTAGGGCGCGGCGCGCCTGTTAAAAAGCGCGCTTGCCGAGGGAAGCATTACGTTGCAGACCCATAAAACTCTCATTTCCCACTCCTAAAGCTCCCCTGCCCCCCGTCTGGCTTCCGCGGGGATTTTTTCGTTTAACCCGAAGAACATCAACACGAGCGGCAGCAGGGAATAGTAAAGGTTTTCGTTTATGTAGATAAAAAGGAACAGAACAAAGATAAGCGCCGGTATTATGAAACCCTTTGTTCTCGCCGCGATAAGCCTTGATAGCCCAATCAGGCCCCAGGTGAAAATCCCCCAGAAGAATACTCCGTATGTGGATAGCTGGTAGAGATATGTATTCGTGTTATGAGTGCCTGTGACATTCACCGAGTAGTAGTAGTCGTATTGGAGCCTCGCAAAATAATCAAAAAGGCGGTTCGAGTTATTAAGACCCACTCCGAAGAGCGGGGATGTCTTCCACATAGCGATATTTGAGGTGATTGAGGACATCCGCGCTACCGCCGAGCCGTGGGAGGATGACTCCGTATCCAGCTTGTTAAACAAGCGGCTTGCAGCGCTGCCGACTACCTGGGGAAACAGCAGGACCACAAAGCCTGCGCAGAGCAGGATTGACAGGGCGACAAGCAGCTTAAAGCGCCTCTCCGACCTGCCGCTCGAACTGTTTGCAAAGTAAACAGCAAGGCATATTGCAAGGCAGGCAATGCCCGCGGTGGATATGGTTGTCAGCATGACAATCACATACAAAACAACCCTTTTCACACTCCTTTTCTCGGCGCAAAACAGGTGGAAACACAGGGCTATGTTGATATACATCTGGAACACTCCGGGTTCGCGGAATATCCCGGTGTTTCTGAAAAGCTCGCTAAGCCCCTGCGCCGGGACGATGCAGGGCCCCAGGACATGGTACCTAAACCCGCTCACATTGGTTATCGCAGGGAATCTCCTTATCAAATCCGGAGCAAGCTGGCTAATGACATATACGATAAGCGAGTAGGCGCAGAGGAAAAAGACGAACTTTTCAAAAGCATATATAAATGCACGAAAAGAGTAGTTCAGCGCTATGGTTAACGCGGCAGTGAGCAGGGCAATCCGAAAGCAGCTCATGTTGAAATTGTCGTCTTTGACGATTAAGGTCAGGATTTGAAGGATGACTGACAGCGCATAGAAGCTGAAAGCCTTTGTCGTAAGCGCTTTCTTTACAAGCGCCTTTAAACCAATCACAAGCGCGACGCCGCAGTAAAAGAAGTATGGAACCCACCTTACGAGAACCGAGATGTTCGTCCCAAAGAGCAGCGTGTCCGTCGAAACGAACACCATGAGCGCCGCCATAAGCAGCGGCGGCTTTTCTTCTCTTGCGACCTTTAGTAAAACCGGTGCACTTATGTACTCCATACTGCCTCCCCAAGCTCCTTCCCCGTCAGGAAGCTCAAGATGCGCTGTGCCTGCCTCTTCGGGTTTTTACCCTCCTCGATAAAGCGCCTTGCGGCCTTTGCCCGCCTTCTCCTCTCCTCCTCCGGCGTCTTCATAATCTCAACTATCGCCTCGGCAACGCCGCCGGGCTCTTCCCTGTCCAGAAACCAGAGGTAGGGTTCGTATTCCGCGGGTATGCCGGGAAGCCTTGTTGTCAGGACCGGAGTGCCCGAGGCCATGTATTCTGCTACCTTTGAGGGAAAGGAGTATATCGCAAATCTGTAGCCGCTGGGCCGCAGATTTATAAGCAGGTCCGCCTGCCTTTCCTTAACCAGAATTTCCGACCGCGGCAAAACGCCTTTGTAGACAATCCTTTCGTCCTTTTTCGCAGCCTTTATGATTTCCTCCTCGTAATTTCCCTTTCCGTAAATATGGAAGCGTATATCCTCTTGCCTTATAAGCGGTATCGCCTTAAGCAAAAGCTCCATGCCGAAGAGCCTGTTTACCTTTCCTGCAAACATCACAACGAAGTTTGCTTCTTCCCCTTGCTCCTCCCTTTCCGTATCGGGCAAAGCGTCCATGATGCATTCAACAATGATGTGCGGCTGATGCTTTGGGTTTGCCTCCCTGTTTAAGCCTTCCGTGAGCGTTATATAGCGGTCATACTTTACCATGTCGCGCTCTGTCATCCGGGATATAAGACTGATATAGAGCCTCTTTTTCAGCCCATACCTTCTCTCGTCAATTTCGCTCATATGCTGTGGCAGGTCCGTCACATAGGCCACGGCCAGAACGCCGAAGAGCTTCGCCGCCATTCGCGCAGGCTTAGCGCAGCTTAAAAGAGCGTCGCAGATGACAAAGCTACTATCCCCCTTATTTTTCGCGCACCATTTTGCGGTCTCCATAAAGATCCTGAGCCAGGACCACAAAAAATGCAGGCCCGACACTTTCAGTTCGGACGGATAGATAAACTCAAAGCCGTTTTGGTACTCCCTCACTCTTTTCCGGAATGTCCGTCCCGATTTGCCCCTTGAGCGCATACCCGAGAGCACCGTGACCGACACGTCCTTGCACTCTGAAAAGCCCTTAATCAGGCCGCTGAACATAAACTGCGAGGCCGACAAATGTGTTTCCCCCGCCTTCAGCATTTCCTCATACCTAATGTCGGTACAGCACTCGGAAACAAGCAAAACCCTTGTCATTTATAAACCTTGCCCTTTGCGTTTATTTTTATCCTCCGCGCTGCGAGCCTTTTCGCCCGCAGCAAAAGAAACAGCAGCCCCGGCAGGCGAAGCCTTATGAGCAGCGTCCGCAGGAAGAGAGTTTTGGACAGCCTATAAAGCCGCTTTAGCTTTAGAGCCGTCCTATAAGGCTCCCTGTTTATAAGCCGCAGAAACTCCCGCCTTCTTTTAATGTAGCCCTCGGTGTTTTTCGGGTGGAAATACTTTTGCTCCATGCAATGCCGAAGCGAAACTAGCACGCGCAGGTAATATGTGTTTTCAAGACTATCGTCGCCCGTTCCGAGCACATATTCGTGCAGCTTTGTGAGATACCTGCCCTGCTCAATGTCCGCATGGGGTCTGAATCTGTTCATCGCGCCTTCCGCATTGAACCTGTAATGATAGGCGCACTCCCCTATGTAAATCACCCGCTCCGCCTTTTTGAGTGCATGTAGGAGAAAAAGCCCGTCCTCGGACACCGGAATCCCCTCGGGAAAGACGATGTTGTTTTCTTTCAGCAGGGAAACGCGGTACATCTTCCCACAAACCCCGTCTAAGGGGAGAATTTCCTCACTCTCTTTGGGAAGGGCATAGATAGTCATTGCTCTCAGCATGAGCTCGTAAAGCTCTTTAGGCTCAAAGAATTTTCTCTCCGCAAATCTGAAGCGCCCCTCGCGCTGCTCCGGGCCCTTGTTCAGAAAGCCCGCGAAAAACAGAATATCGGGCTTTAGCTCGAAGGCCATGTCCACGAGCTTTCCTATGCTCTCGGGCTCCACCCAGTCGTCGGCGTCGACGAAGGTTATCCACTCGCCCCTTGCCGCTCTCAAGCCTTCGTTCCTCGCCGCCGAAACCCCACCGTTTTCCCTGTGGATTGCGACAAAACGCCTATCCCTGTCTGAATATTCATCGCAGATTTCCCCGCACCGGTCGGGCGAACCATCGTCCACCATGATGATTTCGATGTCCCGAAGCTCTATTTTCGCGAGCGAGTCCAGGCATTGCCTCAAATACTCATACGGCACTTTATACACCGGCACGATGACGCTGAGATTAACCATATATGACCTCAACTTAGTATGCTGATTTCGTTTTTGTTGATTGCGGCGACCCTTGCATCGAGGTTTTTCTTTATAATCCCGCATATCTCGCCTGTATAGGCGGGGGCTATGATGATTACCGTCTCCACCGGGTGCTCGTAAAGATACTCGGGCGGGACTATTTTTATATGCGACACAGGCGAAAACCTGTTTTGCTTAAAGGGGGCCGAGTCGACGATAAACTCGATTTTATCAGCTATCCCCATCGTGGCGAGCAGCGCAAAGCTCTGGTGGCTCGCCCCCCAGACGGCTATGCGCCCGCCGTTTTTTGTACTCTCCTCAACAAAGCGCCGAATCTTTGTTCTTAGCTCCTCATACGCGCTTTTTAGCTTTGTCCCATCCAATTTTACACGCTTTCGGACTGTTGCCAGAATCGAGTCCTCGTTATCCCTCTTGCATTCAAGGACGGAAAAACCGTTTCGCTCAAGCAGAAAGCAAAGGCTCCCCTTGGTATGGTAGACAAGGTGGTCGCGGACAAGCTCGTACCAGCGCCCTTTCTCAGCTATGTACTCAAAACTCGGAACGCTAATAAGTCCATACCCGCCGTCCTTGAGATTCCGGTATATGCACCTCAGGTGCCCGTTCGGGTCTGGCAGGTGCTCCAAGTAATTGAACGAAACAAAGGCATCATATGGCGCCCCTTTAACAGAAGTGCCCTCGTCAGCCGCGAATCCCTGATACACGTTTAGGCCGTTATTCCTCGCCGCCTCAACAAGGGCGGCGCTGTGCTCAAGCCCCGCAGCCTCGACGTTGAAACCATTAAACAGCTCAAGGAATTCGCCCCGTCCGCAGCCGAGCTCAATAATCTTTTTGCCTCCAAGCGAAAACCTTTCTATAAAATCCGAGTACTGCTTTAATCTGTGCCTTCGGATTGTATCGTTAAAGCCGCAGGAGCGGATAACGTCACGGTAGTATTCCACAGGCTCGCAGTTTAGCTGCAAAAGTGCGCAGCCCGAGCACTGGCAGAGCTCCAAATCGCAGCCCGTGTCCTTATCGAGCTCCCCCGGCCCCGGTATTTTCTGAGCCGAAGCGGGGAGATTGTTAAGTTTAAGTATCGGCTCCGGAAAGAGGCTGTTTCCGCAGACAAGGCAGTGATTTCTCTTCATATGATGCTCCTCGTCAAAGCAGGTTTTCGTCTATCTCGTCAATGCGCTCTTTGTAGTATTCGCTAAGCTTTCTTATGGCGATTTCCATGTCGGTAAAGTCGATGTCAAACTCCGAGGTTAGGCGCTCATTGCCCCCCGAATACTCCGCCCCCCCGTCCGTCAGGACTTCGATGTTCTTAGCAACGCCGAGCACCTCGCAGACAATTTCCGCGATTTCCTTAAGCTCGCAGGTCTTGCCCGTGCAGACGTTGTAGGTTTTGTGCCTGGGTTTATTCTCGATAAATTGCTTGACTACCGGCGCTAAATCCTCCACCCAGAGGTAGTCGAAGGCCTTGTTCTCCCTGACCACAAGCGGAAGGCCCTTCAGCGCCCTCAAAATGGCGTTGGAAATAAAGCGCCTGCTCCACTTTTCGTACTTCCCGAACACGCCGAAGAGCCTTAAGTTGATTATGCCCTCGGATTTTTCGGCGTGCTTTGCCATAACGTACTTAGCCAGACCGTACTCGTCGCCGGGCTCCGGGATGTTCTGCCCGAAATAGTCCTCCTCCACCCGCGGGAGGCAGTGATTCTTTCCATACTCCGCGCCCGAGCCGAAGTATATCATCTTCTCGTAATAATCGCCGATGAGCGACTCAAGGGCGAAGAACATCCGAAGGTTTTCGGCAAGGAAGCTCCCCTTTGATACGTTCCTGTTCGTGTCGCTGCTGTTTGCGCAGTGTATAAGGACGTCGGGCTTTTTAAGTTTTAAGTATTCCTTTACGGCTGCAAGGTCCCCGAGGTCAAGCTCGAACCTGCCCGGGGTGACGAGCTCGTATCTGCCTTCAAATGCTTCGACGAGGTTTCTCCCGATAAAACCGCTCGCTCCCGTAATAAGTAAGCGCTTCATTTGACCGACTCTATCATTTCCTTTGTTATGTAAACCTTGGTTTTCCGTGGGGATACGAAGTTTTCGCCGTCCTCGTAATAGGAGTCGGTGCCCTGATGGGTCGTGGAGATTTCCTCAAACACGCATCCGGTTTCGCTTCTGAAGTAGTGCCCGACTCCCCTCTTTACTACCACCATCTCGCCCTTGCGGTAAGTCTTTTCCACGCCCTCTTGCCCAATAATCAGCTCCCCGTAAACGACGATGAAGGTCTCCTCCTTCAGAAGGTGATAGTGAGTCGGGTTTTCCTGCCCGGGGAGCACAATCAGGATTTTTTTGCAGTACTCGCGGTTTACGCAGTCAATGAGCGCGCAGCCGAACTCCTTGTAGCGCAAAAGGCCGTAGTGGTGCGACAGCTCACAGGAACTGTCCGCCGGAACCACTATGTTGCTCTCCTTAATCAGCTTAAGCACGGAGCTTACAAACTCCCGCACGGTTTCCATGTTGTTTTTAAGCTCCAGGTCCTTTAGCATGAGGGGCTCGTCTTTTTTTAAGCTCCCCTCCTTTAGGTAAATCTCGGTGTACTTTGATAGGTCCGTTGCGAGAAACTGCCCCGGTGCGCTCGGGAAGGCAAGATAAATTTCCTCTGCGGAAATCTTGCCGGCGTTAATCTCTTCGCTTTTCACGAAAACGCCCCTTCGCAGGGCGGCAAGGTCCGAGAGCTCATTCTCTTTTGGCTCATAGCGTTTTCCAGCCGCGCCGCACATGTCGAAGGCAAGCGCGGCCGCCTCAAGCCAGCCTTTGACCTCGGCGGGGGTGGCCGAGTATGCGTTCAGGCTGAGCCCCTCGGCGGGGACGCCGACGTGCTTTTCAAAAATAAGCGCGCCCTTCGCCACCGCGGCGATTATGGGATAGACGCTCCCCGGCTCCTCGTGCGTCGAGAAGCCTACTCGCAGCCTTGGGTAGCGCGCCTTAAGCAGGTCAATCTGGTTTAGCTCAAGCCTGTTTAGCGGCGTCGGGTACTCGGCGATACAGTGCATGAGCGAAAGCTCTATCTTCCTGTGCTCAAAGAAGCTCACAACCTTATCGATAAGCTCAAGGTCACAGCCGGCGGTGGAGGCTATCACCGGAAGTCTCGCCGCCGCGATTATCTCAAGCAGCGGCCAGTCCCCGAAGGAGCAGCTTGCAATTTTTATGTAGTCAAAGCCTAATTTCACTATATTGTCGACCGACGGCTCGTCAAAGGGGGTGCATATGGCTTTAAAGCCCTGCTCTCTTGCCTTGCAGAGCAACGCCCGAAACTCCTCCATACCAAGGCGCGTGTCCCGAAAGCGCTTTACGTTCTTAATGTCGGTCCTGTCCCTGTACGCAGGGTGGATAAAGCTGTCAAGCTCCCTGAACTGGAACTTTACCGCGAAGTCGAACCTGTCCGTGAAACCTTTGCAGACCTCGCTCATCTCCCGTATTATTCTTTTGCCGTGCTTCAAACTTCCCTGGTGGTTGTTCGCAATCTCTAAAATAAACAGCGGCTTTATGTTTCCCATGGCTTACTCCTTCTGTCTTTATAGTTCGCTGTAGATGTCATCAAGCTCCCGTTCCGTAAGAAAGGGATAAGGGTTTTCAAGGGCGGCGGAGGTGATTTTCCCGTCTGCCCCCACGGAGGATATGCACTTTGGTATTTCGTCAAAGTCTATGTCCCCACGGATTTCGCAAATCGCCGCGCCCCCGCTCTCCATGACCGCCTTTATGGTTTCGCTAATTTCCTCGTCGGTCTCGATATGGTAATAAGGGAAACCGTAGGCCAGTGCGATTTTTTCAAGGCTCGGCATGGAAATTCCGCTAAACTCCGTGCAGCCCACATGGCGGGCGCCGAAGTTTCTGTCCTGCATGGTCTTTATCGCGGCGTAGCCGCCGTTGCTGAAAACAAAGATTTTCGCGTTTATGGCGTAGTGCCTTATCGTCTGTAGCTCCTGAATATTGAGCTGCAGGCTCCCGTCGCCTTCGAGAACTATGACCCTGCTTCCCTTTGAGGCAAAGTGCGCCCCCACAGCCGAGGGCAGGGCAAAGCCCATTGAGCCGAGCCCCATCGAGGAAACCGCCTTCTGTCCCGCCTTCCTCTTAAAGGCTATGTGCCCGGCTGTATTGCACCTGCTTGTCGAGGAAAAGACAAGCGCGTCGTCCGCTTTGCAGTGCTCCGAAATGCGCTCGACGGCTTTATATAAGTTAGCTCCGCCGAGCGGCTTTGCCTGCTTTTCGTTAAGCAGCGGAAACCTCTCTTTAATTTCGCGGCAAAACTCAAGCCAGTCCTCAATATTCGCGGGCTCAATATCCTCGCGCAGCATCGCGTCGATGAACGCCCCAACATCGCAGTTTAGGTGCTCCGTGCCTGAAAGGGCGAGTTTATTTAGCTCGCGCGCGTCTATGTCAACGACGAGCTTTTTGGCCCTGATGCCGAAGCGCCGCTCGCTGTACGCCGTAATCATGTTGTCAAGCCTTGTGCCGAGAATTATGAGCAAATCGGCGCCCTGCAAAATGATGTTTGAGAACCTAGGCGCCTGAAGCCCGGGGCTGCCGAAAAAGTCCTTATCCTCGCTGTCAAAAACACCGAGCGCGCGCCATGTGCTCATAACGGGCACCGCACATTTTGATTGAAGCTCAAGAAACTTCTCCTCCGCCCCTGCGGCTATTACCCCGTGGCCTACGAGAAATAGCGGCCTTTTTGCCTTTGAGAGCATTTCGCGTGCGCGCCTTGCCGCGGCGGCTATCTTGCTTTGCCTTATGGAGCGCGCCGCCTCAATCGTGTGGTCGAGCGTCTCCATTTCTGGGTCGAAGCCGCGCAGCTTCGTTTCGTCAATCACGGCGGACTGAACGTCGAGCGGGATGTCGAGCCAGACAGGTCCCCGCCTGCCGTTTAGGGCCAAAAACAGCGCCTTTTCCAGGTGGTATCTTATATCCTCCGGCTCGGTCACGGTGGCGGCATACTTCGTTACCGGTCTAGCCATCGAAACAATGTCGTTTTCCTGCGCGCCGTACTGCCTGACGCCCCGGAGCGAAGCGAAATCGGCTCTTTTAACCTGCCCAGAAATAAAGAGCACGGGCGTGGAGTCGACGAAAGCCGCCGCCGCTCCTGTCAGGGCGTTTGTCCCGCCGGGCCCTGTGGTTACAAGGCAGACGGAGAGCGTATTTTTATACATGGCGTATGCCTGCGCCGCTATCGCGCAGGCCTGCTCATGGTGACAGCAGACATACTCCATGCCGCTTTTTCCCACCGAGTCGACGAGGTACATTATCCCGCCGCCGGAGAGCATAAATACATGCCTTACGCCCCGCTCATGCAGGCAGTCTATCAAGTAATCGGAAAGTCTTTTCATTCTCTACCTCTGTGGTTTCTTCATACTCTGGCCCTGCGACAGTCGCTTATAGCCTCCTTTATCACCTTTGCCATGTAGCAAATCATCTCCTCCGTAAGCCCCGGGTACACCCCGACCCAGAACGAGCTTCTCATAATCTCATCCGTTACGCTAAGGTTTCCGACCATCCTGTAGCCGAACCCCGTGCTCCGCATTTGGTCAAAGCAGGGCTGCCTTATTAGGTTTCCCGCAAACAGCATCCTGGTCTGTACGCCCCGCGACTCAATGAGCCGCACAAGCCTGTCGCGCTCAACTCCGTTTTTGCAGGTCATAATAAAGCCGAACCACGAGGGGTTTGAGCCTTCGCAGGGCTCGGGCAGGATGAGATGGTCTTCCGCGTCCCTAAGCTCCGCCTTAAGAAGCTCAAAATTCCGCCTTCTCTTCTCAACGAAGCTCGGGAGCTTCTTTAACTGGGCACAGCCGATGGCTGCCTGCATATCCGTCGCCTTCAGGTTGTACCCGAGATGGGAATAGACATACTTATGGTCATACCCGGGCGGCAGCTCGCCGTACTGCCCGTCGAACCTGCGCCCGCAGAGGTTGTCCCGCCCCGAGGGGCAGACGCAGTCGCGCCCCCAGTCGCGCATCGAGCGGATGATTTTATGCAAAAGCGGATTGTCCGTATAAACCGCGCCGCCCTCGCCCGTGGTTATGTGGTGCGCCGGGTAAAAGCTCGAGGTGCCGATGTCGCCAAAACTGCCGGTGAGCCTCCGCTCGCCCGAAAGAGTGTACTCAGAGCCCAGGGCGTCGCAGTTATCCTCAATGAGCCATAGGGAACGCTTCTCGCAAAAGGCCTTCACCGCGGCTATGTTGAAGGGGTTCCCGAGCGTGTGGGCAAGCATTACCGCCTTCGTCCTTTCCGAACAGGCGCTCTCGAGCTGTGAAACGTCTATGTTGTACTGCGGCAGGGTCGCATCCACGAAAACGGGGACAGCTCCGAACTGGACAATCGGCGCCACGGTGGTCGGAAAGCCCGCCGCGACCGTTATTACCTCGTCCCCGCGCCTTATTTCCCTCTCGCCCAGAAGCGGCGAAGTGAGCGCCATGAAGGCAAGGAGGTTTGCCGAGGAGCCCGAATTTACGAGGCTGCAGAAGCGAACGCCGAGGTAGCTTGCCAGCTCCGCCTCAAACCTTTCGGTGTATCTGCCGGAGGTCAGCCAGAACTCAAGCGCGCTGTCGACAAGACTGCGCATCTCCTCGGAATCGTAGATGCGGGAGGCGTAGGGGATTTTGTCCTCTTCGCTGAAGGCCTTTGGCCTGTGGTATCTCTTGCAGTACTCATCCACAAGTTTCAAAATTATCTCTCTGGCCTGTGTCTCAGTTAAACCCTCAAACACATTACTTCTCCTTTGACGCCGATATTGATGGCTTCTGCATACTCAAGCGCCTGCTCGTCCATAAGAGCCTGCACGTCGCCACCGCCCTGCCAGCACCTGAACCACTCGACCGTCTTTTCGACCGCGGTTTCGATATTCCAGCGCGGCCGCCAGCCGAAGGTCTGCTTTATCTTCGAGCAGTCGAGCTTAAGGAAATTCGCCTCGTGCTCTCCCCCGTCGCGGCGGCTTATCCAATTGAGGCCGCCCCACTTTTCGCAGAAGAGCTGCACAAGCTCGCCCGTCGTTACGCAGTCGCTCTCATCGGGCCCGACGTTGTATGAGCCTGAATACTTGTAGTCAAAATACTGCATTTCGGCAATCATCAGATAGGCGAAAAGCGCCTCGAGCACATGCTGGTAGGGCCTTACCGACATCGGGTTTCTCACAAAAATGCTCTTGCTCTCTAACGCCGCCCTCACGCAGTCGGGGATTATACGGTCGCTTGCAAAATCGCCGCCGCCTATCACGTTTCCCGCGCGCACGGTCGACACCGCGGTGCCGCCGCCGTTAAAGTAGGAGCGGACAAAGCTTCCCGTCACAAGCTCCGAGCAGGACTTGCTGTTTGAATAGGGGTCGAAACCGTCGAGCGGGTCGTTCTCCCTGTAGCCCCATGGCCACTCGCGGTTAAAATAGACCTTGTCCGTCGTAACGTTTAAAAAGGACCTCACTTTGCCGTATATCCTTATGCACTCGAGCACGTTCACCGTGCCGATTACGTTGGTTTCATATGTATAGCGGGGGTTTTTGTAGCTCTCCCTGACTATCGGCTGGGCCGCAAGATGGAAAACTATCTCGGGCTTCGCGGCCCTAAATGCAGCGCGCAGCGCCTCATAATCCCTTATATCGCCGATAATCGAGTTCATGTCCTCGTAAATCCTCGCAATCTTGAAAAGCGACGGCTCTGTCGGCGGCTCGAGCGAAAAGCCGGTGACAATCGCTCCCCTGCTTTTCAGAATATGGCAGAGCCATGAGCCTTTAAAGCCGGTGTGCCCGGTGACCAGCACCCTTTTCCCGTAATAAAAATCGCTCATTGCCACAGCCTCCAGGGTGCTTTTCCGGACTGGAGCAGCTTTTCAAGCCTTTCCTTGTCCCTCTGAGTATCCATACACTGCCAAAAGCCCTCGTGCACATAGGCCATAAGCTCACCGTCCGCGGCGAGCCTTTCAAGCGGCTCCTGCTCCAAAACCGTGCTGTCGTCCTTCAGGTAATCGAAAACTTCGGGGTTAAACATCATAAAGCCCCCGTTTATGAGGCTGCCGTCCGTGTCGCTCTTCTCGCGGAAGGCGGTGACCCTGCCCCCCTCCATTCCAAGCACGCCGAACCTCTGCCCTACGTTTACGGCGGTCAGCGTCGCAATCTTCCCGTGCGAGCGGTGGAACTTCTCAAGCTCCCTTAGGTTTACGTCCGCGACCCCGTCGCCGTAGGTCAGCATGAAAGGCTCGTTCCCTATGTACCTCTGAATCCGCTTAACCCTGCCTCCGGTCATGGTGTTCAGCCCCGTGTCGACCACGGTGACGCGCCAGGGCTCGGAGCAGTTGCTGTGTATCTCCATCCTGTTCTGCCTTGAAAAATCAAAGGTCACGTCCGAGCCGTGCAGGTAGTAGTCGGCGAAAAACTCCTTTACGATGTGCTGCTTGTAGCCGCAGCAGATGATGAAGTCGTTGTAGCCAAAATGGGAATAAATCTTCATTATGTGCCAGAGTATCGGCATGCCCCCGATTTCAATCATCGGCTTTGGCCGGAGGTGCGACTCCTCAGAAATCCTGCTTCCGAATCCTCCCGCGAGTATTACCGTTTTCATCTTTCTACCTTCTTTTGTGATAATATTAGTGCTGCAATATTTCTTGCCTGGCCTTTGACTTTTCAAAGCCGCCCTCTTCCCTGTTTTGAAGCTCCAAAATGTAGGCGTCGGTCAGGTATCTGTACCAGTACGCCTTGAAAAAAATGTACATCTTGCCTATCCGCCCGTCCAAAAAGCCGAGCCGCAGGTAATACCTGTAAACAAAGTACATCCATGCCCTGAGCCCTATCGGGAGCCTGTAGTAGAGCTTAAACTTCAGAATACGTCTCAGCTTTGTAACTCCCGCTAGGCCCTCAAGTTTTATTTCCTTGCGCCCGAGATTTATATCCATATACTCCTTCGCATGGCGCTTTGAGTACCCGTTGTGCTTCGCAATCCAGTGCTCAAGGCCCTTATAGTCGAGGTGGATAAAGGGATTTTTCATATAAACGCAGCGCCCGCTTCTAAGCACGATATGCTCGTCGAGCTCCATATCCTCCATGTATGCCCTGCCGGGCTTAAAGACCCGGAGCTTCCGCCCGACGCTGTCGCCGTAATTAAGGTCCTTTCCGAGAAACCTCTGCCTGTACCTGCACACAATACCGTTTACGTCGGCGTCCGCGTGTTCGTCGCACAGGACCTTGAGCTCCTTTGCAGATTCGGGGGTCAGCCTCTCGTCGGCGTCCATGTAGAGAATCCAGTCCGTATCAATGGGTATCTCTCCGCCGAGCATTGCCATGCGCTCCTTGTACGAGCGCTCGGTCTGAAAGACCTCCGCACCGAGGCTCTCGGCAATCTCCTTAGTCTGGTCGGTGCTCATGTTGTCGAGCAGCAGTATCCTATCGGCTATGTCCCTGCAGGAGATAATGCACTCGGCGATGTTCTTTTCTTCGTTATATGTTGGGATTACTACAGTGATTGTTGACATAATACGTACTCCATTTGAGATTTTGATCTTGATACACCCTAATCGCGCCTGGAAATACCTGTTAAGTTTATAGCTTTACACCCACAATCTCCGTAAAAGAGCGGGCTTGTCCCGAGCGGGCATTCAGAACAAGTGCCCCGAACCTTAAAGCCCGTACCCAAGCTCCTTTTCCCTAGTTATTCTGAGGGGGAAAGCGATTTTACTTACCATTAGCCCTAGGTGGCTCTGCCCGCCGAATACGAGCCTTGCCCCAATATTGAGGAGCTTAAACGGCCAGAGCGGCAGGCGGAGGGTTTTTATCTTCAGACCGCGTTTTTCCTCAGCTTTAATCAGCTCCGCAGTAAATATTCGCTTTTTGTCGGACAAGAGTATGGTCCGCTGGTCTTGTGGCCCTTTTACCCATTCCGTGACTGCCCTCGCTATGTTATGAACGCTTAAAAACTCGTAGGACAGGCCCCCGCCCACCAGGTAGCACCATTTGGGATATTTGAGAAAATACCTTTTCCGAATGTCCCGCATTGCACTTTCGCTGTAAACCGGAGCAAACCTCGCTATTGTGTATGGCGTATCCTTGCAGATGCTTATTAACGCTTCCTCGGCAAGCTGCTTGCTTCTGGCATAATACCCGATTGGCTGCGGCCTGGTTTCCGCTGTCACCGTTCCCTTGGCAATCCCATAAACGTCCACCGTGCTCGAAAAAAACACTGGAATCTTCCTTGCCGCCGCGCACTCGAATACCGTCTTTGCGCAGAGAGTGTTTATGCGGTAATAGCGGCTCCACGACAAATCGCCCTGCCCTGCTTTGTGCGCAATCGCAGCCAGGTGGATGACATGGCTTATATCATGGCTGTTGAATATTTCCTCGACCCCGAGTACGTTCGTGAGGTCGATTTTGATATGCACATAGTTTTTATGCAAAAGCGTAGAGCCTGCGCTGTCTATTCCGAGTACTGAGTACCCCTCGTCGAGCAGCGCCTTTACGACACGGCGCCCTACAAGCCCGTTTGACCCTGTAACCAGCACCCTGCTCATACCGGTATGCCGCCTTTCACACTCGACAGCCATATTCCTCTTTCACCGCCCAAAGTCCTAAACTCGCCTCCCTTGGATTTCAAATGCAGAATCAGCTTCCTCAGCTTTTTTAGGTTGCGCTTTCGTCCAATAAGACAGCGTAACCTTGACGCGGCCTTTAAGCCCCCGGGCATCGGCAGATTCATTGCAGTGAGTTCAAAGGGGTGGACATAGATTAGGAAGTTTTCGTGCCTTAACTCGTACTTATTTATAAGAGCCTTCAACAGAGAGAAGGGGAAAAGTCTCAGGTACCCGCCCCCCGAGATTGGGACGCTGTACTTTTGAATCTTTAAAGTGGGTATCTCAAACTCGAAGAATTCCCCGTCGCGGTAGATTAAATCGTCCACCTTTTCAAAGCCGATTAGGTCGAGATAACGGTAAAGGGGGTGCTGCGCAAAAGTGATTTTGCTGCTGTCGTAGAGAAAGCCCGCCTTTCTCAGAAGCTCGAGCTTTCCCCTGTCCATCGAAAAGCAGGAGGCGCGGTAGCCGATGACAGGCCTTCTGGCCACGCGTTCCAGTATCCTTTTGGCCTCCGCTATCTCCTCGCGGAAGGTTTCGTCGCCTTTCTCATAGAGGAGTTTATGGTCAAGCCCGTGGCAGGCAATTTCGTGCCCGCGACGGACAATCTCCCTAATTATATCGGCATTTTTTTCGGTATGCTCCGCGACCGCGAAGAACGTCGCCTTGACGCCGAGCTCGTCGAGCATGTCTAAAAAGTCGATTATCCGGGGTATGACCTCCACTCCCGAGCTTTTCAAATCAAAGCCACTTAGATACTCAAGGTCATACCACTCCTCAAGGTCAACCGTCAGAAAAACCTTTTTCATTCTCTTATAGCTCCCTGAAGCAGCTTCTCGCCCGTCCTGCCGCCCTCAGCGACTCCCTCGCCCCTAATTACCTTCTTGACGGTGAGCAAAATACAGTGCAAATCAAAGCGGAAGCTCAGCCTGCTTAAGTATTCGGCGTCAAGCAGAGCCTTTTCTTCAACAGAAATCGTGTCCCGCCCGTTAATCTGCGCCCAGCCGGTGAGCCCCGGGCGAAGGCTGTTTACCCCGAATTTCTCGCGCTCTTCAATCAGGTCATATTGGCTCCAGAGCGCGGGGCGCGGGCCGACAATCGACATTTTTCCCGTGAGTATCTGCATTAGCTGCGGCAGCTCGTCGAGGCTGCTTTTGCGCAGAAATCTTCCGAGCCTTGTTATATACAGCTCCGGGTCCTGAAAAAGGTGCGTCGGCACGTCGCTGGGCGCGGAGGTTTTCATGGTGCGGAACTTGACTATGCTGAAATACGTACCGTTCCTCCCCAGCCGTTTCTGCCTGAAGAACACCGGCCCGGGGGAGTCGATTTTTATTGCAGCCATAATTATCAGATACAGCGGGGAGAGGATAATCAGCGCCAAGGCTGACACAAGCACATCGATTAGACGCTTTCCAAACTTTGCATACATAAACGGCTCCTGCAGCTAAGACTTTGCGCGGGTGACCTTTTGCCGGTGCAGAGAAAAATTATGCGCGCAAATTCGTGCTTTTTGCAAATTTTGGAGAACTCTGTAGCGCACGAATATTAGCGCTTCAATATTAACTTACATTATATGGAAATTTTCGTCGGTTTTTGGGTAAAAAAATAAATTTTTTAAAAATAAACATAAGCTGCACAGCTTTCACTCCCTCTTTACGGGAGTACATGGACAGCGTCCTTTCCTTTTGCTCCGGGGTTTTATTCATTCTCTCAGGTCTTTTTCAAACTGGGAAGCCGGTAGACGATACATGTTCCGTTTTTCGCAGGAACCAGCTTTCGTCTCAGCCCCACAGTATTAACTTCGCCGACTATTTCAAACCCCATCCTCTCTTGTGCCTTTATGGATGGGATATTTGTCTTAGCCACCCAGTTATATACATACTCATAGTCATAAGCACAGTACAAATAGCATAGGGGCTTTAGCAACTTGAAGTAGCCCTTGTTCCTGTGGTCTGGGTCAATAAAATCCGGTCCGGAAACGATGTCTCTCGAAGTTGAGAACGAAAGTCTCCTTCCTCCCGGGGCCAAGATATTGTAGCCTACAAGGACTCCATCGACAGAAAGATAGTAGACCTTGTAGCGGCCCTTTCTTAAGTATTCGCCCAGCAGTCTTAATCTCCTTTCAATTTTCAATGGCTCAAAATTGCAATAGAGAGGAGCAAAAAGTGTGGGAGTATATTCGTACAGAGCGACTTTGCCCATCGGGTCCTCGTACACTTTTTTCAATACTTTCTCGTCTATATTTGTTTGGCTGCGCATGCTTCTTCACCTCATTCTCTTTCGTGGACAGCATCAAGAGTATTGCGCATATTAGTTTTAAGTCTTTAAAAAGCGAAGCTTGCAACAAAGGTAAGCGTCCGCGGCAGACGCTCCGGACGCTTCATATTGCCTTAGTTTCTGGAACAACGGAGAACACGTTGAGGCAGGGGGCGAATCCAGTCCAACTTTTTGTACTCTCTGCGGCAGCTTAACTCTTACCCTGCGCTGAGACCGGATACTGTTATTCGGGTACAGTTTTCCCTGAAAGCCCCGTTTTCGAGTATTATTGCCCTCTTGCAGATTTTGTCTATCGACCTTCTGTGCGAGACAAAAATCAGAATCCTGTCTTTGGCGTACTCCTTTAGATTTTCAAGGATATTCTTCTCCAAAGCGGGGTCAAGCGCGGATGTGGCCTCGTCGAGCAGGACTATCGGGGCCCGGTTCAGAAGGGCTCTGGCTATCGCGATTCTCTGCGCCTGGCCTTCCGAAAGCCCAAGCCCCCGCTCTCCGACGGGCGTGCTGAACTGCTGCGGAAGTTCCATTGTAAAGTCATAAATGCAGGCTGCCTTGGCGCACTCGACCATCTCCGCGTGGCTTGCTTCGGGGTTGCCGTACCTGATATTCTCCTCAATCGTACCCGATATAATGAGGTTTCCCTGCGGAACGTACGTAAAGTACTTCCTCGTGTCCGAGCCTATGTTTATCCTCTCGCCGTTTTTGCCGACGAGGTAAACACCGCCGGATTTCGGTGCAATCAGCCCCAGCAGCATTCTGAGCAGGGTTGTCTTCCCCTCACCGGAGGGGCCGGCGAGCACGACAAACTCCCCTTTGTTAAACTCGACGCTTACGCCGCGTAAAACATTTTCGTCATCATAGGAAAAGAAAACGCCCTCAATTACGAGCTTTTCCACCTCAATCGTCTGCGCGCCGCTTATGCCTGGCGCCTCGTCGGGGAGGTTTTCAAGCTCAATCAGCCTCTCCGAGGACGCTAAAACCGAGAATATCCTGGGAATAGTCTTCGCAAGACCCGTAAAGGGCATCTGCACCTGCCCTATGAGCTGTATGAAGGCGGTTAGGGAACCAAAGCCGATATAGCCCATCGACAGGCGGTAGGCGCCCCAGCCGATTGCGAAGAGGTATCCGAGCCAGTAGCCCAGAGACAAGCCCGTACCCGCCATAACGCTGAAGGTGTTCCTTCTAATCTGCACCCCTATATTGTTGTTAAGCGCGTTTCTGAAGCCCTCGGATACCTTCTTCTCCGTGGAAAAGGCCTTTATCAGAACCAGGCTTTGGAACGACTCCTGCAAATATGAGCGGGCGACAGCGTCGGTCTCCTGGCACATGATGTGAAAGCGCTTGCTCTTTTTGCTGTAGTATCTGCCGAAAAGGACGACCGTCGGTCCAAGGGCGAGGGCAATGAAGGCAAAGGTGGAGTCGAGGACAAAGAGCACACAGAAGGCCGCCACAAGCTGGGTAAAAAGCGAGAAAACGGCCGGTATAATCCCTGTAACGCCGCCGGCCACAATGCTGATGTCACTTGTAAACCTCGTCATCAAATCCCCGCTGTGAAACCTTGTAGCGCTCAGCCACTCCTTCCGCAGGACTTTTTCAAACAGCGTTTCCTTGAGTTGGGCCTCAAACCTGATGGTTGTCCTGGTGCTCAGCATGTTCGTGAGGGCCTGGAGCGAGAGGTTCAGGACGATTATCGCGGCCATGGTAAGGCATTTCATTAATAAGCCGCCGCTCTCCTCGGAGATAGCGGTATCAATCACCGCTTTTGACGAGACGACTAGCACTACCCCGCACAGTGTAGCGGCAATGCTGAGCAATACAAGCAAAATAAGCTGAAGCCTTATCTTCCCGCACTCACGCAGCAGCCAGACAAGGCTCTTTTTCTTTTTAAAAACCCGCAAAATTATGGCTTTCATAGCGTTTTCTCCCAAATCCGTCCAACCTTCGTATCGCCCTAAGCAAAATAAAGCGCAGGGGCTTAAGGCGCAGCCACAGATAAGACGCGCCCTTCCAGAGGAAGCTCTCCGTGCTGATCTCCCTGCCGTCCCTGCTCACAGCCGACACAACGGCGACAATGCTCTCTAAGGGCAGGGGCCCTTCCTCCAGTGTCTGGGCGTCCCCGAGTATGGTAAAGCCTGCGTCATCCAGCCTCACAACCCTGTGCAGCACATAGCTGCCGTCGGGCCTTAAAGCCAGCGCAATATCTCCTGTTTTCAGCCTGCCGCTGAAAACTTCAAGCGTCACGCGATCCCTTGAGTCCCTCAGAAACGGGTACATGCTACCGCCGGTCACAGCCATTGTGACCGCGCTGCCCATTGAAAGCAGTTCGGTTAATATTGTAGAAATGCCTTCCATCTTGCAGGCTATACAGGGTCTTGTACTCCCAGACAATTGCTTACCATCTCCACAGCTTCATAATCGGGCAAACACCTGAGTAAAAACGAGGGCACCTTACCCAGGATTTGCTCAATATTATCTAGCGCCAAATCCATCAGCTCTTCGCAGCCGAAGGGCAGAAAGCAGCGCGGAAGCATGAATTTTACCGCTTCCGAGGGTTTTAAGAGACTGAGCGAGTTCTCCTTCGCCTGCTGCAAAAAAAATATCCCTTTTAGGGCCGCCTTTGAGTTTAAATTTTCCTTTGACGAGCCGCTCCAGGGTGTGCCGAAAACATACACGGAGCCGTCAATCACCCGCAGCGCCGTGCGGTCGGCGTTCAGTATCCTTGCGTTTTTGTGCTGCTTCCACAGGCCGGCCTGCGTGCTCTTGCCCATGCCGGAAGGGCCGCAGAAGAGAATACCGCTCCCCTCGCAGTCGACGCCGGCTGAGTGCACGACGACCCCACCATACGAGAGTATGGCGGTTCTGAAAGCAACCTCGCCTATATTATTTTCAAAGGCGTGTCTTTGATTTTCCGGAACGGAAGTTTCAAAACGCTTTAAATCGCGGCTTGCCTCTATCTGATGTACAATGTTTTGCTCCCTGTCGACGAAAAGTATTCTGTAACCCTCTCCATAATTCTGGTGGAGTATGGCAATCAGTTCCGCGCCTTGTGGTAAAGCCCCTCCCCCGCGGCACTTTAGCTTAAGCATGACACCGCCTGAATTTGGAGGGGCACTATTGAGCCTAAATTTGCTCTCGCCGGCAAGTTCGTCCGATTCGCTCAAAACCTTAAAATAAATCTCGGACACCAAATACTCGTAAACTTTCATAAGCAGCCTCGACAAACTGATAATCCGTGCCCCCGCAAACCGGGAACACTGTAAGCGCTGGGGCGCTCAGCTTGAGGAAGTCGTGCTCCCATCGTAGCAAAACGACTTCCAGGGGCCGTAATCTATAAAAATTCTTTGGTTGCAGCCGGCCATGTGATGAAGACCTTCGTAGTACTGGCATGAGGCGAGCCTTTCCTCGGGGCGAAGCTCAAAAAACGTAAAAGCGGGTTTTGAATAGACCTTTTTCATAACCTTTCCTCCATTTCCAGATTTACCAAACTATCGCTAATAGCAATTAACGGCGGTCGCGCCGGGGATTGCGGTTTACATATTGCACACGCTGTTTGCGAACAGCCTTTTTACCTCGGCAATTTTGCACAGGTACTCGGAGTGTAAATCAAATCTGCCCGTCTCCAAATACAGCTTTGCGGGACAAACGGCGCAAAAGCCTCTGTTTTCGCAGTTAACGCACTTGTCAGCTTCGGGGATTCCGGCGATTAACCTCCGAAGCTCGTTCCACGCCGCTTCATACCCGGTTTTAAGCGGCTCGGTGAATGGCTTTTCAAGCAGTGGGCAAGGGGTGAGATGCCCCTTCCAGTTTACAAAAAAGCTGGTTCTAGCCGCGGAGCAGCTCATCAGGGGCGCTCCTTTTTGCCTTTCGCTTAGTTCTTTTATCACAGCTTTGTCGTTTACGTAATCGTCCCTGGTTTCAATACACAGCTCGTAAAACTGCTCGGGCGAAATTCTTAGATTCTCTATGTAACTAATGCCTTCCGTGAGGTTCCCGTGCACCAGGGTAGTGCCGGTAAACTCCAGATTTAAGGATTTTGCGTAGTCCCTTATCGCCGGAAATTCCTTCAGGTTTGCTTTTACAATCGTAGTTTTTAGCCTCGTCGTTATTCCGTGCTTTAGCAGCAGCTCAATGCCGTTAATCGTCCTTCCGTAAGCCTCTCCCCAGCCGCACAGGTCATAATATGTGTCCTCCGACATCCCATAGAGCGACACGTCAACTATCGATGGCGGTGTTTCCGCAAGCCACCTGACAAGCTCTTCCGTAATCAGGGTCGCGTTGGTAAAAAGCGTTATCCGCAGGCCCAGCCTGCACATGGCTTCATAGATTTCCTTAAAATCCTCTCGGATAAGGGGCTCGCCACCGGTCAGAAATACCGCGAGGGCCCCGTTACGGGCGGCGGAGCTGGCAATTTTTATCCACTCGTCTGCGCTCAGCTCCTGCTTTTGAAGCTCCCGCTGAGGACACTTCCCTTTTACATAGCACATCCTGCACTCCAGATTGCACCTTGAGGTGAGCTCAAAACCGCCGTAAATCGGTATCGACAGCCTGGCTGCCTTTATCTGCAGCTCCTCGAGAAACTGGTGTAAGCTCTTGTTTTCCATTTCTATCCCTTAAATTTAATTATTTGACACCGCGGTTATGAAGACGGGGACGTCCTCTCCCAGTCTGTTCTTAAGCGCAAACAGGTTTTTCTCCGTCAGGTTCTGCTCAAGGCCGCAAATCAGAAGGGGCGAGGAAACCTGAATATTAAAATAGTCTCCAAAGCTGGCCGCGGAGAGGTCTGTTTGCTCACAGAGAAAGTCTTCCGATATGTAATAGATAATGAGGCAGCCCGCCTCGTCCTCCTCGGGCAGAACCGGAACCAGTATCCTGTAGTCTCTCAGATTCACAGTATCCACGTCGCGGCTTAACAGGATGTCCATAGAGTTTGAGGAAATCACAAATTGCTCGGTGCTTTGAAGCGTATTAATGATCTCCATGTACCCGCCAAAGCCAATCAGCAGGCAGCCTAAACCGTTTGAAGTTCGGGTCACTGAAAATATGTATATGGGCAGGACTCTGTTCTGAATAATCTCAAGGGGAATAATCAGCCCTTTTTCACTTTTGCCATACTCTTCATGAATTTTACCGGCAACCTCGGGAATCAGCGCAACTGCGAAGCCCTCCCTTTCGTTTATATAGACCCCCGTACGGAGCTCCCCCGCGTATGAGCCCGCTTCAAGCTTGTAAGGATTTTTGTCTTTCACCCTGTAAACTAGCCTCGGGCTATCCCCGATACTTATCTCCCTTTCAAGGCCCTCGATTTCGGGTGCAAAATCAAAAAGGCGGTCGTGTGTTTCGCCGCTTACTTCTTCCGCCGGCTCTTCACCCGGCCGGTGATTTCCCGGCGGAATTCTCCTGAGAAATCCGCCCAGGGTGACGTACATGGCCGCTGCGAGTACGCAGGAGATAATTATGCTTGTTAGCCTTTTCATTATGCAATAACCCTAGGTAGCCTGAGCATCTTTTTCGGACAGAATCCTTTTGAAGCTGCCGAAGAACCGCCCTTCGTCTGCCTGCCTAACTTCTCTTGCAAGGGCAGTGACCTTCCTGTACTTCACCCCGTTTAGCACACAGCCTATCACCTCGGCACCGACCATATTCAGATCCGCTATGGTCTTTATTGCGCCGCTTACTCTTGTGTTGTTTTGTTTTATAACCATGAGCACAGCATCGGAAATTGCGGCAAGATTTATGGCGTCCGTAGTCAGAGAGATGGGCGCTGAGTCGAAAACTATGTAGTCGAAATACTGCTGATAAACATCCAGCAGCAGTGTAAACTTATCCGAATTAAAATTTAACCTGCTGCCCGAGCTTTTGATATAGGGCATAACGAAGAGGTTAGGCTGTATTCTGGCAAGGAAGTTATCCTGTGTATCTTCTTCCGAATCGGGGTCAAAGATGGCAGTCTGATCCTTTGACACGGAAAAAACCTGCTTTAGGCTCGGCTTCTTTAAATTGCCGTCAATCAGTAGCACCGAGTGGCCGAGCTTTGAGAGTGCTAGAGCCAGGTTAATTGCAACCATTGTCTTACCCTCTCCTTCAAGCACACTTGTGACAAGCAGTTTTTTTACCCTGTTTGAGTCGAGAGCGGATTTGATAAAGATGCCCATCTTCAAATACGATTCCGCATATCTTTCTGAGCATCTCGAAGTGAGCAGGAGGCTCGTCTTCCTGTCTCTCCGCTTTACTTGCGCAAGTTCAAACAGACAGCGCCGATTCAGCTTCAGCTCGATGGTCAGCGTGGAGATTATTTTAGGATGCAGTGCCTTTCCCGCAATAATATAAAGCACCGATACTATAAGCCCTATAAGCCCCGCAGCGGAGCAGTTCGGGATGGTCTCCCGGGGAGATACTCCAATCAAATGCGCCTTGTCAAGGACATTAATCGAGCCTATCTCAACGGTTTTCATCATTACTTCCGGCGCGATTTCGGTAATAGTGTCGGCAATAGCAATGGCAAGCTCCCTGTTGCTGTTTGTTACCTCCAGATATAAAACCTGCGTGTCTTTAACGGAGCTAAGTCTTATAGAAGAGCCGAGTCTTCCTGCGTCCATATTAAGACCAAGCCTTTCGATTACAGCGTCCATCACGAGATTGCTCCGAAGCACCAGTGTATACGTTTCGACAAGCTCCTGCGCGAGCATTATGTCGTTTGCTGTCGGTCTGTTTGCAGAATAGCTCCCGTTTTGCTTAGCGTTTACGACAAAAGAAGTGGAGGCAACATAATAGGGCCTGTATGTGGCCTCGCTGTAGAAGAAAACTCCCGCTACAAATACCGCAGCGGTAAGAAATATGAGCCATATTTTGCTGATAAGAAGGTATGCAATCTCGGAAAGATTTGCACGCAGTTCCTCGCTCATTCTTAATCCTCTTATGTAATTATTTATTTTATTCGTATATTCCGGCTTCCTTCAGCTCCGCCAGGAACTCGCCCAAATCCCTTGCGGCGGTTTCCTTATCGACATCGTAATTTTCGACAATGTCCAGCAGTATATCCTCGGGCGACTCTCCCTGCGAGAGCCTGCTCCATATGAAGGCTCCCGTTTCCGAGAGGTTAATAAGGCCGTTAAAATCTATCACCCTCTGTCCAATCGGGACCACAACCCAGGTTCCCGCGATTTCCCTGAGCATGAAATTATCCTTAAGACCCATGTCTTTCACCCCCGCTTTTTGGCTGTCAGTATCCGGCTTTATACAGCTTCAGCTTGCTGAATATATGGCTTATCTGAACGGCCTCGTGTACCGTCTTCAATACGGAGATTTTTGCTCTTTTCCCGGTGCTCATCTCGTAGAGGTACCTTAGCTGAATAAAAATGCAGCCGAGCGGAATCAATATGGGGATTTTGCTCAGCCGCGGGAACTCTCTTCTGAACCTCAGAGCGCAGAGCACAATGAACGACGGCTGCTTTGAGCTTATGCTGTAATTTTTATAAATGATTATAAATAGCTTTTTACATAGGTTTGAATCGGCCCCCTCCGCCCAGCTGCAGTGCTCGGAACTTAAACCCAAAAAAATAACGCATATTTTCGTTATAAGCATAGCAAACTTATTCAGCCCACACCTGATGAGCTCCGGCTCAATTTGACTGACCCATATTTCGTTGGTGGTTTTCCTGTAGACAAACATCGCCCAGTCGCAGATGCGCCTTAAATCCAGCTTGTTTTCGGCTATGTGCCTTTCCATATGCAGGAGCAGCGCCACAGCCTGGTGCGCCACGGACAGGACCTCAAAGGAATAAGCGCCGACGGTTTCCCTTTCGGTGCGCTCCAGCGCGTCCTCGAAAAAATCTCTGATTCTCCCGCCCGTATTGCTCTTGTCTATGTATGAGACCGAATAGTGCGGCTCCACCACGATGTCATCCTTCTCCAGTACCTCGTGGAAGTGTTTGCCGATTATGCGCCTGTTAAAGCCGTGTTCGCACAGGATACTCAGGGCCTGTCCGAAATCAGAGGGCTTTAACAGCAAATCTATATCTTGCAGAATCCTTAAATCGGGGCGGGGATAGCATGCGCTCAGGCTGCTGCCTTTCAACACCGCGTAAGGTATATGGGCTTTATCCAGGATTTCGACAACCCTGTTCTGATAAAACATGAGCTTTTCATTGAAGGCGATTTGGTTATACGTCGTTATTCGCCATTTTTCTACCTTTTCTTCGGGTATGTTAAACTCGGCAATTAAATCGTTTATATTGTGTAAAACTATCGGAAGGACATTGTGCCTGCAGGCCTCCCGAAAAACGCCGCCCCAATCGATTTCCTCCCTATTGTAGGCGCTCACATCAATAGGAGTGTCGAAGAGGTTTTTTTTGATAATATCCAGCAGCAGAGCTTCCGAATCGTTCAGTTTAAGTTTCACCTTGCTTATTTCCTCGTTTATCAGATATGCTTGCACGACTATTTTAACTTACAATTTTTGGTTATTATGTCGATATAACGTACATAAAATAATTTTTTTGTTTTAGAGCAGGCGTGCTAATCGAAAATATATGGGATAAAATATAAACAAAGCCCCTGGCAATCCCCGGAACTTTATCGGATGACGTAACAAACAGGGGGCTGTTCTCCCCCCACTTCTTCGCGGTTTTTCGCGGCCTTTCAACCGGTTTTTTCGCACTTTATTGCCACGGCTATTGACTAAAGCGAATTGTAATTATATACTAAAGTAAATTTCGTTATATAATCAGCACAAAATTGCTTAAGGCATTCATTTGCGATTCTTATAATATTACTAATAATTTTACAAAAGGAGATGAAAAAATGGGCAGACTGGATGGAAAAGTAGCTATTATCACCGGTGCAACTTCAGGCATGGGCAGGGACACGGCATATGTATTCGCCGAAGAGGGCGCAAAGGTGATGATTGTTGGAAGAAATGAAGAGCGGGCAAAAGAGGTTGTCGCTAAAATCAAAGAAAACGGCGGGGAGGCCTCATACGTCATTGCCGACATGGCCGACAGGAGCACTCTCGACAAAATCGTCGACGAGACGCTGGCCAAATACGGGACAGTCGATATACTCTTTAACAACGCGGGCCTGCTGAGTCTGGCAAACTCCTTGGACATCACTCTCGAAGAATGGGACAAGATAATGCAGGTCAACCTAACATCTGCTCTAATACTTGCAAAGAAAGTTGCTCCAATAATGAAGGCAAAGGGCAAGGGCAGTATAATCAACACCGGCTCGATTGCGGGCACCTCGGCAAGATGGGGCGCCGTCGCGTACTGCACATCCAAGCACGCCATGAACGGGCTGACGAAGGCGCTCGCGCGTGAGCTCGGCCCCGAAATCAGGGTCAACGCAATTTTGCCCGGCGCAATAGTGACCGCAATGCTCGACAGCGTCGGCGGCGAAGCCGCGGTTGAGGGCATGAAGGAAATGTCACCCTTAAAGCGCGTGGGCCATGGCAGGGAAATCGGGACCGTCGCCCTCTTCTTTGCGACGGACGACTCCTCTTTCGTGACCGGCCAGCTTCTGCGCGTCGACGGTGGCGTTGACTGCTAGTTAATAATGTTTCGGCCGTTAGGGGCGAGGAATAAACCTTGCCCCTAACTTTTCATGTAAAGAAGAAAGCCTCTTAATAAAATAAAGGCGGAGCATTAGGGGATGAAAATTCCCCATATGCTCCGCCTTCATCTGTTTTGTGATTATACGTTCATGCTCTTATTTTGGTGTTGCCATTGTTATATAATAACCCTCTACTCAGCGCCTCCCAGGTTTTTGACCGTGACCTTTCCGGTCGCGTTCTCGCCGGCGACTATAATTTCGTAATCGTCCGTTTCGGATACCGTCACGGTGAAAATTCCCGTCTTAAGGCTTTTTCCCGTGTAGGGCTCGCTGCCGCTTTTTCCGCTCACCGTAAGGGCAATCTCTCCGTCCTTGCGGTCAATTTCTATCTGAAGCGAATCGCCCTTATTAAGGGATAACCGGCACTTGTTATTTGAGCTCCACTCCTTGAAATCCATCGTAAAGCCCTCTCCGTTCGGGCTTTCAAGAATTACGATGCTGCCCTTTGTTGCGCTGCAGGCGGAAAGGGCAAGAGCAATTGCAATCGTAAGCAGCAGAAAAGCAATGGTGCGCGTGTTTCGAGCACGGTTTATCCTTTTGCGTTTTCTACTGAAAAGCATGACAGCACCTCCTTTACAAACTTCTCAGGCTCGTTAATCCACGGGCTGTGGCCGGAGTTTTCAAACCATACAATGCCTTTCTCGGGCGCGTCCAGAACCTCGAAGTATTCCTCGGCCAGCACCGTCGGCGCATTGACGTCATGCCTGCCCAGTAAGAAGTAGACGGGCACATCGAGCCTTGTGTAATCCCTTCTTAAATCGATTGAGTAAAGCTGCTGGTACACATGATTATAGGTTCTGACAAGGCCGCGGAAAAAGTTGATTTTATCGAGCAGCCCGTATTCGGAGGATATTAAGTCCCGCAGGGTGCTGTAGCCCGGATTGTGGATTTTGGGATTTGACGACATGTAAGCGCTAAGATAGTTTAAGTACACCGCGCTTTTCCATGTTACGTCCTTTCCGTAATAGGGCGGTTCGCCGTTTGCGATTAGCCGTTTTACTATTGCGTCGTCGTGCTTTAACCGCGCGATTTCCAGAGCCTTCAGGTAATCCATCCGCTCGGTTTCGGCAAAGTCCACCATTTGTCCCGTTCCAATAAAGGCATGGTAGAACTCCGGGTACTTATCAACGAGGAATATTCCCAGTGCGCTGCCCCACGATTCACCCAGCAGATAGATTTTCTCCTTTGAAAAGCGCTCTTTTAAATACTCCGTCAATGCGTGACCGTCCTCAATGTAGGTTTGAGCCGTAATGTCCTTCGTTTTTTCGGCATAATAAGATTTGCCCGAGCCGGGCTGGTCCCAGTTGACAACGACAAAATGCCTCTCAAGCTCTCCCAGCTCATGCCGCACCGCCGCCATCTGCGTGCCGCCGGGGCCGCCCGCTAAAAAGAGCAGAACGGGCGCGTTTTTATCCTGACCTCTGAGGCTAATCCACTGCTTTCTGCCGTTTAGCTCAAGTTTTATGAGCTCCGCGATGCCGTTTTGCGGCGTATTTCCGTTTTCATCGACAATGCGCGGAGTTGAAGCAGTTAGCTGCGAAATCGCAATCAGTCCCGCGTTCAATACCATTGCCGCGGCGAAGAGCACCGCCGTTTTCTTAATGCGGGAGAGCCGCTTTGGACTGCTCTTTTTCCTTTTGCGCGCAATGAGAAAGCAAAACGACTGGAGTAAAAGCCCCACGAGAAAAGCGGCCGACAATACGGTCAAACCAATAAATAAAACTGTTTGAAACATATTAAGACCTCCGTTACAGCTTAATGTATACGCTTTCAAGGGCATTGCCCATAATCGGAACATCGGTTACACGGCTAAAACTTGGAGACATCCCGTTTCCCTCCATCAGGCGTTTAATCGCGCCCAATTTCCCGGTTTCCTTCAGCGGTTCCCGGAAGACGAGCAGGCCGCCGCGTTTAAGGGAGACTGATAGCGCGGGGATGATTCTCTCAAGCTCGCGCTCCGGAATATCGTGCAGCACAAAGTGGCAGTACACTATATCAAAGCTTTCCTTTGTAAGATGAGTGGCCTCCCCTCTCAGGAAGCTAACGTTCCAGAAGCTCCTTAGAGTTTTGCGACAGGCATTTAGCCAGCGCTCAGAGACATCCAAACAGGTCAGATGACCCCGGTGCAGCCTTTTTGCTACAAAGTACGCGACTGTTCCCATGCCGCAGCCGAAATCGAGCACACGCTCATGGCCCCCAAGTGGGAGACGGTCCGCAAACGCCCGGTAAACAGACCCACCGCAAAAGAAAAACGCAAGCCTTGTCAGGAATATCTCAACATAAGTCGGTTCATGCTTCATTGACCCTACCTCACAATAAAAAATCAGCCGTATTTCAGGTTTGGGATAATCATAGCAGTCGAACCTGTCATACAGCTGATATTAATCTTAAATTTAGCTTAAATCGCAGGAATCATAACCCGGAAGGTGCTGCCCCTGTCTTCGCCACGCAGCAGCGTCAAGTCCCCTCTGTGCGCTTCGGCAATCCTCTTGGCAATGGACAGTCCCAGCCCGCTGCCGCCGGTTTTGGAATTGCGGGACTCGTCGGCCCTCACAAAGGGCCTGAATATTGTCTCCTTCAGATGCTCCGGAATTCCGGCCCCATCGTCGCTGAAATCAATCACAATCTGATTGTTCTGCACCGTCAGGCTTACTGAAACCTGTGTTCCCGGCGGATTATGCCGCATCGCATTATTCGCGAGGTTATGAATAATCCGGCTGAACCGGTCGGTGTCGAGCATTGCAAAAACGCTTTCCTCCGGGATGTCAAATTCATATTTGAAGCCTTCTCTCTCAAGCTGCGGCACAAGCTCGCCGCAGATTTGCCGGAGATGTTCGCATATATCGGTTCTTTCATGATTTAAGGAAAATTCCGGGCTGTCCATGCGGGACAGCTCGAAAAGCTCGGTAAGAAGCCGGTTTGCCCTCTTGCTGTTGTTGACTATGACCTCAAGGTGCTCTTTGCGCTCCCGCTCGCCCATGCCCGTCTTCTGAATGAGCAGCTCCGCGTAGCCCTGTATGCTGGACATTGGATTTTTAAGGTCGTGGGAGATGTCGAGAATGAGCCGCCGCCTGTCCTCCTCCGATTTCTTGCGCATGGAAATCTCGTGCTCAATCCGGGCGGCCATGTCGTTAAAGGTGTTCTGAAGCTCGGCAAACTCATTTTTCAGGCGCAAATCCACGCGTACGGAATAGTCGCCTTCCCGCAAAAGCCTTGTGCCGTCACAGAGCTTTTTCAGGGGAACCGTGATGCTCGCCGCGGTAATCCTTGAATAGATAAACGCCGACAGGGCCAGTATCAGAATAAAAACTAGCGCCACAAGGGCAATCACAACTCCCGCCTTCATGAAATCGCCGGGGGCGGCCTCTTTATTATGCACGAGGGCAAAATCCAGCCGGATTGAGGTGGGGAATGTGACAATCAGCCAGAACTCGCCTTCGGGCTGGTATATAATATCGTAGTGGTAGGGCTTATTTCGGCTTTCAGTCAAAAATTCCGTAAATTCCGCGGCGGTCAGAGCGTCTTTCCCTATGGTATCCAGACCGCTTGAGAATACGACGCGGTAATCTTTATCCACAACCTGAACCCCGCCGCCGCTTTGCACAACGGCGGATGCGTCAATCTGATTATAATCCTCTCTGATAATCTCGCTTGCGGGGTGCTGGCTTTTTGTAAGAGAACTCGAAATAAATCCGCTGGCAAAGGACAGCAGCGCAAAGGCGAGCACCGCATCCAGAATCGCAAGCACAAATATCAGCAGAAAATTCCTGAGAAACTGATTGGAGAGCTTTCTTTTCATGGCTATTCACCGGTATAGTGGAACTTGTACCCGATGCCGCGTATGGTTTTCAGGTACTTTGGTTTCTGCGGGTCGTCCTCAATACGGCTTCTGACCCGGCTTATGTGGACCATCACGGTGTTGTCGTCAAAATAGTATTCCTCTCCCCATACCGCTTGGTAGAGCTGCCGCTTTGTAAAAACCCTCTCCGGGTTCTCGATAAAGTGCAATAGCAGCTTGTACTCTTTCGCGCCGAGCTCGATGGGCTCTCCGTCCTTAAAGGCGCAGCATTTTTCCTTGTCTACGGTCAAATTGCCGTATGTTATGCTAGAGTTCGATTTTTCCTTAGTCAAGAGGTACTCGTTGTTCCGCCTGAGCTGTGCCCCCACTCGGGCAATAAGCTCTGCAATCGAAAAGGGCTTGACGAGATAGTCGTCCGCACCCAGCCCCAGCCCCAGCACCTTGTCCATGTCGTCCCCCCTTGCGGTCAGGAAGATAACAGGGATGGTGCTGTGCTCTCTTATTTTGCGCAGAAGGTTAAACCCGTCCATCACCGGCATCATCACATCGAGGATGGCAAGATGGACTTCCCGCTCCCTGAGGATGTCCCAGGCTTCCCTGCCGTTTTGTGCGGTCAGGACTGTGTACCCGTTTTCCTCAAGGCTGATTTTTAGCAGATTTCGAATGTCGTTCTCGTCGTCCGCGATTAATATGTTCATATGGTTATTAGCTCACCTGCCCACAATTCAAAGAATCGCTCTTTACTTCTCCATTATAAAGCCATATAAGCAAAGTTTCTACCGTTAATTTCCCACAGCGCTAAAAAATGGCCGGTATTTATTAACATTTCTTGTCAGTTCCCTGTGATTTTGTGGTATACTGTCCGCAAGGCGGTTTGCTTGCAAATACCGGATGAAACGGGTGGCGCGCAGCGAGCGCGAAATAGGTATTTTCTTGACAGAAGGAGCCGGTAGAAATGAGCTGGAGCAGTAAATTCACGCAGAGCGTGCAGCCTGACCTTATGCAGATTGCAGAGCAGGCAAAAGCAAGGCAAGGGACATAATCATGCGTAAAGTAACGGCCAAAAGCATTCTATCAAGCGAGAACAATATGAACATCTACCGCGGCTGTACGCACGGCTGCATATACTGCGATTCGCGAAGCGAATGCTACGGTATGACCGATACCTTTGAAGACATCGAAGTGAAGGTAAACGCGGTGGCGCTTCTCGACCGGACTCTTTCAAAAAGGCGCAAAAGGGCAGTGATAAAAACCGGCTCCATGACAGACCCCTATATTCCACTGGAGAAAGAGCTCCGCCACATGAAGCAGTGCCTGGAGGTCATAGAGCGGCACGGCTTCGGCGCATCGGTCATAACAAAGTCCGACCTTGTGCTCCGGGACATCGACCTTTTGCAGAAGATAAACAGAAAGGCAAAATGTGTCGTGCAGATGACGCTTACGACCTTTGACGAGGACCTCTGCAAAAAGCTGGAGCCGAAGGTCGCCACCACGCGCAGGCGCTTTGAGGTGCTAAAAGAGCTGCAAAAAGCGGGAATACCCACAGTTGTCTGGATAACACCCATTCTCCCTTTTATAAACGACAGCACAGAAAACATCGAGGGCATTTTATCTTACTGCATCGACGCGAAGGTGCGCGGCCTTTTAACCTTCGGAATCGGCATGACGCTCCGCCAAGGCAATCGCGAATACTTTTACAGCAAGCTCGACGAGCTGTTCCCGGGGCTTAAACGCGAGTATATCCGCACCTTCGGCTTGTCTTACATCGTAAGAAGCCCGAACAGTGAAAGGCTCGACCGGCATGCCCGGAGGCTCTGCGAGGAAAACGGTATCATCTTCGGCACCAAGGAAGTCTTCGACTTCGTTTCGGAGCTTGGGCCGGAAAACAGCCAGCTCTGTCTTTGGGCATAAAGCCCGGAGAATTTCTAATAAGGGGAGGATACATATGATTACAGCCCATAGCATAATTGCCCTTGACAAGGATGAGTTGCCCGAGGCGGTAAAGGTGATAAACAGTTCGGAGCTTCCCCGGCTCGTCGAGCTGTTGTCTGTACAGGACGACGACATTAGGTATAAGGCCTTCCTGACTCTTCAGCACCGCTCGCAGCTGTCCGATGATGTCTACCCGTTCTGGGAGACCTTCAAGTCAAAGCTGAAAAGCGGAAACTCCTACCAGAGAAGCATCGGCCTTATGCTTATTGCCGACAATGCAAGGTGGGATACCGAAAACAGGCTTGACGGCACTATTGACGACTATCTTGACTTATTAAACGACGAAAAGCCCATAACGGTACGTCAGTGCATTCAGTCCCTGGTCAAAATCGTGGCGCACAGGCCGGACCTGGGCGGTAAAATAGCCGGCAAGCTTACTTCCTTCGATATAATGTCAGTAAAAGAAACCATGCGCAAACTGGTGCTGCTCGATATTCTGCTCGTTCTTGCCCAGATCAGAAAGACTTATAACACCGATGAAATCGAGAGCGTTTTCCTGCGCGCACTTTCGGGTGAAACCCTGGATAAAAAGACCAAGAAGCAGGTCGAGAAGCTTTTGTAAAAGACATTATTAATCAACTTCTTGGAGGCGAGCAAATGGCGGTAGAAAGAAGGTATCAGGCCGACGTAGAGGCGATACTCGCGAAACGATACGACAACGGCTGGGATTATTGGACGACGCCCGATAAGAGGCTGCTCAAGGGCGGTCCGTTCTCCGCCCTGGGAAGCGCGCTTTTGCTGCTGGAGCTCGGAATGGAGCCGACCGAATCGCCCCTTAAAGAGCTTGCCGACCTCATTTTCAGCACCCGGCGCGAAGATGGACGCTTTAAGCTGTACCCGCAGGGTGCAATCTATCCCTGCCAGACTGCCTACGCAGTGAGCACGCTCTGCCATATGGGCTATACAGGCGATGAAAGGCTCCGGAAAACGTTTCAGCACTTATTGGACACGCAGCATTTCGACGGCGGCTGGCAATGCAGGAAATTCAGTTTTGGGAGAGGCCCCGAAACTGAGTTTTCAAACCCGGGCCCGACGCTGATAGCCCTAAACGCATTTTGCTTTACGGATTACCTGAACAAGGAGCCGGCCCTCGACAGGGCGGTTGAGTTTTTGCTCAACCACTGGACAAGCCGCCTGCCGCTCGGCCCCTGCCATTACGGGATAGGCACTCTTTTCATGCAGCTGGAATACCCCTTCAGAGATTACAATCTCTTTCAATATGTCTATGTCCTGTCGTTTTTCGACAGAGCCAAAAAGGACCCGAGATTTTTAGAAGCGCTGGGTGTTTTGCAGTCCAAGCTGTCAAACGGTATGATTGTGGTAGAGCGGGTGAACAGGAAGCTTTCCGGCTTATCCTTCTGTAAAAAGGGTGAGCCGAGCGAATTGGGAACCCGGCGTTACCATGAGATTCTTAAAAATCTGAGCTGAGAAACGCCGACATAGAAGGTTCCATAAGCACCGGGTCGCTATTTTTCACCATAAATTTTATCCAACACCTAAAAGCAAACGCACCCTGCCCTTGCGGCAAGGTGCGTTTAATCTTTATCAATGCAGCCTCGAAGAAGCCCGTTTGCTGCGCAAAGTCTATTTTATCTGCGTATGTTTTGCATCAACCCGCCTAGTTTGGTGTGTACCTCGGCTTGTAATTATCGATAGCCTTGTTCACAAAGTCAAGGACATTGTAAACCTCGGTATAGCCCTTGTCATAGAGCTGCTTAAGTTCTGCGTCGCCGTAGGGCTTGAGCGCGTCGACCCAGGCCTGCATTGTTTCGCCCTCAATGCGATAGACGGGGATGTTCCACTTCTCGCAGTCGTCAAAGTGGCTCTGGTCGGCTACCGTCCAATAGTCGACGGCGTCTTTCCAGAGCTGCATGCCCTGAATCTCTTCCATGAATATCTGCCTGAGCGTGTCGTCAAAGGAGTTCCACACGTCAAGGTTGATGCAGATTGCGCGGGAGCCCGTCGCAAAGCTTCTCTCAAACACATATACCGATTTGGCGATTGAAAGAGCTCCGAAAATGTTTATAACATGGATGCCGTTGATAACGCCGTTGACAACGCCGTTGTTCAGGCTGGAGAAGTACTCTGTGGGGGGCTGGGCAACGGGGGTGGCACCTATGTCGTTAAGGTATTTGCTGAGCAGGGGGTTGTCGGTGACGAGCTTAAGTCCCTTGACCGTATCGGGGGTGCTTATCTCGGTGGGGTTCTTAAACGCCATAGCCGTGCCCCATACTCCGAGGAAGAAGAGGGGATAGATGTTTGCGGACGTAAACTCGTTCATTATAAGCTCATTGTCAAAAAAGTTTTGATTCATTACATCGGAGGCCATGGCAATGCTGGTGAAGCCGAGGAAGGGATAGCTTGTGACCTGCTGCGTGTACACGAAGCGCTCGCGGAAGTTTGCCATGGTGACGTCGGAAATGTCGCAGACCCCGTTTTCAAGGCCGTCAAGCGCCTCGGTCGGCTGGAGCAGCGAGTTGCTGTAATAGTAGACGAAGGTAATTTTTCCGTCCGTGCGGTCGGTTATGCGCTGTAAAGCGTCGGTATAGACCTTCTGCGTCGCCTCATTTGAAGAGAAGTTTACCGTAAGCTCTCTTGCAGGGCCGGTATACTTCAGCTCCTGAGGCGCGGTCGGACCGGTGGTCGGCTGCGGGGCCTCGGTTGCGGGGGGTTGTGTTGCGGGCGGCTGGCTTGCGGGCGGCTGGGTAGGCTGGGGTTTTTCACCGCAGGCCGCCAAAAGGGACAGTAGCATAACCGCGACAAGAACAATGGACAGTGTTTTCTTCATGCTTTTTCCTCCTTTAAAACTTATTTCATCAGACTTGGAAGATACGTTGCAATTCCCGGGAAGATAATCATAAGAATCAGTATGACTACGTCAACCGCAAGGAATGGAATAACACCCTTAAATATCTTATCGACTCTTATGCCACTGACACCCGCCATCGTGAAAGCACACATACCAACCGGTGGCGAAATTGAGCCGACAGCCATGAGCTTAACGACAAAGGCGCCCAGCCATATGGGGTCAAAACCTACCTTCATAAGCGCCGTATAGAGTACGGGGACGGTAAGCGCCACCATGGGTGTGTCAGGCAGGAACATGCCGAGTATAAAATAGAGAACAACGAGAGCGATGGATATTACCCACTTTGGAACGGCAAGACCGGTAATTATATTGGCAAGCCACATCGGGACGCGGCTTAAGCTCATAAAGGTTACGAACAAATATGTAGCCGCAATCAGGAAGAAAACCATGCCGCAGAGCACAGCCGTATCCTTGAGGGCCTTTACAAACTTCTTGACGGTGAGCTGGCGGAAGGCAAGGGAGATAAGTATTGAGCCGAGAGCGCCTATCGCGCCCGCCTCAGTAGTTGTGAAAAGCCCGCCGTAAATTCCTCCGAGCACGAGAATCATAAGGCACATTATCGGCAGGACTTTGACGAGAGTCTTGAGCTTGTACCTAAATTCAAACTTCGGTCCGCGCGGCCCGTAATTGGGCTTTATCGTACAGATAACTGTGACAAGAATTACGTACAGTATCATCTGAACAACTCCGACGCCGATGCCGGATATGAAGAGCTTGCCAATCGAGTTTTCCGTGAGTATGCCGTACATTATAAAGCCCATGCTGGGTGGGATGAGAATACTGAGCGGCGCTCCCGCGGCCACGCAGCCGGCGGCAAAGGACTCATCGTAATTGTTTTTCTTCATCTCGGGCATCGCCACTCGGGCCATTACGAGCACGCCGACATGGGTCGAGCCGCATATGGCGCCCAGAATACCGCAGGCCACAATCGTCGCCGAGGCAAGGCCGCCCCTGAAGCGCCCTACCCAGGCGTAAGCGGCGCTGTAAAGGTCCCTTCCCATATTGCCTTCCGCTATTATCATGCCCATTAAGGTAAACATCGGCATGACGGTAAAGGCATATGAGTTTAGGTTCGTAAAGCCCGATGAGCCTGCAAGGGACGCTGCTACGGTGAAGTTTCTGAGTATGATGATGCCTATGATGCTCACAAGCGACATGGCCGCTCCGACCCACATTTTGCACGCAAGCAAAACAAGCAGGAGGATTATGCCGAGAAGGCCGATTAGTTCAGGACTCATTTTTCTTCCTCCTTCTTGCCTTCCGGGCTGTCGGAGGCCTCATCTTTTTTTGACAGCATTTCGGCATTTTTCCCTTTGCCGAACACAAATATCGGGTCCATGTCCTCAAGCTTTGCCTCTTCTTCCCATCGGCCGGTTGCCAGAGCGGCAACCTTCCTTATGATAAGGGAGAGCGTCGTCAGCGCGCCGACCGCGTAAGCAAACGCAAACATTGCTACAAACGGCCATTGAGGAAGCCCTATGGTGATATAGAAGACCTGGTTCTTAAGGCTTTTCAGGGCATAGAAGTATTGCTGCCACGAAATAAAGGCTATAGCTAAGAATGACAGGGTCAGCACAATAATGTCCATTATTACCTGCGCCTTCGGGCCCAGCTTTGAGGTCAGTACGTCGATTTTAATCTGGCGATTGCTGAGGATTGCGGCGCTCAGGGCGGTCATATTGCACAGCAAAAGCACCTGCGCCCATTCCGTTGCGCCCATAATGGACCTGTTGAAAATAGCTCTGTCAAGAACTTCCGCAACCATAAGCAGCATGAGAGCCGCTATGAATCCCATACAAAGCCATGTAAAAAACCTGGATATGCCGCGGATTATCTTCAAACTCCATCACTCCTTTAAATAAAATCCGCTGGATCGCCCGGCCGCGTCCGACCTTTATTGTTACATCGAGACTGCGATGCATTAGAATGAAAGCAATCCGCGGCTATTGGGACAAACAGTGCGGGACTGCTTCCATCTAAATGCAAGGAGGCCTTAGCATCCAGTTGGCAATGTGCTTACTCATCGTCACGCTCGAAGGTGTATTCGCCGTTCATCACAACGGAGAAGTGGAAGATTGGCCTGTCGACGCGATTGACAAGTAAGGGGCAGTGCGGAAGATTCGGCGGTATGAAAACCATAGTACTCTTTGTAAGTATGTACGGTTCTCCGTCAAGGTAGAGCTCCACCTCTCCACCGAGGTCGTACGGATTATTGGGGTCCGAGCCATAAAATCCGAGAATCTCTGGGAAACCGTGCGAATGAGGCTTGCCAACCTGGCTTTTGGGGTTTGAAAGAATGGACTCTCTGTTAGCCTTGAACCACCATGATGTGTTCATTTGGAAAGAGCCGGGTATGTTGTTGCCATCCACCCAGTGGATACGCTTGCCGAAGCGCTCGTAAGAAGCAATAACTTCGGGGCTTGAGTGCGAAGGAGGAAGCTGCCCTAAGTCCTGCATAATCAGATAGCCCAGCCTGCCGTTATTGTTCATTGGCATGATGAAGTCCCCTTCTCTTTTTATTTGTGTGCCCTACTTGTCGCGGGGCTGGTTGAGTAAGCTTGTTTCTCCAGTGTTTGTATGGGTAGTGCTGTAGAACGGAGCCATTACCACCGAGAAATGGAAGATTGGGCGGTGCAGCTCGATAATGGAAAGGGGCAGATGCTTAAGTCCCGCGGGGAGGAAAATCAGCGTACTCCTCGTAATGCGGTGAATCTCTCCGCCTATCCCTATTTCGATTACTCCCCCCAAATCGTAGGGGTCGTCGGGATTTGAGCCGTAGAAACCGATAAGCTCGTCAACGTCATGGTAGTGCTCGTCATGCTTGTGCAGGGGGCGCACGTCCGAGGCTTTCAGATACCATGAAGAGCTGAACTGGAACGCGCCCGGAACGACATTGTTGTCAATCCAGAGGACTCTACGGGCAAATGTGTTGTAGAACTCCTCAAATCCCGGTGAAAACTTCGGCGCTTTTAAATCCTGAACCATATACTTGCCGTACTCTCCGCCCGTGTTCATGATAATATCCATACCATTTACCTACCTTTCCGCGAGATTGTGTTTAATGAGACGAATCCTTTCCGGGAATCGGTATGCTGGATTGGCGATACTCCTTGAGCTCCTCGGCGTCGGCCTTCATTTTCTTCGCAAGGTCGGTGTATAGCCCGTAGTTGTACTGCTCACAAAGCTCTGTGTAAGACTTGTCGACGCGCTCGTTGCGCGGCAGCGGCACATCCTGGTCTATGAGTATGTTCTGCACCTTGCGGATGTCCACGTCGCGCACGCTTGTGCCGTCAGCCATAGCCACGGCCGCGGCTACTCCGGCTGCCTGGCCGGTGCCTATGCACTGCGGTATCAGGTTAAGCCAGTCGATTGCCACGTTGTCCGCCGACAGATGGCGCCCCGGCGCAAGCAGGTTTTCAACCTTCTGCGGCAGGATTGCGCGGTAGGGTATCTCCACGGGCGCGCAGTCGTTTATCATGCATATAGTCGAGTGCCAGGCAATGACGTCGTCATGCTTTGTGGCGAAGGCGAAATCGTTCGCCGTCATTATATATTCGCCCTTTAAGCGGCAGCTTCCGCGGCTTCCGAGCTGCGGTGCAATATCGTACAGGAAGGCGTCCCTGAAGCCCACGGGACAGACCTCTTTCAGGTACTCAATCACGTCGCGGATTGTATTGCGCGTGTTTATCTCCGTTTCGGTCGCGTCCTTAATGGTCGCGCAGTCGCGGTTCGGGTGCCAGTTGTTGACCCAGACGACGTCGTTTTGCGCGCTCGGCAGCGGCGCGCTTATGAAACCTGCGACCTTGGCCAGGTTCTGGCGCAGCGATGCATATTCTTTGGGATTTGCCTTCTGCCACTCATAGTAGAGGTCATAGTTCACCCCGCCCATGCGCCAGACGAGTGCCGTCGTGCTCGAGCGGGTCTCCCCGTCGGCAAGCGTCGAGTAGGGAGCGCCGGTCTGACGGAAGATGTCTCCGTCGCCGGTCGCGTCGATAACGACTTTAGCAAGTATCGCCTTGCGGCCCTCCTTGCTCTCAAATATGACGCCCTTGACCTCGTTTCCTTCCATTATCGGCTTTGTGCCCCAGCAGTGGCAGAGCACGCGGATTGCGTCCTTATGCTCGAGGAGCATTTTGTCGAGCTCTATCTTCAGTTGATTCGGCTCAAAATACACGGCGCGCACGAGCCTTTTCGGCTCGCTCTCGCTCACGCAGCCGTGGATTTTAGCCCAGGCATTTATAAGCGCCTGGTCGCTGTCCTTGCCGATTTTGCTAAGGTCCGGACCCAAAACGGCGTTCGGGATGGGGCTTAGTCTTGTAAACCACTCCTCCTGGATGCCGCGGACAAAGGATTTATTGTACCATGAGAGCTTCGGCACCATGATGACGTAGCCTCCCGTCGCGTCGCCGCCCATATAGCCGTAGCGCTCCATGAGGATTATGTTCTTCGCCCCGGCACGGGCAGCGGCAATCGCCGCCGAATGTCCGGCGCTGCCGCCACCGACGACCAGTATGTCGCACTCGTCGTAAACCGGCAGCGTATTTTGAGTTTCAATATAGGCTTTGTTTGCCATATGTTATGTCTCCTAAAAAGAATTTGGATTCTGCTTATTACATGTTTAAGATTTATAAGTTTGCCGGGTATTTAAAATGCCGCTTTTCAGGCCATCGGCTTAAGCTCATCGGAGATTATGAGTGTAGCTTCCGTGGCTTCCTGTACCTGCTCGGCCGTAAACTCTGGGTTAATCTCAATGAGTTTCAAACCCTTATCGGTGACCTCTATCACGCACATCTCCGTAATAATCAGGTTCACGCAGTTTAGAGCTGTCAGCGGCAGCCTGCATTTCTTCAGTATCTTGGGCTGCCCCTTCTGGGTGTGCTCCATCGTAACTATGACTTTTTTGGCCCCCACCACCAGATCCATAGCCCCGCCCATGCCGGGCAGCTTTTTCCCGGGGATAATCCAGTTTGAAAGGTTACCCTGCTCGTCGACTTCCAGCGCGCCCAAAATCGTGACGTCAATGTGTCCTCCCCTTATCATCCCGAAGGAGGTGCAGGAGTCGAAAAAGCAGCCGCCCGGCGCTACCGTGACGGGTGTTGCCCCTGCGTCAACCTTGTAAATCGGGTCGTAAGTCTCCTTCGTGCAGGGTATAACCCCCAACAGCCCGTTTTCGGCCTGAACGGTGACTTTCACGTTCTCCGGGAGGAACTTAGGCAGCATAGTCGGCATTCCTATCCCCAGGTTTACGATGTCGCCGTCCCTGATTTCCTTGGCGGCGCGGGCAATTATAAAGTTTTTAATATACTCTCTATCCATCGTTTAAGCACCCCCGTCCACTATGTAATCCACAAAAATCCCGGGGGTTCTGACGTTTTCTGGCTCAATTTCGCCGACTTCCACGATATTGTCGGCCTCGACAATCACCACGTTCGCAGCGGTGGCCATCATAAGTCCGAAATTGCTGGTCGAGCCCTTGTACCAGACATTGCCCAGCTTGTCGACCCTATACCCGCTAATCAGGGCGAAATCGGCGCGAAGCGGTTTCATAAGCAAGAATTTCTTCCCGTCAATCTCCTGAACGGAGTGGACGTAATCCTTCAGCTCTTCAATAATCGTACCTACGCCGGTAGGCGTCAGAACACCGCCGAGACCCGACCCGCCGGCCCGTATCATTTCCGCAAACGAGCCCTGCGGGATAAGGTCTACTTTCAATGTGCCTTCGTTCATCTGCTGTCCGACCTCGGGGTTTAAGCCGACGTGTGTCGCCACAAGATGCTTAACCTGGCGGTTGTGTATGAGTTTGGCCACCCCGTAGTGCTCTTCACCCATAGGTCCGCCGGGCTGGGCGCCGTCGTTGCAGATAAGTTTGAAGTTGCCCTTTCCGCTTTTTGATAACTCATCAATGATTCTATGCGGGTTGCCACAACCCATAAAGCCGCCTACCATGATGCTGGCTCCGTCAGGAATCATGGCAACAGCCTCTTTTACAGAAATAATTTTGGACATCAATATCCTCCTGCAAATTAGTGCTCGCCTGTGCGAACCTTTGAATTATTTAATTTTAGGAATCAGCAACATCTCGCTTTCGTCTGGCTGCTCAGCCATTTAGAAGAAGTGGCATCTGAAAAGATGCCGCTTCTTCTAAATCTATGGTTTTGGGACCAATCATCTATTTTTTGAGGCCGAGAATCATCCTCGCCTCGTCCGGGCTTGCAACCTCGCATCCGAACTCCTCTATTACCCGTTTTGCGCGGGCGACAAACTGCATGTTGCTCTCGGCAAGGACGCCCTTTTTGTAGTAGACATTGTCCTCCATCCCCACGCGGACGTGTCCGCCCATGGCGACAGTCGCGTACAATATCTCCATCGCGCTCGCTCCTATGCCGAAAGCGGACCATGTTGAGCCCGGGGCCACCTCTTCCATAATCTCCTTCATGAAAACGAGGTTCTTGGTCGAGGCGCCGATTCCGCCGGGGACGCCCATACAGAACTGGAAGTGCAGCGGGGGCTTTAGGAAGCCCTTTTTCACGAGGTATCCCGCGTTGTAAATCATACCCGGGTCAAAGACCTCGATTTCGGGCTTTACGCCCCTCTCCTGCATGAGGGTCCCGAGCTTTTCTAGGAACTTCGGGTTGTTCTCAAACACGGTTGTGTGCTGCCAGTTCATCGTTCCGCAGTCGTAGGAGGCGAGCTCCGGCTGAAGCTCGTAGAACGGCTTTATCCTGTCCTCCTCGCGGAGATTGACGCCGCCCGAGGTGGTGAGGTTAAGTATAATGTCGCAGTCCTTTTTGGCGCGGATGAGGCGCACAACCTCCTCAAACTTCTCGAACACCATCGCCGCTTTTCCCTCATCGTTGCGGCAATGGATGTGAGCGATGGCGGCGCCCTCTTTCCAGCAGTTGTAGACCTCTTCGGCTATCTCGGCCGGCTCTATCGGGACGTTGGGGTTATTCTCCTTTGTCGGCCAGGCGCCCGTGGTGGCAACGGTGATTATTCTCTTTTTTGAGAGGTCACTCATTTTATTGGTGCTCCTTTCCCGATACTGCTTCGGTTATATTAAATTACTTTTTCTTTCGGCTGAACAGGCGCTGCATATACTCGATTCCGCTGCCGCCGCCACCGGTTTCGTCGGCATAGCCGGTCCCGCCATACTCGTAGATGCGGTCCGGAACATCGTTTAGCTCGTCCTCGTCGATTTCGGCAACGCAGCGGGCCATCGAACCGTCGCCCATATACCAGCGCAGGGGGAAGCAGTAGAATTTAAAGCGCTTGCCGCTTACCTTGTCCAGGTCTCCGCCCAGGTTCTCAACGCCTACGATGCCGTGGCCAAGCATGAGCTTGTGGCAGGGCTCCCAGGTGCCCCAGTTGCCGAAGTCCTCAAGCAGGCCGAATTTCTCATAATATGCCTTCTCGCCGTGAATACGGATATATTCAAACTTGTCAAACTCGGCATATGCCTCCTCGCCGAAGAGCATCTTATATTCCTCGGTGATGGGTATGCCGGTTGCGCCCAGCAGGTTCATCCGGGTCATGCCGTTGTTGCCCATAGCGGTGTGCAACGGGTGGTCAAGGGCCTGAGAGTCCATGGCCACGCATTTTACCTTGTGTTTGACAAACCATTTGCCGGCTTCAACTCCGGTGCCGCTGGCATAGTGATAATATGCCTTGCTGTCGTCAAACAGCCGGTGCATTCCGGTGTTAAGGCAGAGTACCATGCCCTCAAGCTCCGACGGCTTGATTCCGACCTTTTCGCAGGCGGCTTCCAGGTGCTCGGGGAGAATAAGTCCCCAGGGCTCGATGTCGATAGGCAGGCAGACCGCTTCGCCGGTGTATGCGTCTATGGGCATCTCGTGTGTATAGCGCGCGCGTCTTCCGTCAAACTCGTATTCCATAACGTGGCGGGGGGCGTCGCAGTGCGTTCCGGTGTGCATCGTGCAGGTAATCTTCTGGGTGAGCACGCCGCCCTTTGCCATGGTGTGCGTATTGTCGATTAAAGGCTTGTCAAAATACGGCCAGCGGGGAATCTCAGCGCCGAACGGGTGGGTCAAGTCGACAAAAACCTTTTTTCCCATTGTTTTCACTCCTTGTTTGATATTTGATGGTATTTTTGCAGGGAGTTACGCCTTGTGCTTCGCCGCGTAATCTATGAGGTATTCCTTAAGGCCGTCGGCAGAGGCCTTCATCTGCTCGGGCGTCCACTCCTGCCAGCCCTTGCCGGTTTTAAAGCCGAGGTCTCCGCGCTTTAGCATCTCCTCAAGCAGCGGCGAGGGCTCATGGTTGTCGGCAAGGTGCTTTAGGATATACTTGTGGATGTTGTAGCTAAGCTCAATACCGACCAAATCCGAGTTTTCCATCGGGCCCATGACCGGCCAGCGCAGGCCCGGGCCGTATTTACAGGCGGCGTCCACAGTGGCGGGGTCGGCTATGCCGTTTTCCACCATGTAGAAGGCTTCGCGCCAGAGCGCGTGCTGAAGCCTGTTGGCCACGAAGCCCGGCACGTCCTTTTTGCAGTATATGGGCTTTTTCCCGACGCGTGTCAGAAGCTCCATCGTGGCCTGCATGACCTCTTCGCTCGTGAAATCCGACTTTACTACCTCGACGAGCGGAATCAGGTGTCCCGGATTCCAGAAGTGTGTGCCCACAACTCGCTCACGGCGCCTGCATTTCTCCGAGATTTCCGTCACGCTCATAACCGAGGTGTTCGTCGCGAGTATGCAGTCGTCCCGGCAGTAGTTTTCAATGCTTGCAAAGAGCTCCTGCTTCATTTCCATGACTTCCGGATAGCACTCGATGACAAAATCGGCCTCCGTATAGGCCTCGGCCTCGTCCGTGACAAAGCGGATTCGCGCTAATATCTCCTTCTTTTCCTGCTCCGTCGCGGCGCCCCGGGCAATCATGATGTCGAGGTTCTCCTCAATCGGCTTATAGCGGTCCTCCTTCAGGGCGCGGGTCTTCAGGATTACATTTAAGCCGGGGTCCGAGGCGAACACCTGTGCAATTGCGTTGCCCATCATGCCCGCGCCCACGACCACAACGTTTTTTATCTCTCTCATATCAGTTGCTCCAGTAGCCGCCCGTCGCGTCGTAGTTGCCGCCGGTCAAAAAGTCCGAGGCGGGGGAAGCGAGGAAGGTCGCAAGGCCGATAAAGTCCTGGACTTCTCCGAGCCGCCCTATCGGAAGGCGCTTCAGGAAATTCTGGTAGACCGCCGACTCGGGGTCAAACATCCATTCGGTAAGGTCGGAGCGGAAAACGGTCGGGTTTATTGTGTTGACGTTTATATGGTGCGGGGCAAGGTCGCAGGCCATGGACTGAATCATCAGATCGCAGCCGCCCTTCGAGGCGCAGTAGCCCGTGTAGTTCTTCATGCCCATTTTGCTGCGGGCGGAGGAGGTCACGACTATCTTGCCGCCCTTGTTCTGCCTTACCATCTGCTCGGCGACGGCCTTGCAGACTATGTAGACGCTCTTCAGGTCCGCATCCATGATTTTCTGCCAGTCCTCGACGCTCTGCTCCAGAATGCTCTTGGGATTGTTGTAGCCGTGGCAGACGGCGAGGATGTTCACTTCGCCATATGTCGCGACCGCAAAGTCCACAAGCTTTATTACATCCTCGGTAACGGCGGGGTCAGCCGCAAAAATGGCGCAGTCTATGCCCTCTGCCTTAAACTCCTGCTCAAGCTCCTTAAGCTTTGCAAGATTCCGGGCTGTCATCACGACCTTCGCGCCCTGGTAGCCGTAGGCCTTGGCTACCGCGCCACCCAAAGCGCCGGTGGCGCCGGTCACGATTGCAACCTTGCCGGAGATGCTGAACATATTAAGTGCAAAATCCTTATCCACTCTAATCATAGTCTCAACCTCAATCCGGATAATTTATCACGACAAGCATAACCGCCGGCCTGTTCGTGTTGTTTATGAGGCTGCGTCCCTCGTACGGGGCAAAGGAAATCGATTCCCCCGCGTGGACGACATACTCCTTGCCGGCCTTGTCTGTTACCGTAATCTCACCTTCAAGTACGTAGTAGAACTTCTCCAGCGGGTTGTCCTCGTACGCGTATTCGGCTCCGCCGCCCGGGAGAAAGGTGGAAAGTCCTACCCAGAATTTCTCGGCGCCGGTCTCCTCTTTGCCGTGAATTCTCATCGCCGTCATTTTAAAATGGCCCGGGGCATCGTAGGGTTTGAGCTCTTCCAAAGTGCGCTTTACCATAGTCAACCACCTTTCCTGTCTTAATGTTGAGCGCAGGCTAATCTATGTATGGCTGCACCTTCCACTTCTTGTAGGGCACATCCTCGGTGCTGAACACCATATCCCCGTCCCTGTTCTGGACAATAATCCACTTGAGCCAGCCCTTGTTGTCCATATCGGGGTAGTCTTCGCGCAGGAACCAGCCTCTCGACTCCTTGCGCATGTCGGAGGCCCTAAACTGCATCTCGGCGCAGAGCACCATGGCCTCGGCCTCGTGACAGGCAATAAGGTCGTGGAAGTCAACGGCCTTCAAGGTCTTGGCTAGCTCTTTCGCCTTGTTCACATACTTCAAGGCTATCGCTATGCGGTGCGCGCTCATGTATACCGACTGCTCCACGGGCCCGACAGCTCTCTGAATCAGGCGGATGACGTCCTTAGCCGTGCAGCCGGTCTCGCGGCTTAGCGGCGCGTATACGCGCTCGGCGCTCGCCTCAACCTTCTTTTCGTCAAGCGGCACAAGCTCATTGGACCTTGCCGTCTTGCAGGTGCTCTCGGCGCAGACCACGCCGGCAAACACGGCGTTGAGTATGCCCGAGCCGCGGTTACGTCCGGGAGGCGCGGGAACGGCACCGGGGGCCGCCGAGCCGCAGTAGCTGACATCGCCAATCGCGTACAAGCCCTTAATCGTCGTCATCATGTCGTGGTCGACCCTGACCGGGGACTGCTCGCCTATGAACATCGGACAGACTTCGTTGTCAACGTCCACCTCGGCGGCGCGGCTGTGGTTAAGCTTCCAGAACTGCTTTCCGAAGGGGCGGTCCCAGAGCGACATGAGCGCGTTGTTGCTCCTGTCCTCATCCAACCTGAGCGTAATCGGCCCCCTCGCGGCGGACATCTGCAGGAACCACTCGGCGACCGCGCTGCTGCTTATATCAGCCTCGGGGAAGAAGCGGAAGTTCTTCGTTATATTCTCGCCGGCGCAGTTGTACATGTAGTTTTCGCCGAAGACACACTCCGAATGGCTGTTTACCTTGACAAGCTGGGCGAAGTTGCCGAATTCCGGATTGCGAAGCTGAGCTCCCGCTCGGTAGGCCATGGCTATACCGTCGCCCCTTCCGCTGCTCCACATCGGGCCTATGCGGTAGTTCTGGCTTCCGGTCGCAAGGACGACCGCCTTGGCGCTGAAGGTGTAGAATGTCCCGTCAAGGATGCTGAAGCCCGTCGCACCCGTAACCCTTCCGTCCTCGGTTATGAGGTCTGAAACAGCCACTTTGTCTATAAACTTTACGCCCTTCCTCTCGGCCGTCTGGCGCACTTTAAGCGTGATGTCCAAATCGACGCCTATCATCGCGGTCATGGGGCCGGTCGGGGTGACGCAGTAAGAACCGTCCATGTTTTTGGGAAGTTTTGCGCCCCATTCGACCAGCTTGTCGAGCAGAACATGGTTCATGGAGACGTATTTTGTCATGAGCTCCTGGTCGCCTAAATAGCAGCCCACGGAGTGGACATGGTAGGCTACGAAATCTTCGGGCCTAATCCTTTCCAAATCGAAATACTGTAGCACACCGCCGCCCTTGTTGGCCTTGCCGGAATAGCCGGCGGTCTGTTTCTCAACAACCAGAACGTTTAAGTCCGGGTCATGCTCCTTTATTGAAACCGCGGCACTGAGTCCGGCGATGCCGCCGCCCACAATCAGAACGTCGGTGCTAAGGTCTTTACGTCCGTACTTGCTATCCATCTATTTCCCCCTCCTTAGCGATAACAGTCGAAGTTCTGCAAAAGGCTTTCGCTCTCATATTCGGCGATGACCCGTATGCAGCCTCTTTTGCAGATGGCCTCGCACCAGTAGCAGTGCTCGCAGTCTTCAACGTATTTGAAAATCGGTTTTTTGTTTTCGCTGTCCCACCTGATTACATCAACAAAGCAGGCTTTATAGCAAAGCTGGCAGCCGACGCATTTTTCGGGGTCGAAAATAATCTTATGTCTTGTATCAATCACTTGCCTTCACCCTCCTAAAAGTTGTCCTTCTCTTCGGGGAAAATCTTCGGCAGCAGGGCCGCCAGGTTTGTAAACTCCTTAATGTTGTGAAGATTAAGGGCTCTCAGAGGCGCATCTGGGAAGCGGTAACCGTCGGGAAGGCCTTTTATCAGCTTTCCGTTTTTGAAGGTCCAGCCCATCCAGAAACGGGTGCGCAGCTCTACACCGCCCTCTATCTCCCTGATGAAGTGGCACATGACAGTCCCCGGCGAGCCGAAGGGCGAATGGGGGTTCCCGGCACCCAGGGCGCAGACTATCGTGGAGCAGGCCTTTGTCCCTATTTTGGAAACGTCAAAGCCCAGATTCCCGGGATTTTTGAAGTTGATATAAATCGTCTCCGGGCCCATTCCAACGTCTTCATACACGCGGTGGGTCGTATCCCAGTACTTCTCTTTGTAGGACAGGAGTGGGTCTCTTGCCTTCTCTTTCTGCATGGACGAAACCTTGTAGTGGTCTTCGTTGTCCCAAATTGTGTACCTCAGGTCGTCAAGGCCGTGCCAGGCGAACCACCAGTCGAACATCTCGCCGGTGACTCCGGGCATTTTTACAAGGTTTGACACGTAGCCCGTTCCGTCGGGCATTACGCAGTAGCCTATTTCTTCCTCTAAATATCCGGGTTCGAACAGGAGATTTCTCTCCTGGATTGGCAGTGCTTTTTTCGGATCAATCGGGCCGTCCAGCACCTTTCTGTAGTGCTCCTCCGGCGCCTGAACCATTTCATGTAGATAATATTTGAAATAGCTTTTGTTCTTGTCCTCTTCGGAAACCGGTACTTTCGGCTTGGATAACACGAAATCAACCTTCCTTTCACATATGAATTAACCCCTATCAAAACCCGCGGCCCAGATAGGAGTTTTTGCTAGTTTTATAGTATCTTTTTAACTGTCTTTTGTAAAATTCGATTGTTTTATGAGCTCATAAGTAGAATTGAAAAGCTCTATGCAGGGGTTGTCGTTCTCGGGGTTCCAGGCAAAAACATAGACCAGGGGCTTGAGGTCGGGAAGAGCCAGGGGCGTTAGCCGGGGTCTGTGCATGGCGGCGTTGTTCCTGCTGAAAATGGCCACTCCCATCCCCGTCTCCAGATACAGAAGCTGGGTGTTGGTGTCGGGCGCTTCAATCACCTTGGGGCTAAAGCCCGCCTTTTCGCACACGACGTTCAAAAGGGTGTTTATGGCGGGCGACTCCTTTGAGGACAGGCTGACGAAGGTTTCGTTCCTGAAGTCGGCAAGCGAAAGGTTTTCTTTCTTTGCCATGGGATGCCTGCTGTTCACAACCAGAACGGTGTCCAGGGTAAACAGCTCCTTATATGCCAGCCAATCCTTGTCTTCAACGTCAATCTTCAGCGAAAACGCTATGTCTATGCAATGATTAAACAGGCCCCTTATTATTTCGCTATTACTGCCTCTCTGCAAAGAAAGCTCAACCTTGGGGTACTTTTCCTGGAAGCGATCGAACAATGTCAGAATGCGCTCGTCAATCTTGTAGCCGCCAAAAATGCCAATGCGAAGCGTCCCGGCTTTCCCCTCGTGGATGTGCCTTGCCCTCTCTAGAAGGCTCTCATAGCGCTCACTCAGTTCTCTTATGCCTTCATACATGAGCTGGCCCGCCGGCGTGAGGGAGGTGTCCTTTCTCTTGTTGCTGCGGGTAAAGAGTTCTATCCCCCACTCCTGCTCGAGGGCGGCAATGTTGTGACTTAAAGCCGGCTGGGAAATATAAAGCTCGTTGGCGCTTTGCGTAAAATTCAGGCATCTGGCCGCAGTTAAAAAACAACGAATCTGCATCGTGTTCATATTATCACTCCTTGATTTGCGGAAAGTCCCTACTGGTCTTACTCTTTCAGGACATAAAAACGAAGACGCTGTAAGCTGCTTTGTAGCCTGCGGTGCCGACGAATGTGAACACTCTGAGGATAAATACCGGGGGGCGCCGCCGCGTTCTATGTTCTTTCACTGCTCAAAAGTTAATGTCGAGCGGCAACCGGTTTTAGCGTCCTTCCGGCATCAGGCTTTGAGAGGCCGTATTGCAGAGCGGCTCTTTCAGATTTCAGCTCGAAGAAGGTCATAATTGCATGGTTTTAAGGAAGGATTTAAGTTCCGTCAGGCGGTCACAATGCCTCACAGCATGTAAAAAGTGCGTCACCGGCTTACTTTTACTGAGTCTTTTTCCCTTGTTTCCCCCGCAGCGGCTATGCTCGCGGTTACAGCAGCAATGCGCCCACGTATGTCTTTTGCCTCTCGAAGCTTTTCCTGATTTGTCGTAAATGCTATAAAAACAAGCAGGAATAAGCCTATTCCGACGTTCTGCAGCGCAGCGGGTATGCCGAGGGCAAGCATGCCGGCAGTCAGCAGCTTCATGGAAAACGCGCCGACAAACACCCCCACCGTAAGATTGGTGTACCTTGAAAGGTAAAACCCGATGAAGACAGGCGGGAAGGCCTCAAACATCATACTCATCGACGCGTTGAATTTAGCGTCGGCGAGCACCGAGCCGGACAGGGAGAGATTAATCGTACCGGCAATGCCGACCATGAGGCCGCACAGGAGGTAACAGCCCATCGTGTTGCGTTTTTCATTGATACCCGTGCTCACCGCAAGCGCCTGATTGCTGGCCAGAGAGCGCGTGTTGTAACCGAATCTCGTGTGCGTATAGAGAAGGTAGAATACGACTCCCGCCGCGATGCCCAGTATAAACACATACGGCGAGCGCCCAAACAGAAGCATGTTGTAATTGGAAATGCGGGCACCGCTGCCCTTGTTGAAAACGAGGATTACGCTCTCATAGACGAGCATTGTTCCAATGCTTACAACCAGCGCGGGGACCTTTATCGTGATATAGAGCAGGCCGTTGAGCACGGAGGCTATAAGGGCGACAAGAATACAGCCGATTAAAAGCCCGAATGCCCCGATGTTCAGGGCAAGGCCGATGGCGCCGCCGATAACCGACGACATTACCGTCATCATCCCGATTGAAAAGTCCCAGCGGCCGTTTTTCATGTTGCAGGTCATCGCAAGCGCGATTGCAGCCCCCATCATTGTCTGCTGGGCAACTATCTTAAGGCTTGCAAGGGAACCGAACTGCCCGGTCCCAAAAGCCGAGGAAAGGATAAAAAGCACGATAAACAGGCCCACCGGGAGGGCAAGGGTTCTCGCAGTGTTTCCTAAAATACGCTTTGTCCTCTTCATATCTAAATATCTAACTCCTTTAGGCGGCCCTGTGGAAAACCCTTAGGGCCGCCTATACCGCTGGCTAAGGTGCTTTATTTACCGAAGGATTGCGCAAGTTCGATGAATTTATTAAGGCTGGCGTCCTTGTTGAGCAGAACTATAAATTCCTTGAGCTCGTCGAAGGAATAAATTCCGCCCTTGGAGCGATCGACATAGTCTTTAAACTCGTTCGCGGAGTGGAGGATGACATAGGGGATTAAAATGTCAGGAGCAAGGCCGTCGCTCATGAGCAGCTTGTTACCGGTGAGAGCGTTGTAGAGAAGTATGTAGCCAAGCTGGGCCTGCGCGTTAACGCCCTCAACGCAGTGCGAGACTATGCCGTTTTCAAAGCCCACGTTTACATCGCCGCCGTCGTCAAAGCAGCTTATCTGGATCTTGCCGCCGTATCCGCCCGAGATCAAGGGCTGGTACAGGTAGTTTGAGGCGTCAACCGCGCTGAAGATCGCGTCAACATCCGGGTACTGTGTGAGCAGGTTCTGCGCCGCCTCGGGCATTACGAAGGAGCGGGCTTCGGTCAGAACGCTCATTCCGGCGTCTTCAATAGCCTTGTATGCGCCCGCAAAACGGTTGTCGAACGCTGCCGATATTCCGGGAGGCAGGCCGAACATGGCTATCTTCTTGGCACCGTTTTTAATCATGTCGGAGACAATGTCGTAGCTTATCTGCTTGTCATCCGCGTAAACGCTGCCGACATAATACTCGTTCTTCCTGAAGGTCTCATAACCTTCCTCCTGGAGAAGATTGTTGTTTGCCGCGGCGAATAATACCCCGTACTCCTCACAAATCTGCAGGAGCCTGTGGCTTACGCCGCCCGTTGCCAGGTCGAGGATTCCGTCCACGCCGGAGGCGCAGAGGTTCTCAACCGCCGCGATTGCCTCGTCGGGTGTCGCGCCGGAAGCCAAAACCAACGTGCTTCCAGTCGCGTCCGCAAGCGCCTTTACGCCGTCGTAGATTCGGTCAAACCAGCCGCCCGAGTTCGTGTAGACCATCAGGCCAATCTTAAAGCCGGGCAGCTTTACGGGTTCTTCGGACGGTTCTGGAGTGCCCGCCGGTGTGCCTGCCGGTGTATTAGCCGGTGGAGTCGGGGATTGCGGTGTGGAACCGCTGCTGCATGCGCCGAGTACCATTGCGAGGATCAGGACCAGGGATAATAGAGCTATAAATTTTCCTTTCATTTCCATCCTCCTACAGTTTATTTTTTTATTCTAACCACACAGCTAGCGTGGAAGAAGACCTTGTCTGTCTCGCTTGTATGTAAACAGTATTACAAGCAGGAAAATGATCCCTTGGATGATGCCTATATATGTTACTGGTACGCCGACAATCATTAGCCCGTTTGTCATGATGGTTATAAGCAGGCTTCCCACAACCGCGCTCTTTATCGTCGCGGTGTATCCGCCCGACAGCGACAGGCCGCCCAAAACCACCGCAATAATAACCTTCATCTCCAGGCCATATCCGACATTTGTACTCATAACGCCGTTGCGCAGAAGGTCAAAATATGCCGCGATTCCTACCGTAAAACCGCTAATCAGATAGGCGATTATCCTGTAAAAATCGACGTCAACTCCGGAGCTTCTCGCCGCCTTGATGTTCTCTCCGATTGCTTTGTTGTGCTTGCCAATCTTTGTGTAATCCAATATGACATAGACGGCGGCTGCAAGCAGAAGGAGCACGGGGAGCCTTACTCCCCACCCGGGGGCGTGCAGTTCGGTGACCCCAATGGACTTAGACTGCAGCACGGTGTTGACAATTCCGCGGCAGGTAAACTGCATACAGAGCGACGAGATAAACGGGGGTATGCGAAGCTTTACGGTGATTATCCCGGTAATGAAGCTGCAAAGCACCGCCACAAGCACCGCCACGAACAGCAGAACGAAGGGCGAGCCGGTACGCTTGTAGGCCATGGCCGCAAGCATTTCGGACAACGCGAGCACAGCTCCCACGGAAAAGTCTATTCCTCCGTGTGCGTGAACCATCGTAACGCCGATTGCAACGACCATGATTGTGAAACACTGATTTATTATCAGAGTAAGGTTTCGGGCGCCGTAAAACTGGTCCCCTCCTACGGCTGAGAACAGCGCGAAGACGACGAGCAGGCCGATAAGGGGCAGGATGCCTGAAAGATTTCTCTTGATCTTTTCCAATTCCATTCTCCCCCCTAAATCATGGCGTGGATGACGTCGCGCTCGCTAAGCTCCGGTGAGCGGATAAACTCACCGTTTATCTTCCCGTTCTTGAGTATCAGCAGGCGGTCGCTCATCCCTATGAGCTCGGGCAGCTCCTCGCTTATCAGAATGATGGAACAGCCGGCGCATTTGAGGTCATACATCAGTCTGTACATCGCCTGCTTTACGCCTACGTCCACTCCGCGCGTGGGGCAGTCGAGAATAAGGATGTGCGATTCGTTGCAAATCCATTTCCCGAACACCACCTTCTGCTTGTTTCCCCCCGAGAGGTAGCGGGTGAGCTGTTCCATGGACTGGCACTTGACTTCAAGCGTTGAGATAGCCTGCTTTGCAAGCTCCCGTTCCTTGCCGGCGGCCACAAGACCGCGCCTTGTGAGCTTCGACAGCGAGGGAAGCGCGATATTGTTCCTGATGGAGGCGTGGACCATGATTGCCTCTTCATCGCGGTTTTTTGACACATAGCCCATGCGTTTTTTAACCGCGGTGCTCGCGTCCTTAACCTCGGTGCCGTCGGCGAGGAGCACAGAGCCGACAATGGCGGGGTCAATCCCGAAAAGGAGCCTTCCAAGCTCATGTATGCCGCCGTTTGCAAGCCCGCCAAAGCCGAGGATTTCTCCCCGGTGCAGCTCAAAGTTGACATCCTCGACGAGCTCGGCGCCGGTCAGATGAACCGCCCTCAAAACGACCTCGTCCTCTACCTTGCCGTCATAGTCGCTTCGGTAATAACTGCCCGTGAGCTCGCGCCCGACCATCATGGCCTTGATTGTCGCCTCGTCAAACTCCTCCTTTGTCAGAGTGCCGATGATGTCCCCGTCCCTCAGGACGGTCATGATGTTGCAGACGCTCATCAGTTCTTCAAGGTCGTGGGATATAAAGATAACTCCCTTGCTCTCCGACCGCATTTTTTCGATGGCCGCGTACAGAAGCTCGCGCCCGTCATGCGACAGGGCGGTTGTGGTCTCATCCACAATCAGCACGTCAGGCTCCTCGTACATGGCCTTAGCCAGTTCGACCAGCTTGCGCTCTTCAAGGTTGAGTGTAAAGGTCGGCACACTTTCAGGGATATTGGCCGCCCCTATATTGTCGAGCACTTTGCGCGCCTCGGCGTTCAGCTCCTTTTTGGAGACAAGGCCATTCCTTGTAAACCTTTTCTCCTTTCCAAGGAAGATGTTCTCCGCGACGGTAATGTCCGGGGCGGTGCCCATCTCCTGGACTATCATCGAAACCCCCTGGCTCTGGGCATCGACGGCGCTCTGCGGGCTGTACGGCGCGCCGTCCTTTTGCATCTCGCCGCTGTCGGCCTTGCGGATACCGGCGATTATCGAGGTAAGCGTGGACTTGCCGGAACCGTTTTCTCCGATGAGACCGTGTACCTCGCCGCGGCGCAGCGTAAAGTCAACATCCTTGAGCGCAACCGTAGGGCCGAACCGCTTGCATATACCTTTTACGCTGAGGAGAACCTCGCTCATTATTCCACCCTCCTATTGCGCGCTACACTAATACATATTAAAAGTGCTTTGCCGCATATTCCGCTCCGTAGCGATTCAGCTCGTCGTGTATTGCATTTTCAACGTGTTTGTTAATGGGTATTACGTTTGTTACCGTAGGTATGAACGAGCCCAGGGGCATATAGGTGTCGATTACCTGGCGGACATAGGCTCTAATATCCTCTTCCTTTGACCAGGGGTAGTCGATTAGCTGCATGTCAAAACCGCCCATGATGCACAGCTTGCCTTCGGTGCGCTCGATAACGCCCTTGATGTCATTCTGTGGTATAACTCCCTGCCACATGTCGATACCCAGTTCGACCATGTCCTCCGCAACGTCGTCGTTTACGCAGTCACTGTGGTGTTGTATAAGCACGCCGCGGCTCTTTATGTACCCGTAGTAGCGCTCATAGTGGGGCTTAATCATCTCTCTCCAGACAGTCGGCGGCAGGAACATCCGGTGCTTGTCGCCCCAGTCGTCCTGAGAGTGGATGATGTCGGGCTGCATGTTGTCGATAACCATGCCGATAGTCTTAATCTTCCAGTCGGTGTAGGCCTCTAGCATCGCGTACATCTCTTCCTGCTCAAGCATGAAATCGACAAGCGCCTGTTCAAAACCGAGCACAAGATGTGCAAACTCGAACATTCCCATGAAAGCCGACACCATCAGAAGCTTGTTTTCACGGTCGAAGGGAGGATTTATCTGATATACGAGCCCCCATGGAATCTTATCCTCCGGCGGGAGGTTGTTAAAGTTCAGCTTCTCTCGCCACTCGTGAATATCTTGAAGGACAAGGTATTCCTTTCCGGCTACCGGTATCGCGCCGGGCTGCCCCAAAGGCCAGTCCCACATAATACCCCAGCGGTCGCGGCGCATACCCTCGCCCGGATTGGGCCTGCCCTGCGTCATCGTAATAGCGTCCAAAATAATAGGCCCTAAAATCGGCCCCTGACAGTAGCAATCCCAGGGGTCTCCGAGCCACTTGGGATTGTCGTTGCGCATCAAGCGCAGAAAATTCTCCTTTGGTGTTGACATTGCACTTTTCTCCCCTTCTGATTTTCCGTTTCCTTGCGGGACGGATTTTGTATAAGGTGCCTAATATAAGTACTATTATAGAGGCGATTTTTATTCACATCAACTTGCAGGGTGCATATGGTAATGCAAAAAAACAAACAGGTGACAGTGCACAAAGCACAGTCACCTGTTTTAATGGGGCAGATAATAGAAAAGCCGCTCTCATGGAGCCTTTTTATAATGCTCAGTGTTTCTTCAGATATTCAAGATTATCCAGATTGTCCAGGAGATACGAAATCATGATGTAAAGGCGCTCGACGCCGTCTTCCAGCCCAGTCATTGTGAGTTCTTCGATTTTTTTGATTCTGTTTGCCAGCGAGTTCCTGTGGATAAACAGCTCGGACGCGCTTGCGACGGCATTTCTCTCGTTTGCCAGGTAGACAAGCAGGGTTTTATAAAGGTCGGTGCCGTGGGTGGAATCATATTGCCGCAGGGTATCCAGTGCAGGGTGAACAAGAGCTTGTTCAAGCTCGGTCCCCAGCTCCTGCATCCGCGCTATCAGGTGCTGAAAGGCGTAGTCGTGGGCATAAAACACTCCGGTCGTGCCGCTGTTCCACTCCAGTGCGAACACCGCCTGGAGATAGCGCGAGCGGAGCTCGTTCCAATCGGAAAACGGCATGGATATTCCAATAGAATAGTAGTCGGGTACAACAACCTTGTTTACGTCAATCAGAAACGCCTTTAATTCCCCCTGAGTAACGATTACCACGACATCGTCGTTATAAATCAACGAGCGTTGGGGAATCGAAAGCTCATTGAGCATGCCCAGGAGCCTCCGCTTCATTACGCGGTTGGCAGGGGACTTAATGTTCCTTATGACAACCGTAAGCATCGGCGTGGGCGGCTCGTCACCACCGTTTAAGCGCCCAATATTGGCCTCGCTCACATGCTGCCCCTGAATTAGGTCGGAAAGAATTGACGCTGAGGAGCGCAGGTTAAGGCTGGAGCGGGAGCTTATAATTTTGTTGAGCACATCGCACACGAGGGCGGCCAGATTGCAGTCTCCCGGATTCAGCGGCCGCTCGCCCTCCTGTATATATAACGTCGCGACAATTTCGCTGTCGGCCTTTAAGTAGCAGCCGATATAGGAAAAACCGTTTACCGACTTGTATAGTCTTGGCTCGTCCGTCCACTCATTCTGGACATAGCCTTCGGGGGTAAGCAGCGGCGCGCTCATCAATTCCAGCGAAATTTTGCCGTCCTTCTGCGTCTGTTTCCATGCAATCTCAAGCTCGCGGCTGACCTTTGGGGTCGCCGTCGCAAGAATCGTCCCCTCCAAATCGGCAATTCCAGCAAAGCCCTGCATGGCCTCCACGCACAGCTCGAGTATCCTCTGGGCGCCGTCCTGCATTTGCATGGCGTCGAGAATAGAGGCTTCCCACAGATTGTAGTAGTCTCCGGCGGCAAGAACCTCGTTCAGAACCAGCTCAAAGGGCTGATTGAATATGATGAGCATATCATGGCCGTGGACGATGATAACCGAGTTTTGACAGCTTTCGTCATCAAAAATTTCCGACGCGTGGCCAATGTATGCATAGCCGGGCTCAATGTGCGGAAGCTCATCATAGAAGAATCTGAACCCCTGTATCTCGGAAGTGCCGTCCAAAATGTAAGCGCGCGTTTTATACCTTGACATCCAGGTCGCGAGTGTCCAAACACAAATTCTCATTGCCCCGCATATCTCCGTTTCCCCAAAAAATGTCTGCGCACACTCTTCCAGTTTATTGCATATTAGCACAAAATTATATGATTTTCAATCCATTTACGTTCAACCTGCATAAATAACCTATGTCTGCTCAGTGTTTCCTTACATAAACCGGCCAAATTCAAGTTTAAAAACTTTGCAAAATATGCATTCTCATCATTGACCGCTGCCACATTCCTGCTATACTCGATATATACATATTGTTTCCAGAAACCTAAACCGCAACGATTCGGTGCTCAAAAACACCGCCAAAGACGGACGTCGATGGCTCCCTGTAAGACTGAAGCCGAAAGGACAATACTATGGATACTCATATCGAACTGCTTGAAAGACACGGGCCCATGACCGGAAAGGAAATGGCGGAGAGCTCCCAAATGGACTACTTTTTGCTGTGGAAGGCCTGCCACCAGAATCCGAACATTATCACAAAAACGATAGGCTCAAGATATTTAAGGCTTGATAAGCATGTCGAGGGCCTTGCCCGGCTCTCGCCCTCCATCCTCAGGGAGTTTTGCAATTACACGGTCATAGGTTTGGCGGAGCAGTCGGAAGCCCTGAACCAGAAAGCGGATAAGCTGCACCGGGAAATCATTGAAATAAGCGGGAAAAAGCGAAGGCTCGCAGAGTATATAATGGAGCATGTCATAGACTCGCAGCCGGAGCCCGGGCTTATCCGGAAAAACACATGCTTTATAATCGCCGGAGACGTAGCGTTTGAAATGGCGCATCTTGAGCCGAGGCCCGAGTTTTCAACCGGAACGATGGTAAACGGCTCGGACCTCGACATCGTAATAGTCTACAGGGATTTGCCGGAGAGCACGCTTAACAGCCTCGATGCTTCCGTTTACGAGAACAAGTACAGCCTTCTGCGAAATCCCGTCTACAACGAGGAAATTGACTATGTGATAAAGGACCTCGCCAAGGTAGAAAAGCAGCTTGCCTTCGACTCCTTTGAGGCTATGGTCGCATCGAAAATACTTGACGAGGGCGCATTCCTTTGCGGGAGCTTTGAGCTGTTTTCCGAAATCAAGCAGATGGTAGCGGATTTTGGGATACCGGGGAAGCTCTCCGCCTTGAAGGAGCAGGCCTCTATTGAAAGAGAAAGTGCCAGAAGAAAGCTTCTGGCACTGAGCGACACAGTTATTCTCGACAAGGAGATGAGGCAGCTATTTTACACGACCAGCGAGAGGGAGGAGTTTTTCTAAGCTTTATGCTCCGCCCCTCCCCGCCGCAGGCAGGAGCTATTGCGGAATTTACAGCCCGTATTGGCTCTTTAACCTCTCCACCTGCTTGTAGTGCTCGTATCTTATAAGCTTGGAAGCCGCGGCCTCGTCGAGCACGACCGTTACGTCCCCGCCGTGCAGGTGTATGGCCGTCGAGGTAACCTGCGCGGTAATCGGCCCTTCGAGGCACTTTGCGACAATATCGGCCTTTCCCCCGCCGCTTGCGAGCATCATGATATTCCTTGCTTCAAGTATCGTGCCGATACCCATTGTTATAGCAAAACAGGGCATTTCGCTGCGCTTGAAGCCCGCCTTTTTAAAGAAGGCGTTGTAGTTGTCATTGAGGGTCTGCTCGTTGAGCGCCACTACTCTCGTTCTCGAGCCGAGCGAGGAGCCGGGTTCGTTAAAGCCCCAGTGCCCGTCCCCCCCGATACCGAGCAGCTGCAAATCTATGCCGCCGGCCTTCCTGATTTCCTCCTCGTAGTAGGCGCAGTACTTCTTAGGCTCCTTTGCCAGGCCGTCGGGGATGTGGATGTTTTCCTTCTTGATGTTGATGTGCTTAAACAGCTCCTCGTGCATAAATCTTGCGTAGCTCTGATCCAAATCATAGGGCTTATCAAGATTCATTCCCAGGCCGAGGTACTCGTCGAGGTTGAAGGTTCTGACCTCGGAGAAGTCAAGCCCCTCCTCCCTGTGCATCCTGATAAGCTCCTTGTATGTACCTACGGGTGTCCTCCCCGTCGCAAGGCCAAGCACACAGTTTGGCTTTGTCCGTATATAACCTGCGATAATTTCCGCTGCGTACCTGCTCATCTGCCCGTAGTTTTCTCTGATTATAACGTCCATATCAATTTCTCCGTTCAGCACATGAGAATTATTATATAGATAAGAATATTATAGCACGGATTTTTGAAGTGGATATGAAAAAAAGATAAACAAAAATCAAACCGGAAATCCTGTAAATTGCTACAAACAATGGCAGCTTCAAGTAACAAATATCAAGAGTAGGAAGGTTTACATGATGAAAAAAGGGACTATAGTCAAGTTGGTTGCCGCCGCCGTAATCGTACTTATTCTCGCCGCAACGAGCGTGTACGTTGCCTCCGCGTTTGTCAGCAATCCTTCAAAGAACGGTACTGTTCGCTATATCGGCAGCGCGGGACAGGATTTGCTTGAATGGAACGGCCGGTTGTATCGTCCCCTGGATTCATGGTCGGCTTATCCCGACCTTAAAAGAGGCAAATACCTCGGTGCCGTGGAGGGCATAGACGGGCTCAGGGCGTACATAATTAAGAATGACCCCTACAGGGAATACCTGCTTATCTATGCCGGAGGCTGGTTAATGCCGGACAAGGTCATCTTCGCGGAAATCAGACCGGACGGTTAACACCGATTAGCTCCGGCAAATGTAGGGCCGCTTAAATATTGGCTATCGCACACCGCCAGCATACCGGCCATCGCGCTGCAGAATATTAACCCAAAACCAATACCCCTGTAATCAAGGCGATTACAGGGGTTTTTCTGTTTCAGCGTAACTTTAAACTCACAAAGAGCTGCCCGGCTTTGCGCAGATTCCGTTTAGCATTATCCGAACATGGGTGAGCGCATGCTCTTTTAAATCAAAATCAGGATAGCGTATGCACCATTCATAGCAAATCCCGCGAATGGCCGTCACATAATGTCTTGCCAATACATCAGGCGAGAGCGAGGACTGTAGCTCGCCGTTTTCAATGCCTCTCCTGATTACGTCCGCAGATATTTCATACAAAAATCTGTTATAGCCCGTTATCGTGTCCATATTGACATCATGGGCGAGCATGACTTTATAAGCGGTCTTCATCCTGTTGTAGCCGATTGCTCCGGTGACCATGTCGGCTATTTTTTCCGTTAATGAAAGAAGCAAATCAGATGCACTTGCCCCCCTCGGCTGCGAGTCGAGGTGCCTCTTGTACTCGGCATCCAATCTGCTTACATAGTCGAGCAGAAAAGCTGCGATGAGAGCGTCCTTTGATTTGAAATACAAATAGAACGTCCCCTTTGCGACACCTGCGGACTCTACAATGGCATCTACCGTTACATCGTCAAATTCATATTTGGAGAAAAGCACCGCGGCGCTATCAAACAGTTTACGCATGGTGCTCTGGCTGTCGCCATTGTCACCACAGTATGAAATCTGCAACATAAACCACCCCGCTTCTCTGTTTTTCACACCCAGTTTAACACAAAGGCCAGGCTTTTAAAATATGTTTCATGCAGAAAAAACGGTCTTTCATGCAAAAAACGGTCGTCACAGGTAAAAGAGCGCTAAATTTATAGTCGGAAAAAAAGAGAAATCACAGGAAAAAACTCTTTTATTGTCATAACTTCTGTTCTATAATTATAACTGTACTGACTGCGGTCAGTGAAGAGCTGACTGAAGTATTATTTTTGTCCACTATGTAGAAAAAAGTGTCCTCCGTTTTCTTGTTATGCTGAGAAATTCAGGAGATAAAACACAAAGCTCATTATTCTGCTAATTTAATCTAAAGCGAGGAGAAAAGCCGTATGTACAAAAGATTGGTAAGCATTGCTCTTGTTCTTGTGATGGTAATTGGGCTTCTTCCCGGATTTACCATCTCCTTTGCGGCCGCGTCCGAGGACGATGACATTTCAAACATGAACGCCCTGGACGCATTGGGAATCGATACCTCCGTACCGCCGGAGGGATTCGACCCCGACGACACGGATAACCCCTACGGCAAAGATATCGTGCCTTTGGCCACCGTGTGGGAACTGTATACGATAGGGCTGACCAACAAGGCGGTGTATGCTTCGAATCATTCCAACACTGTCGAAACGTACGAGGATGATTCGCAAGGGAATCTGAAAACATTCCTGGAGGATAATTCAAACGGTAATACATTGCGCTCCACGCTCTTCGGCAACGACAAAGGGGCCTACACCAAGGCCTCCGATGTGCTGGGCAACCTCTTCGGCACCGGGGAGCTCCGTGGAAGATCTTCGGTCAATATTTCCAACGGTACCACAACGCAGTGGGCGAACTTTGTGCGCGTGGGGAACGGCACGAACGGTAGCTCAGACAACGGCTCGGGCGGCAACTACATGACCTCCGTGGTTAACCGCAGCACTGAGCTAGACTTAGACGGCTTCAAATTTGCTCTCTCCTCGGTTGCCTCGGGCAATTTTGACGGCAACAGGCAGGGCAAGAAAGCGCAGACCGTCATGGTTTACACCACGGAGCATTCCGCGAACGGCGGACTGTACCTTCGTTTCGGCGACGCCGCCGGTACATACGGCACGTCCGCAATCGAGCTCATACCCACTACAAAGAAAATCGGCAATCCCACTCTCAAGGACTCCAACGACAAGTATGTCGAGGATTTCGCGGCCAATCCCTACCAGCTCAAAAACTACCTGCAGGTGGCGACGGGCGACTGGAACAACGACGGCGTGGACGAGGTCGCAGTCTATGTCCCCGAATATGGCTATTCCCGCCTCCTGATTTACAAGTTTGAAGGACTGGGCAGTGATAAGGACAGCACTACCGGCTTGTACAAGCCCACGGCATACACCAACTCCTCAAGGTGGACCCTTGTATGGAGCTACTACTTTTCTGAAGGCGACGTGGTCTCCAACATGGTTTCCTTCACCTCGGGCGACGTAAACAAAGACGGCGTGGACGACCTAGCGGCGACCTGGGGCTACTACTACGGCCCCTCTCAGAACAAGGGCTCCCGCGCGGTTGTAATGTTCGGCGCCTCCGGCACGGGCTTGTTCAAGAAATCGCAGGAGTTCAGCCTCACCTACGGAAACAGCAACATCGTGCGCGCCTCCTTCGCCTTTGGCGACCTCGCGGGCAGCGGCGAGCCCTGCCTTATCCTCGCAGGGCAATCCGACTCCGACCTGCAGGCGGGCAACGTCAATACCCGCTATGTGGCGCTCTACAACTGGAACGGCACACAGTTTACATATGCAATCAACAAAAACTTTGACCTGTTCGCTACTGACGATAACGGCAATCTGATCAATGCGGCAATGGCGAGGACCCCGACCAAGGTTACAGACGATGAGGGAAACCAGGTGGATAAGTACATCTTCTATTCCTCGCCTCTTTGCGTCGCGAATACCGCCGTCATTTCCCAGGGCATCACGCAGAACACGAGCCTGCTCTACTTTGACAGCCTCCTGATTAAATACGGCGACAACGGGCTTGAGATTGCAGAGGCCTGGGACACAAGCGAAGCAATGCAGGCAAACACCAGCAGCCCCAAAAGCTACGTTGAATACGACGCCGTAAGCGGCGACATAACCGGCCAAATCGGCGCGGGTGTTCTGATCACCATGCAGCAGACCATCGGGGATTTTGTGGAAATCTCCGCGCCCTATCAGGCCAACGGCTTAGTTCCCGTTTACAGGCAGGGCTGGTACTTTCTAAACTGGTGGTACAGGCTTTGGGGCAAGAAAACTTACTTCTGGTACTTTGCCAACGAATGGGTGGAAGTCCACACGATGACAAGCCATACCGTTTCCGTCTTCGAGCCCGGCAAGACCTATTTTGTCGCGGTGCACCCGAACGAGGACGACGGCAAGGCCCATTACATCGGGGAAATGATTGAAGTAAAAGACGGAGACAAGACGATAAAAACAGCCGTCGAGCCCGGATATATCCGTACCGAAACGGATGTTTCAATGGCCATCTGCCTTGCAAACACCGACAATGACACCAGCTACATGGAGTACAGCGGGAACCATTACTTCCTCTACAGCGACCCGAACGTTCTCGCGGCGCTGGCTTCTCCCCCTTACTTCTCCGACCTCTTGGACCGCGATGATCTCTCCGGAAACTATGCCGAGTCCACGACCAGCTACTCCAGCACTACCGGCTCCGGCAGCGGGGACACCCAAAGCACCACTCTGACGGTCGGCGCCTACGTCTCCTTTGAGCATGAATTCGAGGTCTTCGGCGTCACAGTGGCCAAGATCGAGGCGGAGGCGACGGTGACGGCGGGCTTCACCTGGGAAACGGAGAAAACCTCCACGCTTGAGCAGACCATCTCCTATAACGCCACCGCTGGCGAGGACATGATAGCTCTCTACTCCATACCCATGGAGGTCTTCGAGTACATAACCTATACGCCTGACGGCGACGGCGGTTTTACTAAGATAGTGACGACAGTCAATATCCCGCACGAGGCCTCGGTACGTCTCATGTCCCTGGACGAGTACGAGTCAATTGCGGCTGACTACGACATCCTTCCAAGAATCTCAAACAATGTATTTTTGCATGAGCTTGGCGACCCGACCACATATCCGAAGCCGAACGAAATTACCGGCGACGATGATAACGGCTACAAGTATAACAGCTACAACGTAATTGCGCAGTACAAGGGTACTCCCTCGAGAGTCGGATACAGCAGCAGCGGCGGCGGAGCAAGCATAACTCAGGAAATATCAATGTCCAGTGAGACCAACTCCGCATTCACCACCTCGGGCGGCCTTGAAACAAAGGCGGGCGCCGGCCCCGGTGACGTAGTCGTAGGCATAGTCGCCGGAGTGGAAGGCGGCGCCGGCCAGGTCACAATTACAACCGAGGGCAGCTCCTTCTCCGGAGACCTTCAGAACATGCCTATCGAGGCTCAGGAGTTCGGCTATGCCATGAACTGGCGCATCTTCGCCTACAACTACAAGGACAGCAAGATGAACTTCCCCGTGGTCGGCTATATAGTATCGGATATAACAATGCCGCCTAAACTCCCCGGCGATTTCAGACAGAGCGTGGAGGAGACCACCGACACCGAGATTACGCTGACCTGGAGCTACGACAAGACTGTAGCCGGCTTTGAAATCTACCGCTTCTACGAGTTCCCGGAAGGAACTGGCAGCAGTAAGATTGTCACTATTCCCTTCTCAGCGGCAACCTATGACGCGGCGACGGGCACATATACGTTCAAATATACAGACAGCAATCTCTCCCCCTATACGGATTACCTGTATCAGATTCAGACCATAGGCACCGGCACTCAAAACAATAAGAGCATTTACTCCGAGCCCATAAGCGTGCGCACCAGGTCCTCGCTGGGCGACCCCATTATCGAGCTGAGGAGTAATGATTTGGAAGGGGGGAAGCTCCTGCTCTACCCCGACACGCCGAGCGAGATTGAAGTCACCGCTACAATGAAGCCGGAGGACGTGGCTCGCAACGGCAAATACAATAGCATCAGCTACCAGTGGCAAAAGCTGGTGGACGGCAACTGGGAGGATATCAGGGGCGCCTCAGGCCCGAAATATACCTTCATGAACACCAGCGCCTCCGACCCGAAAGAGTACCGCTGCCGCCTGAATATAATCTATTATGACGGGACCTCGGCAAAGGAATATTACATCTCCGCATACTCGCAGCCGATTTCCACGACCTACTCCAAGCGCACCTCCACCGGAGATTTGTCGGTATCGGTGGTGGACAGAACCACGCTCACAGCAGAGGCGAAGCTCTGGTCTGCAAATACAGGCCACACGAACGCGCCCAGAGGCACCGTGACATTCACGGTAAACGGCATCCTTGCATCCAACAAAACCTATTATTACAGTAAAACTGTTGAACTCATAGCCGACGGCTCGCAGAGGATAGACGGCGTGGACAAGAACATCACCTCGGCTTCAATATCGCTCGAAGGCCTTGAAGAAGGCGTCTACATGGTGAGCTACACTTACAGCGGCAACCGCTACTTCAAGTCCTTCACCCTGACTGACAGCGAGATCGGTATTGTGGGCGAAGGCTCGGCCTATCAGCTCGGTATTGCGCGCAGTGAAAGCGGAAAAGCCGACATCTCCTTCACATACGGCGACAAGCTGTATCCCACGGTTACTTATATCTACACGAGTCCGAGCGGCAGTATCAAGAAGGAGGACAGAACAAGCGAGTTTTCCTTCGCTTACAGCGCCGACGGCAATAACTGGACGAACTTTACCTCCGCCAGCAAGACGCCGAGTGTCGGCACCTACACCATGCGTGCAACGCATAAAGTAACCGACGAGGTTGCGGCGACGCAGAGCTTCACCGTAAAGCCGCGCGAGATTACCATCAGGATGCCGGAATATACGGACATCAGCCCCGCCGACGTTACCGCCAGGCAACCGGTGGCTGAGCTCGCCGAGGGCAGCTCCATGGCCGAGGACGAGACCTTTGCCATGGACAGCGACAGCGAGAATAACACAAGCGCCACAATCCGCCTGGGCTACAAGGCATACAACTCTGCGGGAACGCAGATGGCGCTAAACGCCTCCACGCCTCCCGGCAAATATACCATAATCGCCTGCAAGAGCAGTTCCTCCAGCACCCAGCAGAGCAAAAACTTTGAGAACTACGACATCACTTTCAATTCCGGCAAATATACCATTATCGGCTCCACTTACGAGGTCAGCGTCAAGGCCGAAAAATATACCGATTCCGACGGTTCCCGCGTAGTCGGAACGGCAAACATTAAGGACGGCGGCACAAAGGCAAGATACTCCGCCGGTTCTTCGGTCACTCTCGTCGCAACTCCCGACAAAGGCTACAAGGTCCAGAAATGGGTCGTAGAGTACAAAACCAACCACGAAGTAAAATACAATGACAAAGATAATAAGGATTTCGGCGGCGCGGAGGACCTGACCAGCCTGTATCTGACGACCGAAGCGCAGAACATCGAAGTAACCGTCTATTTTGAGCGCGCGCACTACGAGCTCAGAACCTCCGTAAGCGGTGGCGGCACAATTGAATGCGACGACAAAAACTTCAGCAGCGGCTCCTACGCCTACTACAACGGTGAATTCAACTTTACCGCCATACCGGCAGAGGGCTATCACTTCAGCCGCTGGATAGTCTACGCGGCCAGCACAAGCTATCCCGCAGGGCAGGACAACGGCGACGGCAGTAATACGCTCTCCTTCACTATGGGCACCGCCGACACTACGATTCAGGCGGTCTTTGTCCGCGACAACTACAGCCTGACGCTCGGCGGCAACATCCGCGCATGGTACATGAAGCCCGGCCAGACAACCGGCGACGAACCAGTCAAGACCTATATCGCCAGCGGCAGCTCAATTCCTGGGAGCAGCGTAATCACGGTCGAGCCGAAGCTGGGCTATTCAAAGAGCGGGAACTGGATAGTTAACGGCAGGGAAATCAGTGAATCCGGCGACGGATTTACGCTAAGCGGCGAGAGCTTAGAGTTCGCGCTCTCGGAAAATACGAGCGTTTCCCTCGATACAACGCGCGGCAAATTCAGCGTGAGCGCGAGCGCCGATAACGATAAGGGCAAGGTAACAATAGCTGTCGACGGCGCGGCAAAAGAGGGCGACAGCGTTTCAGAGATTCCCGGCGGCAGCAGGGTGACCTTCACGGCGAAGGCCAAGCGCGGCTATGTATTCGACTGCTGGCTTGTCGGCGGAAAGACGCTCGCGGAACTTACCGAACTTGAAATGGAAAACATAAGCGCGTCCACGAACGCCGACGGAAGCGCCCTGCTCACGATAGCAAATCTCGACAAGGATAAGGAAATAAGGGCGGACTTTGCCCCCAACAGACCCCTCACCTTTACAGCCTCCGTGAACAATGCAAGCCGCGGCACCCTGAGCTATACCATCAGGGACATTTACGGAGATATAGCAATCGAAAACGCGGAGTATGACGAACCGCTTACTCTGTATAACGGAGAGAGCGTGCGCCTCACAGTCACCCCCGCCGCGGGCAACATGGTCGAGCGCTGGGTGGTCGACGGCAAATCCACCGCCACAAGCGAAAAGTACAAGGATTTCAGCGTCATTTCCTCAGACATGACGGTCGAGGTGCATCTGAAGTCAAGTACCGGTTACAAGGTCTACTACTCCTCAGACTCTGGACACGGCACAATAATAGCGAAGGCCGACGGAAAGGCCTTTGACAGCGGCGACATTCTCTCCGGCGGCGCCGAGGTAGTTCTCACTGCGACACCGGCAGAGGGATACATGGTGGAAAAGTGGACAAGAATCGTCGGTATCAACAGCACGGCGGAAGAGGATATCAAGGACGAAAGCGGCGCGGTGCTGACTGACACAATCTATAGGACATATCTCGACGGACACTATCAATACATAGTTTATTTCACGGAGCTTACCGAGCATAATGTCTCAACCTCAGGAATCAATGGCGGCACGGCGGAGATAACCTACGTAACGCCGGTGACGCCTTCGGATGACGGAACGGTAGACGGAGAGACCAACTACAATGTCCGCGACGGCGGAACGGTCAGAATCAGGTTCATAGTTACGGATAATAGTTATGCGACCGACGCGACCTACCTGCAGCAAACCCTCCGAAACTGCGGAGACGCAGTGACCGTCACCGAGCACATCTGGGGCAAGGAATACACAGCGGAAATCAGAGGCATTAAAGAGGACCTTGACATAAGCACCTGTGACCCCTTCTACACCCCGGTCACTACAATAAGCTACGGCCCGCTTGTCAAGAGCGGCGAGGACTCCGGACACGGCAGCGTAGAAGCCGAGCTAAGGCGCAATGACAAACCCTCCTTCTCGCTGGCAGGAGATATTAACGGCAGCGCCATAGTCTACCGCGACGGCATGCTCGTCCTCAGCGCGGTGCCGGATCCCGGATACAAGTTCGTAAGCTGGACAATCGACGGCAGGGAGATTGTCTCCGCGGCGCTTCCCGCCGGCGTCACGTTAAGCGGCAGAACCCTGACGCTCGACGTCAGCTCCGAGAGCAACGAAAGCTATGAAGTGAAGGCTCTCTTTGAGCTCGCTGGCGACAGGATCACCTTCTCCGCTGAAAACCACGACCAAAGCGACTTAACTGTCCATGGAACGGTCAGCGCCTACTCCATAGCGACGGACGCGCCCGTCCTCTCAGGCGCGAAATTCGCTGTCAGCAGCTGGCTGACCTTCACCGCGGTTCCTGACCCCGGCTACCATGTCGAGGGCTGGTATAGGAACGGAGTACGGGAAGAAGACGCCTCCGGCAACACCTACAGCTATTATTACGACGTAACGCAGCCCGACCCCGGCGCGGACATAGTGGTCAAGTTTATCCGCGATTCCTATACGGTCTCCTACTCCGCGACCAACGGCCTTATAAAGAAGGGCGAGATTGTAAAGACCGGCTCCGAGCTGATTATGGGCGATACGGTTCTAACGCTCACCGCCGTAGCAAACGAGGGATATAAGTTCGTGCGCTGGACGGTAAACGGAGAGAGCGCGGGCGAGAGCGAAACCCTCAGCCTGCCGGTCACCGGGGACAGCGCAATCGTCGCGGTCTTTGAGCCTTACAGCGTCAAATATACAGTAATTTATTCCGCCGGTACAGGCGGCACGCTCCTCGCTACGAGCGGCGGCCAGGCCTTCCCGAGCGGCTCGCAGCGGGCGGCTGAGAGTACGATAGCCTTTACCGCGACGCCCAGCGCCGGGTACCAGGTAAAGCGCTGGGTTGTAAACGGAGCCGAGCTTCCGGATTCCAGCGAAATGACAAGCTACAGCTTCGGCCCCCTGCTTGCGGATTTGACCGTTCTGGTCGAATTTGAAGTAATACCCACCTACACGATAAGCTTAAGCCCCGGTATGCACGGGACCATAACCGCGAAGGTCAACGGCACGGACAGGGCGATTGAAAACGGCGTGCTGACGGTAAAAAGACACGACCTTGTCGTCCTTACCGCAAAGCCCTCGCAGCACTACGCCTTTGTCGCCTGGAGCGGTGACCTGAGCGGCACCGCCGCAACGCTCACCATCGACGATGTAAGGGAGAACATGAGCATAAGCGCCACCTTCACCGCTGCGGAGCTTGTCAGCTTCACCGTCAATAAGGGCAGCGGCGGCGGTATTCAGCTCGTCAGAACGGTCTCCGACGGTGAGGAAAAGTTTATCACCGCAACCGTCGGCACGACGGTCGAGATTGTCGCCGGTAGCGATGTCACCATCATAGCGGAGCCTGACAGCGGCAAGATGCTTAAATCCTGGACGGTAAACGGCGCTACGGCTGACAATATCAGCAATACGCTCTGGCTGACAAACCTTTTGAGCGATACAAGCGTTGTTGTCGATTTTGAGGATTACAAAGGATATGAGCTCCCCTCGGGCAGCTCCTTTATCACATCAATGGTCGGCCGCCTGCCGGACGATACCAGTCCCGAAACGGAAATCCGCGACCGCGGCACCGTGACCTTTAAACTCCGCATCAAAGCAAACTATGTGCTCACCTCGCTCACGATAAACGGCTGCGAGTGCCTGGTTGACAGGACGACCGAGTACGAAACCGAAAACGTCCTTATAACGCCGAACAGCGACGGCACCTACAACGTCATAGTGCGCGACGTAAGGGCTGACTTTATAGTTGACGCCACCGAGTACAAGCTGAAACCGGAGGAACCCGGGACCCCCGACGACAACCACGACAAGGTCGCCGAAGCCGCGGAGAATCAGCTCTCCGGCACTGTAATGACGACGGTATACGAAGTCTCAATGACAGACATTAGCGACAATCCTCTTGGTGAAGAAGATGCCGATAAAATCATACGCACACGGGGCGGCGTTGACCTCTACCTCCCCTATCCTGCCGGTATCACCTATGAGACCTCGGAAGGCTACGAATTCGTGGTCGCCCACCTCATAACCACAGGGCCGAATGCCGGCACGATAGAGTACCTGGTCGCCACGCCGACCCCGGACGGACTGAAGGTCACGGTCACAAGCCTCTCCCCGTTTGCAGTCTCCTACGCGCCGGTGTACAGGATTACTTTTGACGCGGCTACGAACGGCGGAAGCTGTGATACAGCCTACCTCTCCACAAAATCAAACGGCCAGCTCCTGAGCCTGCCGGTCGCGTCCAAAGCTGGACACAGCTTTAAGGGCTGGTTCACCGAGGCCGACGGCGGAACACAGGTAACGACCTCAACCGTATTTTCGGCAAACACCACCGTTTACGCCCAGTTTACGCCGACAAGCAGCGGCGGTGGCGGCGGAGGAGGAATCCCCGGAGGCGGCGGTGGCGGTGCCGGCGGCGGAACCGCACCAAAGGACGATTACGTCAAGGTCACTGTAAACGGCAAGGAATACAACATCGGAACCGAGAGCAGCTCGGATACTGCAACCGTTCTGACGATTGACAGCGAGAAGTTTGAAGAGCTGATCGGCCAAATGAGAAGCGGCTCCTCGCTCGTAATCCCGGTCAGCGGGGGTAAGGACACTTCCGTCCTGTCCCTGGCGCTGGGCAATATAGAGGGCCTTGCGGCCAAGAATGCATCGCTAACAGTCGGCGCGGGCGGCATAACCTACAGCCTCGACTGTAGGGGAATAGACACCGATGCGGTCTTAAAGGCTTTGGGCGCAGGCAACTCCGGCGAGATTGAGCTTAATATCAGCATAGCAAAGAGCGGCACCGAGATTCAGGCCGCTGCAAAAAGAGCCGTCGAAGCCGGCGGCGCTACGGTTGTGGTAATGCCGATTGAGTTCACGATTACAGCGTCCTACCAGGGCAAAGCCTACGAGATTACCACATACTCCACCTTTATGACAAGAAGCATCGAAATCACAGCCGAGCAGGCTGCAAGGATTACAACGGCGATTGTTTACAATGCCGACGGCACAAGCTATCATACGCCGACTGTCATAAGAAGAGAAACAACAAACGGACAGACTCGCTACTTTGCCGACATCCACAGCCTGCACGACTCCACTTATGTGCTCATAAGCAGCCGCAAGAGCTTTGCCGACACCGAGGGCAAGTGGTACAAGGATAATGTAAACGAAATGGCCTCCCGCAAGATACTCGGCGGCAGAGAGGACGGGCTGTTCCACGGCGGTGATTACATCACTCGCGCCGAATTTGCCACCATCGTAATCAGGGCGCTTGGCCTTGAGTCCCTAAAGAGCAACGCTGCATCGCGCTTTGAGGACGTTAGCCGCGGCGCGTGGTACTACAATAACATCGGCGTTGCCTATGAGTACGGCATAATCGGCGGACAAACCCCCACAATCTTCAGCCCCACCGCCTATATCACGAGGCAGGACGCCATGCTCATAATTCAGCGCGCCTGCTCCATCGCAGGGCTTGAAGAGGGCGGCAAGGACTACAGCAATATTTCCGGTCTCGACGAAGTCAGCGCATACGCTTTGGACGCGGTTCTCTTCAACCTGAAAACCGGCCTTATTCAGGGCGACGAAAACGGCTATGTGAACGCAAAGGGCAATATAACCCGCGCGGAAACCGCCACAATCGTACTGCGCATGATGAAAATGAGCGGGCTGTTCAGCTAAGCCCAACGTAATTTCAATTTATAACATCAAACCGGCCATAGATTTCTCTATGGCCGGTTTTGATTAGTCCGAGCGCACAAGCGCCCTGAAGTTGATGAGAAAATGTTGGGGTTCTTTTCTGAACCCCAGCATTTATTCTAGAAATTATACTCGCCTTATGCGGCCGCTTAGAATATGAGCTGAAGCGGCAAGCGGTCGACTTCTTCGGGCTTAATTCCGAATTTTTCTTCGTTGTATTTGTCAATTTCTTCGGTGAGAACCGTATAGGTGCCCGGGTATACGGAGCCGGGCCCGCCCTGGGTGATGCAGGGAATGAAGTACTTATTGCCGCACTCATCCATGATTCTGCGGGCGGCTTTGCGGCAGTCTTCGCGCGTCCAGCCATCGAAATCCACGAACTTGTTGTCAATGCCGCCCATGAAGGTAATCTGTCCGCCGTACTTCTTAACCAGCTCGGGCAGATTGTTCGAGTACATGCAGCCCTGCCAGACGTCAATCCCCATTTCAATCATATAGGGAACGAGCGTCGCAGCGTAGCTGTCGCCATGGTGGATTATGAGCTCGACGCCGTTTTGCTTGCAGTAGCCATAAATCTGCTTGTACGGCTCCACAAAGAAATCGGCGAACATACTGGGACTCATAAAGGTGCTTTTTTCGCTTCCCCAGTCGTCGTGATGGAAGATGGCGTCGGGTTTTAAGTTCTTTAAGATGCCCTCAAGAAGCTCCATTTCCCAATCGACGAGGTACTTAATCAGGTCCTTCATCTCGTCCGGATACAGAGCATAGTACTCGAGAGCCTGCGATATGCCGCACAGGTGGTGCGTCTGCTCAAACAGGCCCGGGGCGATAAACGTCGCCTTGAAGGCTTTTGTGCCGTCCACCTCGTCGTACTGTGCTTTAAAGGCGGCCCATTCTTCATCGGTAAACTTCAGTGGAGGAGCTTTCACATAGTCTCTCCAGCGCTCGATATCTTTAACGACAATCTTGTCCGGTGTATGCACCGGGAAAGCGCCGGGAGTGTTCTCGGGGAAGGAGTTTGTAACACCCCATGCATTGACAACGTTCTTCTGTCCTTTCCTCAGAAGAGCGTTGGAATGCAGTATATAGGGATGAAACATCAGATACACTGCCTCGTACTGGTTGACAAAACGCTCGGGATTGCCGCCTTTGATTACTTCAAGCATGTTCTGCTTCGGTGTTAGCATGTAAGTTCCTCCTTTAAATATTGTTAATATAGTTCTCATAATAGCCTTCTTACCTATTTTGTGCGATAGCCAATTATAAAAGTGACAATAGACTAAAAACGCAGAAAATCCGGCGCGGTTTGCAGAAGAAAGCGGGAAAAAGTTATTTCATCCATTTTCTACCTGCAAGTCTCGAATACCTCAAACATCGCGTCTAGGTTTTCACGCTTTACGTTGTCAACCAGGGCGTTCGTGTCGAAAATATAGCCGCCTCCCGGGGCGCAGGTGTCAATCAGGAACTTGCAGTAGTCAATCACTCCCTCTTTCCTGCCATACTTAACGCTGTATTACCCCGCCATATAAGGGCACTATAGGTATCCTGTCCGCTTCCTTCAGTAGCGATTACGCCCTCTACACGCATAAACGCTATTCAGACTTTAACTGGGCGGTCTTATCGTTATTGTCGCCCACTTAATCCCATTCAGTTTCATAATAATTGTATAAGAAGTTTATCCACTTTCATTATAGGACAGGGCTAATATTTAAGTAAATAATACAATTACATTGAAACTTGGCGCGCAATTTAGTACAATGTGTATGAATACTATTCGGAAGGGGGCCCCACTTTGCTCCTGTGTCTCGGTATAATCGAGGACGCGCTTGGAAAACGCGCGCTCTACAAAAACTACGACAAAGAAGACGACCCCTTTGTGCTTGAGCGCCCGGAAATCTACAGGAGGGGCGCGGTCTTTGCCACAGGCGTACTGTATCTTGCGCGCGCCACCTCGCTTCATGGCGATTTTTTAGCACAGGAGGGCTCGGCCATAATCTGCATAGGCATGCCGCCCGAAGCCTACCTTGACTGCCCTGTGCGTGTTATAGCCCTTGACGAAGCGACCGATATGGAGGAGCTCTCGAACGACATAAACAGGATATTCTTTGAGTACAACACTTTGGAGCAAAAGCTCCAGGACTCGGTCAACAAGGGCCGCTCTGTTCAGCACATGGTCGAGATATTGGCGCCGTATTTAAACGGAAACGAGCTGATGATAATAAACAGCGACTTCAGGCTGATTGCAAAGTCCAACCACAGCCTGCACTTAAACGAGATTTCGGGCCTCGGGCAGCCCGACGAGCAGGGCTTCCTGCCTCCCGACATTGTTACGTTTTTTAAAAACGACATCATCTTCAGCAAGGTGCGAAATCTGACCGAGCCTTTCTTCTATGAGGCTAGCATTTTTGCAAAGCGGGCTCTCTGCAAGAACGTGTTCTTCAGGGGAGAATACGTCTGCAGGATTATTCTGCCCGAGGACGCAAGTCCCTTCAGGGGCTATGAGCCGGGCCTGCTTAAATTTTTCTCGTCTTTTATCCAGCTTGTCTACGACCTGTCGTCAAGCGGCAGCGGCATCCTGCCGACGGACAGCATGGCGGATGTATATATCGACCTTTTAAAGGGTGAGACCGTGGAGAAGTGGCGGCTCCAAAATTGCTTCGAGCGGCGGAGCTGGCCGCTTGACGGCCCCTTCCACTGCGCCGTGCTGATGCCGAGCGACCGCGATTTCTATAACAGGACAATTCGCTACTACTGCCAGACCTTCAACCGCGACATAGAAGGCTGCTGCTTTGTCGAATTCGGCGGCGAAATCGTGTGCGTTATAAATATCGGCTGTTACGGCGGGTTACTCGACAACTTTATCTCGGAGCACCTTGAAATCTTCAGGGACGCATACTTCAGGATAGGCTACAGCAACTGTTTCAGCAATATTGAGGACCTGCAGCACTATTTTCTCCAGGCAAAAATCGCGCTCAGAACTGGTCTCAATCAAAGGCCCTTTCAATGGCACTACAGGTTCGCCGATTTTGTCCTTTCCTACATGGCCTCAAAGCTTACCGAGGAGCTTGACGGGCGCTTTCTCTGCGCGCCCGAAATACTGCTTTTAGGCGAATATGACAAGACACACGGGAGCGAGCTTTTGCCGACGCTGAAGGTCTATCTTCGCAACAACATGAATGCCGTAAAGACCGCAAAGGAGCTGTTTATCCACCGCTCCACCATGGTATACAGGCTGGAGAGGATAGAGGAGCTGACGGGTATTGATTATAAAGACCCTTACAAAATTCTCCACCTGCTGATTTCCCTGGAGCTTTTGCTTAAAGACTGATTTACCTGAAATTTCCCTTCCCCCGGTCTGCTCGAAAGCCAACAAATCTCTTTCACGCATTTTCAGCGCCTTTAAACACATAATTGCCACCAAAAATCAACAAATATCGAAATCTGTGTTCCAATTTTAGGCAGAAGCTGATAGAATATATGCCGTACACCGAGGCTAAATTAAATCAAAACCTGCCACAAGGGCTTGAAAGGGTGTTATTATGAAAAAACTGATTAAGAACAATGTGCACTGGGTAGGCAAGGTCGACTGGGAGCTGCGTGAGTTTCACGGCCATGAGTATTCAACCCACAGGGGCTCAAGCTATAATTCCTATTTGATTCAGGAGGAAAAAACCGTCCTGATAGATACGGTCTGGGCTCCTTACGCGGAGGAGTTCGTCGCAAATCTAGCAAAGGAAATCGATTTAAAGAAAATCGACTTCATAGTCGCAAACCACGGAGAGGTCGACCACAGCGGCTCCCTCCCCCTGCTGATGAAGTACATCCCAGACACGCCGATTTACTGTACCGCAAACTGCGTAAAATCCTTAAAGGGACAATACCATCAGGACTGGAATTTCAAAGTCGTCAAAACCGGGGACAAAATCGATATCGGCAGCGGAAAAGAGCTGGTTTTCATGGAGATGACGATGCTTCACTGGCCAGACAGTATGGCGACTTACCTGACGCAAGACAATATCCTCTTCAGTAACGACGCCTTCGGGCAGCATTTGGCATCGGAAATGCTCTTTAACGACCTGGTTGACCAGTGCGAACTTTTCTACGAGTCGATGAAGTACTACGCGAATATTATAACTCCATTTAGCGCCATGCTTAGGAAAAAGCTGGACGAGATTGCTGCCCTGAATCTTCCGATTGACGTTATCGCGACGAGCCACGGGGTTGTTTGGAGAGACAATCCCATGCAGATAGTCAAGAAATACGCGGAGTGGGCAAACGACTATCAGGAAAACCAGATTACCATAGTCTACGACACCATGTGGAACGGCACGAAAAGGCTCGCCGAAAAGATTGCCGAGGGAATCAGGTCCTCGGACCCGGAGATCGTCGTCAAGGTCTACAACCTGCCCAAGAGCGATGTCAACGACGTTATAACGGAGGTGTTTAAATCAAAGGCGGTTCTAATCGGCTCGCCGACGATTACGAACACCATATTGCACTCGGTGGCGGGCTTTATCAACCTCATGAAGGGGCTCCGGTTTAAAAACAAAAAGGCCGCCGCCTTCGGCTGCTACGGCTGGAGCGGCGAGTCGGTGAAGATAATAAGCGATTTGATGGCGGCTGCGGGCTTTGAGATCTTAAGCGAGGGGTTTAAGAATCAGTGGAACCCGGACGGCAATGCGGAAGTTGCCGCAGTCGAATTTGGCAGGATGACTGCAAAAAGCTTGACAGGAACTTAAACCCTGCTAAGTAAAACCCATACCTTACAGCTATTTATCCGATATAAAAATGCCGCGGCTTTGAGTTTCAAAGCCGCGGCATTTATTCTACTTATGTTTCTGCTAAACCTTAGTTGCCGTAGATTTCTTTCATTATAACTTCGGTTTGATACTCGGGCATGAGGGCAGATATGGAGAGCCAGACCTTCTTTCCGGCGTAATCCTCCTTGAACTTCCGGCAAAGCTCCTTTATCTCCTTGACTGAGGCATCCGGCGCGGGACGGATTTCAACGCCGAACTTGAACCTGTCGCCGTACTTTTCCACGAGGGCGCGCTTGTCAATCGCGGTGGCCTGGCCGCGCCAGGTGTCAAAACCTGCCTCGAGGAAGTTCGGGAAGAGGGGCTCCACCGCGCCGCAGGAGTGCATCTCAATAAAGCAGCCTTCCTTGTGGGCGGCATCAACAACCTTGCGCACATAGGGAACAATCATATCCCTGTGGGTTTCAGAGGAGAACATGAGGGACTTCTGCGTGCCCCAGTCGTCGTGCAGTTCAAAGAGCTCTACATTGCAGTGGCGGTGCATGCGCTGGATGAAGTCTATGTAGAAGTCGGCCAGGCGGTCAAAGAGCCTGTGCACGTGCTCGGCCTGGTCCTCGTCGACCAGGGCGACCGCGGCGTTTTCAAAGCCGACGAAGGATATAAGCCTCTCATAGAAGCCGGTAAAAATACTGGTCCTGATGAGCTTGTCGGTCCTGAGGTAATCCTTGTTCCTCTCCTTTACAGCTTCCCAGTCTACCTCGTCGAGGTTCGGCCACTCGACCTTATCTTCCCAGCCTATAATATTCTCGAAAAGCGGGGCCACCTCCATAGAGCCGCCAGCGACGGGCACAAAGACCCAGTCAATACCAAACCAGCCGCGGCCTCCGAACTTCTCCTTTGGGAAGGGCTCCTGCTGGGACACAAAGCCCCTGACAACATTCTCGACGATTTCCTCGGGAGCGAACTGTAAATAATCAAGGCCGCTCGGCATCCATTCGGTGGGCTCGTCTTTAAAGTATCTGATGAAATTCTCTCTCGGTGTCAACATATTTATTACCTCTTTGCTTTTAAAGATAGTATGTCAAATCAGCCGATAACGATTTCGTCGCCATCTACGGTGTACTTTGTCTCTATGCCGACCATCTCGTTAATCATTATCATGTAGTCGTGTATGGTTTTAAATAGCGGGTCTTGGGGCTTCACAACATAAGGTTTAAAGTCGTCGGGTATATAAACCGGGAGATAGGATACTCGCTCGATTTTCTTGTCCCTGATTTCAATTTTTGCAATCATGGAGTAATAACAGTCCTCGGGGAAGGTCTTGACGGCGCCGCCCGTGCCGAAGCCCTTGCGGATTTTCGCCATCTCCTGGTGCTTCTTCGAAGTGCGCATATCCTGCCTTAGAGTCTTCTTGTCGCGCTCCATCCTGTTCGGGTCGGTCATTGCGAAGTTCCCGAGCGAGTAGAAGATGACCTTGCCCTTGTAAACCTCAATCGGCTTTAGGATGTGGGCGTGGTGGCCGAGGACGATGTCGGCACCGGCGTCTATGGCCTCGCGCCCGTACTCAACCTGGTACTCGGCTATCTCCGCCTGCGTAAAATGGATGCCCCAGTGCATGGAGACGGCCACGATGTCGGCAAGCTCCCTTGCCTTCTTTATATCCTCAACCATGTTGGCCTTGTCCTGCTTATGCGCCCAGGTGTGTATGCGGCAGGGCGTGCCAGGCTGGTCGTGCTCAACCTGCTCGTACAGCGTGTGCCCTCTCGCGGGATTTACTCCGGGGCGGGCTTCCTGCGCCCAGTAATCCTGCGGAAGGATGGAGCAATAGCTGAGAAAGGCTATCTTTGTACCGTTGCGCTCAATAACGAAGAAACGGCGCGCGTCCTCCTCGTTCTCGCCCCCGCCTACAACCTCAAGGCCAGCCTTTCGCAGATAGTCGATGGTGTTGAGAAAATGCGTTCTCCCGTAGTCGAGGGCGTGGTTTGAGGCGAAGGAAATGATGTCAAAGCCCGCTTCCTTCAACTTGGGGGCCACGCCGGGGTCCGAGGAACAGGGCATGCGGGCCTGGGACGCCACATAGGGGTAAAGGTCCTCGATTTTCTCGTCGATTAGCACGGTCTCAAGCTGGCCGAAGCTGATGTCGGCCTCATTCAGCAGGGGCGCAACATGGTCGTAGAGCTCATTGTATTCGCCCATGCCGGGTATGTTGTCACCTACGGCGAGAAGAGTGATTGTTTTCTTGTCCATATATATTAGCCTCTTTCAAGATAATTTGCACTTTAACTACAGAAGTCTTGTCAACTCGGAGATGTCATCTATGGTATCCAGTGCGCGGATAACGTTCTTTAGCTCGTCAAGCTCGCGCTGTGATTTGGGGCTTAGCGCGCTTTTTGCGCACGCGTCAAACTTCTGGCTGAACATATCATCATCCATCGGGTTTTCCGGGGTCCCAAAGGGGCTTGTGACAAAGCGCTCAAAGGTCCCCTTAGTCGTCTCCATGACGACCTTCGTGTAGGTCTCCTTGCCGCGCTGCCACTCGTCCATATAGGTGTAGTCGACCTTGGCCGCTAGCGCGCGCACCTTTTCGTCGTACAGGCTCTCGTGAGAAAAGCTTGTCAAATCGACATTACCTTTGACAAGCGCCGTGGCAAGAGTGAAGGGTATGCTGAATTTTCCGATAATTGAAGTTTCGGGATTGCGCCTCTGCTCAAGGGGCTCAAACAGCATTTTATTCTGCGCACCAATATAGACCTGCACATGGCGCACGTCCTCGGCGCTTATGCCTTCTTCCTTGGCTATGCTTATCGCTGCGGTGATAGCCGAGTGGGTTCCAAAGCAGCAGGGCCAGACCTTGAATGTAAGCTCGCCCGCCTCGAAGTGCTCACCGAGCTTATAAAGCGCCTTTTCGGGGGTGTAGTTATCGTGCACAAAGGCGTGATAGAAGCCGAGCTTGCCCTCAAGCGGGGCCTCAAAGCCGATGAGGTTCTCCTTGGCCATGCAGCAGGCAACGATGGCGTTTCTCGCGGCAAAGGCTTCGCGTACGGAGCGGAGGGCCGTCTTGGGGCTGTTTGTAAGCTCGCTGCTGCAGGTTGTCTGGCAGAGGTTGAAGCTGATTGCGCTGACAATCTGTTCGGTGTTCAGTCCCATCAGCTTTGCAACCGCGGCGGTGGCTCCGTAGGACGAGTAAATTGTGGGAATGTAGAAGCCGTATTCGAGGGTGTTTACGTCCGCAGCCAGGGCAATCCTGATTGCCACCTCGCTACCGAGGACAAGGGCCTCCAGGAGCTTCTTTCCAGATACCTTCCCCATCTTCTCGGCAACCGCCAGAGCTGCCGGGAAGCTCGAGGCGTTGGAGTGGATGGTGCTCTTCTGGTGGGTGTCGCCGAAGTCGAGCGAGTGGGCCATCGAGGCGTTTGCAAAGGCCGCCCACACGGCGGGAAGGCGCTTATTAAAGCCGATTACCGCGGCCTCTTCCCTGCCGCCCGCTGAGAGTTTCTCCGCTATCTTCACCATCTGCCGGCAGCCGTCGCCGAGCGCCGAGGCGCCGAGAGTGATAGCCACGGCGTCCATGACGGACTTCTTCTGCGTTTCAATCACATGCGGCGGAATGTTTTCATAGTTTGTGTTTGCAACAAAATCTGCAAGAGTAAAAGAAAGGTTCATGGCTGTACCTCATAATTAAAAGGTTTTTAGTAAATTGGGGGCTGCATGAGGACATCACGCAACCCCCAATTCGGGTTAAATCCTAATATTCAAATTAGCCCATTTCTGCGATTGTCTTGAGAACAGCGTCAAGGCGATTCCACTCGGCCATGACTTCGTCGCCGGGCCAGGTGTAGTACTTGGAGGTACCGCCGTTTACGCGGCATCTCTCGTAGAACTCGCCCTCGGTCTCAAGGTCGATAGCGTCGATGACCGCAGCTATCTGCTCGATGATCTCGTCGGGGGTGCCGGCGGGAGCAACGAACATGGAGCGGTTGGGAACGGCATAGGCCTTACCCTTCTCGCCGAAGACGTCGATAAGGTTGGGAATATCCTTGATGACATCGACAACCGGGTCGTCTCCGTATGCGGAGAAGTCGTCGTTGTCGCGGGAGTTGATGATGGGCTTGAGCGTGCCGTCCTTCAGATAGCCGGCAGCGGTGGTCTCGTCAAGAATGACGATGTTAATGGTGCCGCCCAACAGACCTGCGGTGGCGCCAGCACTATCGGTGGAGACCCAACGGATGTACTCGGAAAGACCGGTCTGGACGAACAGCGACTTCATCTTGGTGTCCATGACCTTGCCGGGCATGGATGCAACGGTTACGGTGTCGGGGTTGGCCTTGGCGTACTCCTCAAGCTCCTGCCAGTTGTTGTAGGGCTGGTCGGCCTGTGTGAGAAGTATGCAGCCGGAGTCGGGCAGAGGCTGAATCATACCGCAGACGAGCTTGAACTTCGAGGTGTCGCAGGGGTTGACTTCCCAGATGCCGGCGTGATAGTTCAGTATGTTGTTCATACCGATGAGCATGATGGTCTGGCCGTCGGGCTTGGCGTTGATAAGCTTTTTGGCAAGGTTTGCGCCGCCGCCAGTGTCGTTGTTCTCGACGATGACCTTTGCGCCGGTCTTGTGGGTAATCCAGTCGGCGACGGTGCGGACGTTGATGTCGAACAGAGAGCCGACGGCATTACCGCACAGAATGGTGACGTCGCCGTTAGGCCATTTTGGGGCCGGGGCCTGCGTGGGCTGGGGCTGACCGATAGGCGCGGCGGTAGGCGCGGTGGTAGGCGTGGGCGCCTTGGGACCGCAGGCAGTGAAAGCGAGCGCCATTACCAGAACCAGAAGCAGTGCTACGACTTTTTTCATTTTCTTTCCTCCTGTTTTTCAGTATTTTGAATATCAAATATGGGATTAACACCCAGTATTTGCGGTTGAGTCGGTTTTGTCTTTTTTAAGGGCCTTCCTAATAACAGGGCCAACCATGCCCCAGATCAGAACGATAAGACCGACAACGATGAATGCGCAGGAGATAGGCCT
>DUPK01000003.1 GCA_012838345.1 Clostridiales bacterium | reverse complement strand
ATACGCGATTGAGTACGATTGCATTGACCCGACGGAGCTTTACGCCACGCTTGAGTGCAAGAAAATCCCGGGTCTCTACGGCGCGGGGCAGTTCAACGGCACCTCGGGCTACGAGGAGGCGGCAGTCCAGGGCTTTGTCGCGGGTGTTAACGCCGCGCTGAAGATTAAGGGCGAGCCCCCTATGATAATCGGACGCGAGGAGGGCTATATCGGCACCCTTATAGACGATTTGGTGACAAAGGGCACGAACGAGCCTTACCGCATGATGACCTCGAGGAGCGAGTACAGGCTTTTGCACCGCCAGGATAACGCCGACATAAGGCTCTCGCATATAGGGCGGCGCATAGGGCTTGTTTCGGAGGAGCGCTATCAGGCAGTGCTTGAAAAGTACAAATCCGTGGACGAGGAAATCAATCGGCTTGAAAAAACGCATCTCGCGCCGAGCGAGGAGCTTAAAAGCCTCCTTGAAGGCCTCGGCACCGCCGCCCCGCAGTCCGGCGTGAGCCTCGCCGACCTCCTAAGGCGCCCCCAGGTACATTACGAGGACCTTAAGCCCTTCGATAAAGGCCGCCCGGACCTGCCGAAAGCAGTCCGCGAGCAGGTGGAGATAGTACTCAAATACTCGGGCTACATTGAAAAGCAAAAGCGGCAGGTGGAGGAGTTCAGGCGCATGGAGTCCCGCCTTCTGCCTGATGACATAGACTATATGTCGCTTGCGGGACTTCGCATCGAGGCGCGTCAGAAGCTAGACAGGATAAGGCCGCTTAATTTGGGCCAGGCCTCGCGCATTTCGGGCGTAAGCCCGGCCGATATCGCGGCTCTGATGATTTATCTGGAGCGGAGAAAGTAAGTCCGCAGCAAAGGAGACAGAATGGAGAAGATTGTTCTGGGGCTGTCCGGCGGTGTCGACTCCGCCGTTTCCGCCTCGATATTGAAGGAAAAAGGCTTTGAGGTGTACGGCGTATTCCTCGACATAGGCTTGGGAAGCCCCGACGACGCGAGGGCCGCGTCCGAAAAGCTCGGCATAGGGTTTGAGGTCGTGCCGATAGCGGGCGAGCTTGACAGGATGGTCTGCCGCCCTTTTGCGGAGGGCTATCTTTCGGGAAAGACGCCCGCGCCCTGTATTATGTGCAATCCGCGCGTCAAATTTCCAACGCTTCTTAAGGTCGCCGAGCGCATTGGGGCAAAATACGTCGCCACCGGCCACTATGCAAGAATCGGGTACGATGAGAAAACCGGCCGGACGCTTTTGCTCAAAAATCCCTCCCAAAACGACCAGAGCTATATGCTCTCGGGTTTGACACAGGATATCCTGAGCCGCGTAATTTTTCCATTGGGCGGCATGGAGAAGGCTGAAGTTCGCAAAATAGCGCAGAGCCTCGACCTTTCCCTCGCCTCAAAGCCCGACAGCATGGAGATATGCTTTATCCCCGACGGCGACTACGCAGGCTATATAGAGCGCCGCCTCGGAGCGCCCCCCGGAGGGAAGTTCGTGGACACCGAGGGTAAAGTGCTCGGCCTTCACAGGGGTATACACCGCTACACGGTCGGCCAGAGGCGGGGGCTTGGAATTTCCGCGGGCGAGCGGCTCTATGTCTCCAGAATCGACAGGGAAAGTAACGAAATCGTCCTCGCTCCGGTCGGCACTACAGTCAAAGAGATACCTGTAAAGGGAATAAACTGGATAGCCCTGGTGAGCCCAACGGAGTCTTTCAGGGCAAGCGTCAAGGTGCGCCACTCAAGAGCCGAGTACCCGGCGCTCGTCATGCCTTCGGGCTTAGCGGCAAAAGTGACCTTCGACACCCCGCTGCGCCATCCCGCTCCCGGCCAGGCCGCGGTGTTTTACGACGGCGACATAGTTCTCGGCGGCGGGGAGATTGATTATTACTGAGGCTTTGCTATATTCGCCGCCTTTTTTGAGTATGATATATCGAGAATAAGCTTGGAAAGGTTTTGAAAAAATGAACGATAACGGGAAGGGTAAAGCGACTGCCTCTCTGGTGCTCGGCATAATCTCGCTGGTAATCTGCTGGCTTGGGATGGGTGCGCTTGCGGCGATTATCACGGGTATTTTCGGCATTGTTCTGAGCGTTCAGGCAAATAAGGAGATGGCGGCCGCTGGGGTTTACGACAACAAAGCTATGGCAACGATAGGGCTTGTCCTGTCAATTATCGGCCTTGTTATCGGCGGCGTTGTCTTTGTCGCCTGCGGGCTCGTGGTGGGCGCCGTAAGCTGCATAGGCTGCGCCGCAGTCATGTAAAGTATTTATTGTTTCCGCCGCGGTTTTCACTCGCCTGATTGGAGGTCTCGGCAATGCTGCCATTTATTACGGTTTTCAGCCGCCAAATCGCCGTGTACGGGCTTATAAACGTCGTCGGCGCGGCGCTAGGAATTTTTACCGCCGTGTACCTTTCAAGGCACCGCGACCTGACTCGCCAGGACAGCTTTTTTGCCTCCCTGTACGCGGTTATAGGCTTTTTAATCGGCGGCAAGCTCCTCTTTATAATAACCATCTTGCCGCGGCTGATTGCACGCAGAGCCGAGCTTTATTTTGGCAGCGAGCTTTTAAGCTCGCTTCTTTACGGCGGCTTTGTCTTTTTCGGCGGGTTAATTGGCGGCGCCGCCTTGGTATGGCTGTATTGCCGCAGGTACAAACTCCCTGCCCTGCGCATGTCCGATTCGCTCTCGCCGGGTCTGACTCTGGCGCACGCCATGGGCAGAATCGGCTGCTTTTTTGCAGGCTGCTGCTTTGGCATAGAATACCATGGGGGCATGGCGGTTAATATTAACGGAGTAGCGCGCTTTCCCGTTCAGCTTTTGGAGTCTGCCCTGCTCTTTATCCTGACGGGTTTTCTTCTTGCCTTTTCGCGTAAAGAGCGCGCCGCAGGGAAGCTCACCGGTCTTTACATCGCAATATATTCGGTAATGCGTTTTTGCCTGGAGTTCTTGCGCGGAGACGAAGTACGCGGAAGCTTTCTTATGCTTTCAAGCTCCCAGTGGATAAGCCTTATCCTGCTCCCCCTCGGCGCATATTTAATCTTTCGGCCAAAAAAGAGCCTGCTCTTGAAATAACTGCTTTACAATGGCAAAGAAACGTGATAGAATAGCTTGCTTGAAAGGGATAATACAATAATTCCCTCTTTTCCCTGAGCTTAGTTCCGGGAGACCCCGCACTAATAATGCGGAACCTTTCGGCCCGGGACCAGGCCGGCGGATAATAAAATCAAGAAAGGATGTAAATACTATGATCACCAAAGAGCAAAAAAGAGCAGTAATCGAAAGCAACCGTACACACGAGACCGATACAGGTTCTCCCGAGGTGCAAATTGCCATTCTCACCGAGCGCATCGCGCAGCTCACCGAGCATCTCAAGACACACGCCAAGGACAATCACTCCCGCCGCGGGCTTCTCAAGATGGTCGGTAAGCGCAGAAAACTGCTTGATTATCTGATGAGAAAGGACATCGAGCGCTACAGAGCCTGTATTGCAAAGCTTGGTATCAGAAAGTAAGATCATCAGTACGGGCGGCCTCCGGGCCGCCCATACCAGCATTAAGGTGCGGAAGAGTTTATTTATGCGCCTGCCCGCGCAAATACAGGGCTCTTATATCCTTTCCCTGTGCCGGTAAAGCCTAGGCTTAATACCCCCTCCGAATATGCCCGCTTAGATTTCGCTTCGGACTTTTCGCGGCGCTAAGCCTGCGGATACCGGCAAATAAAAACTTATTCAAATCACGGGCGGAAACCGCCCATCCCATAAATAATAAAATATATTAAAAGGCACGGAGACGCCCGAAGCTAATTTTAGCAGTTGAAGTTGCACCTGAGAGTTATCGGGTCCGGCTTCAAATGCTAAAAGGCAGAGGCAAACCAATCTCCGTGCCGGAAGGAGAAATATGATAATAAGCAAAAGAGAATTCCCCAACCACAGAGTTTACAGCATGGAGTATTGCGGGCGCCCCCTTTCCTTCGAAATCGGAAAGCTCGCGGAGCTTTGCAACGCCTCTGTACTGGTGCGCTACGGCGAGACCACCGTGCTCGTAGCCGTAACCGCTTCAGCCAAGCCCAAGGCCGGCATCGACTACTTCCCTCTCTCCGTTGACTTTGAGGAGAAGCTCTATTCCGTCGGCCGCATCCCCGGCTCTTTCCTGCGCCGCGAGGGAAGGCCCTCCGAGAAGGCCATTCTCGCAGGGCGCCTGATTGACCGCCCCATGCGGCCACTGTTCCCCTCCGACCTTAGAAACGACGTGGTCATCACCTGCACCGTATTGTCGGTGGACCCCGACTGCAGCCCCGAAATAGCGGCTATGCTGGGAGCCTCCGCCGCCGTTTCCATCTCCGACATCCCCTTCAACGGGCCGATAGGCGGAGTGGTGCTCGGTTACGTTGACGGAAAGTATGTGTTCAATCCGACCTCTACCGAGAGGGAACACTCGCAGATGACCGTTACCGTCGCCGCGACTAGGGAAAAGGTCGTAATGATTGAGGCCGCGGCAAACGAGATTCCCGAGGATGTGATGTTAAACGGCATTATCGAGGCCCATCAGGTTATAAAGTCCGTCATTGCGCTCATTGACGAGATGGTAGCCGAAATCGGCAAGCCGAAATTCGAATATGAGAAGAGCACCTTCAACGAGGAGCTTTTCGAAAAGATTGTCGAAAATTTCCTGCCCGATGTGGAATACTGCATGGACACCGACGACAAGAACGTCCGCGAAGAGCGCTACAACCTCGTCATGGACAAGATGATTGCCGAATTCGGCGAGGAATACCCTGAAATAGAAGAGCAGATGCCCGAGATTACCTACAAGATTCAGAAGAAGGTCGTCAAGGCCTGGCTGCTTGAGGGTAAGAGAGTGGACGGCAGGGCAATGAACGAAATCCGTCCGCTGGCCGCAGAGGTCGGAATCATCCCGCGCGTACATGGCTCGGGCCTGTTTACCAGAGGTCAGACCCAGGTGCTCTCAATCGTAACGCTTGATACAATCAGCGCTGCTCAGAAGCTCGACACCATCTGGGAGGAGACCAGCAAGCGCTATATCCACCACTACAACTTCCCCGGCTACTCCGTCGGCGAAGCAAGAGGCAGCCGCGGCGCAGGCCGCCGTGAAATCGGCCACGGCGCTCTTGCCGAGAAGGCCCTTGAGCCCGTAATTCCTCCAATTGAGGAGTTCCCCTACGCCATCCGCGTGGTCTCCGAGGTCGTGTCCTCAAACGGCTCCACCTCGCAGGGCGCCATCTGCGGCTCGACCCTGGCACTCATGGACGCGGGCGTTCCGATTAAGGCTCCCGTTGCCGGCATTTCCTGCGGCCTTATCTCCGACGGCGACCGCTGGACCACTTTCATTGACATACAGGGCGTCGAGGACTTCCACGGCGAGATGGACTTCAAGGTCGCGGGTACGAAAAAAGGCATCACGGCTATTCAGATGGACCTTAAAAATGACGGCCTGACCTACGAAATAATAAAATCGGCCTTTGAATTAACGAGAGAGGCCCGCATCCAGATACTTGACGAGGTCATGCTCCCCTGCATCTCCAGGCCGAGAGAGGAGCTGTCCCCCTACGCGCCCAAGATGCTCCAGATGAAGATTGACATCGAAAAGATACGCGAGGTCATCGGCTCGGGTGGCAAGACCATCCAGAAAATCTGCGCCGATACGGGCGCGAAAATCGACATTGAGGACGACGGCAATATCTATATCTCCGCTACGGACATCGAGGTCTGCCACGCGGCGAAGAAGGCTATCGAAAATATCGTGTTCGTGCCCGAGGTTGGAAAGCTCTATTACGGAAAGGTCGTCCGGATTCTGCCCATCGGCGCCTTTGTCGAGCTCGTGCCCGGAAAGGACGGCATGGTCCACATATCCAAGCTCGAAAACCGCCGCGTCGAGAAGGTTGAGGACGTTTTAAACGTCGGCGACATGACCTGGGTCAAGGTCACCGAGATAGACGACAAGGGCCGCATCAACCTCTCCCGCAAGGACGCCATACGAGAGCGCCAAAAGGCGGGCCTGCCCATAGATGGTGAATAACCGATTAAATCAACTCCCCTGCCGCTTATACAGGCAGGGGAGTTTCTGTTAAATCACTTATTTTTAAGCTACATGAACATACATAGGACTATCGGTATGAATATGGCAAGAAGATAGTTCATAACCTTCAGCTTCGTCACGCCGAGCATGTTAAGGCCTATGCCTATTATGAGAATCGAGCCGACGCAGGTCATCTCCGCGATGACCACCTCGCTCAAAAGTGGCGATAGTAGACCAGCAAGCAGGGTTATTGCCCCCTGGAAAATCAGCACGGAAAAGGCGGAGAGCAGAACTCCCACTCCCAGAGTGGAGGCAAAGACGAAGGAACTTACAAGGTCCAGCGTGGATTTAGCGTAGAGCATCGAGTGGTCGCCGGCTAGTCCGCTCCGCAGGGAGCCGACAATGGTCATTGAGCCGACGCAAAAAACGAGGCTTGCGGTTACGAAGCCCTCGGCTATCGAGGGGCTGTTCCCCTTTTTAAACCTTGCTTCCAATCTCTCCCCGAAGCGGTTCAGCCTACCGTCCAGGTCCAATAGCTCCCCGATTATCGCCCCGACCACCACCGATATAATCGCGATAAGAGGGTTCCGGCCCGAAAGGGAGCCGTCAATGCCGAGGTATATCACACAAAGCGCAAGGCCGCTCATCACCGTCTTGCCGACGCGCTCGGGCAGGAGTTTATTAAAGAGGAGTCCGAGGAAGGAGCCGAGGATAATCGTACCGGTGTTTACAAAGGTTCCATAAAGTGAATAAAGCATTTTCCACTCCATATGTAAAGGTAAATATCTTTGCTATATTATCACATTCCGCCTTTTATCGCAATAGCGGCACCCGCTTTTTCAGCCTTCTTGACAGGTTGGGGGCTAGGTTATAAAATTATTATCGTAAACCATAATTGGTTATGATATAATTACTTGATTATATCACCTTCAAACGGAGGTACTGCAATGAACTTCCCCGGCTTTGACGGAAACGAAGCGCTTAAGGCTCGTCTATCCGCTGCCATGGCTTCCGGCGGGCTTAGCCATGCCTATATTATTTACGGTGAAAGCCGGGGCTCTATGGAAAAACTCGCTCAAATACTTGCAGCCGCGATGGTATGCTCGGGCACGGATGAAAAGCCCTGCACGCACTGCAAGGACTGCCGCAAGGCTTTCGGCGGCATACATCCGGACATTAAGCTTGTTTTAAAGGAGAAGGACAAGCGAAACTACGCTATTGAGATAATCAGGAACATGGCGGCGGACGCCTTCGTAATGCCGAACGAGGCAGAAAAAAAGGTTTACATCATACCCGAGGGTGATTTTCTCACCGATTTGTGCCAGAACGCAGCGCTCAAGGTGCTTGAGGAGCCGCCTGCTTACGCTTCATTTATAATCCTGGCGGAGAACCCCGGCAACTTTCTTGAAACTCTGCGCTCCAGATGTATCGAGCTTTTTGTCGGCCTGGACGATTCTGAAGCCCCTGAAAACAACAGTCTCGCATCGGACTTTATACGCATTTTCAAAGACGGCGACCCGCTTGAGATGGCGTCTTTCGCCGTCGGTCTTGAAAAACTGGGCAAAGCCGAGCTTACGGATTTTCTGGAAAAGCTTTACGCCGCCCTTGTGCGCGAAATGCGCTATGGCATTGCCCCTGACAAGGAGCCGTATTTTAAGGCCTGCGACCTTATATCGCTCCTGATTAAGATGGCCGAGCGCAATGTGGGTGCCGGCGCCATATCCGGCGCTCTCGCGGTCGGAGCCAATACGATTTTGAAATGAGGAAACACGGTGACAGAAGTTATAAGTATAAAATTCAGAAACGCCGGAAAGGTCTACTATTTTGACCCCAACGGTCTCGTGGTTAATCCGGGCGACCATGTAATAGTTGAAACCGCAAAGGGCCTCGAATACGGGGAATGCACCGCGGGAAACCACGAGGTGGAGGATTCCGCAATAGTTCCCCCTTTAAGGCCTGCCATACGCATAGCGACCGAAGAGGACAGGAAGATTGCGGCGCAGAACGCCGAAAAGGAAAAGAAGGCCTTTGAGATTTGCCAGCAGAAGATTGAGGCCCACGGTCTGGAGATGAAGCTGGTCGACGTGGAATACAGCTTCGACGGCAGCAAAATCCTCTTTTTCTTCACCGCCGACGGCAGGGTGGATTTCCGCGAACTCGTAAAGGACCTCGTTAGCGTGTTCAGGGTGCGCATTGAGCTTCGGCAAATCGGCGTGCGCGACGGCGCCAAGATGCTCGGAGGCCTGGGCATCTGCGGCAGGCCTTTCTGCTGCAGCACCTTTCTCGACGAGTTCCATCCGGTCTCGATAAAGATGGCGAAAACGCAGTCTCTCTCGCTCAATCCCACCAAAATTTCGGGAACCTGCGGCAGGCTGATGTGCTGTCTTAAATATGAGCAGGAGGCCTACGAGGACCTTATCAAAAATGCGCCTAAGGTCTCGGCCTCCGTCGTAACCCCGTTCGGCGAAGGCATAGTGACAGAGGTAAATCTCCTGAAGCAGATTGCCAAGGTGCGGGTTGACGAGGGCGATACGGCCGGGCTCCACATCGTGCCTTTCTGCGACATAGGCAAGACGGTGTCCTGCGTTCCAAAAAAAGAGGAGCCTGCACCTGTCCTGCTCGACACCTCGATACTCGATAGATTCATTTACCTTTCAGACAAGCCGTCCGTAAGGGAAACGCCGGTCAGTGAGACTTCCGGCAAGGCGCCGGCCGGCGAGGCCGCCGTCAGGGAGGCTAAGCCCGAGCCCCAGACACCGCCCAAGCCCGAGCAGCGGGCATCGAAGCAGCCAAGGCCAATATCCGAGCTGAGCATGAAGCCCGCAGCGCCGGAGGGCTCCAAGCCTCAGGAGGCGAAAAAGAATAACAGGCGCCGCGGCCGGGATAAGCGCAAAACGGACAAATCGGGCTCCAAGCTTCTGGGTGTCATCGAGGAACTGGAGCAGGTAGTAAAGCCGGCTTCGGGGAAGCCCGGGAGAAAAAAGAACCGCAGAAAGCCCAAGCCACCCATCGCAGAAAAATAAAATCATAAAATTTCACGGCGATGTGGCTCATTAGCGCTACATCGCCGGCTTAATCGGTATAGGTAAAACGCGCCCCCGGCCTATGCGCTCTTAAGGCGCGTTTTGGAGGGCTTGGTTTTACCGGTGGAAACCATGGCGCCAGCGCTTCATATCACTAGCGCCGCAGCAAGATAAGGAGGCGATATGACGGGCACCTACACTCAACAAACCATTCAGTCGGGCAGTGCCCTTATCAGCTTTTTTGAGGCAGGAGAGGGCGAGGCGCTTATCCTGCTCCACGGAAACGGCGAGGATTACAGCTGCTTTGATAAGCAGCTTCCCGACTTTTCTAGGCACTACCGCTGCATAGCGATTGACAGCCGCGGCCACGGCAAATCCACACACGGGAGCGAAAGACTCAGCCTAAGGCTTATGGCAGGCGACGTACTTAACGTCATGGACGCGCTTGAGCTTAAAAAAGCGCATATACTGGGCTTCTCCGACGGCGGCAATATCGCCCTGTACATTGCGCTTACTGCCCCGGGGCGCGTATCGACCCTGATACTTTCGGGCGCAAACGCCGACCCCTCGGGCATTGAGCCAAAGGAGTTTAAGCTTATGCTGAAAAAGCGCTGCAGCCTTAAAGTTCAGGCCTTCTTCAGCCGCGCCGCCGAGAGAAAGCTCGAAGTCTGGGAGCTCATGATAAACGAGCCGAACTTCACGCAGACGGAGCTTGAGTCGATTGCCTTGCCCGCCCTTATTACCGCGGGGGAGCACGATGTGATACTCCGCGGGCACACTGAGTACCTTAGCAAATGCCTTAGAAATTCGGAATTAATCATCTTTGGGGGCGGCAGCCACTATGTCCATATGGAGCAGGCTATGCTCTACAACGAAACCGTTTTGAATTTTCTCAGACAGCACATACAGGAGGATGATACCAGTGGCAAAGAAGCAATTTAAAGCCGAGTCGAAACGACTTATGGAGCTGATGATTAATTCAATTTATACGCACAAGGAGATATTTCTCCGCGAGATAATCTCAAACGCAAGCGACGCAATCGACAAGCTGTGCTACCGCTCGCTCGCCGACGGAAACCTCGGGCTCAGCAGGAGCGACTTTGAAATAAACATCAAGGTGGACAAGGACGCGCGCACAATAACCGTTTCCGACAACGGCATAGGCATGACGGCCGAGGAGCTTGATTCAAACCTCGGCGTGATAGCCAGAAGCGGCTCCCTCGGGTTTAAAAAAGAGCTCGACCCTGAGAAGTCCGAGGGCATAGAAATCATCGGCCAGTTCGGCGTGGGCTTCTACTCCGCATTCATGGTCAGCGAGAAGGTCACGGTCATTTCCAAACCCTTCGGCTCGGACAAGGCCGCTAAATGGGAGTCCTCGGGTGTGGACGGCTATATGATTTCACCGGCCGAAAAGGAGGGCTTCGGAACGGACATAGTAATGAAAATAAAAGAGGACAGCGAGAACGAAAACTACAGCGAGTTTCTCGATGCCTTCCGCCTGCGTTCACTCATTAAGAAGTATTCCGACTTCATCCGCTACCCGATTAAACTCGACGGCGAAACCGTCAACAGCATGGTGCCCATATGGCAGCGCACCCGCTCGGAGCTGACGGACGAGGATCTAAACCGATTCTACCGCGACAAGTTTTACGACATGGAGGACCCGGTAAAGTCCATTCTTATCTCCGCCGAGGGGCTTGTCTCCTACAAGGCGCTTCTCTACATCCCTAAAAACGCGCCCTACAACTTCTACACAAGGGATTACAGAGCCGGGCTTCAGCTCTACGCAAACGGCGTTATGATAATGGAAAATTGCGCCGAGCTTCTCCCCGAGTGCTTCCGCTTTGTGCGCGGAGTCGTCGATTCGCCCGACCTGTCACTCAACATTTCCCGCGAGATGCTCCAGCACGACAGGCAGCTCAAGATAATCGCCACGAATATCGAGAAAAAGATAAAATCTGAGCTCAAAAAGCTCCTTTCGGACGAGCGCGAGAAGTACGAGGAGTTTTACAAGGGCTTCGGGCTGCAGCTAAAATACGGCACGGTCGGGGATTACGGCACGAAAAAGGACATGCTCGCAGAGCTTCTCATGTTCCGCCACGCATCAGGCGAGGGGCTTATAACCCTCGACGAATACACGGCGGCCATGCCGGAGGAGCAGAAATACATTTACTACGCCGTCGGCGAGAGCGTCGCAAAGCTCGCGGCGCTGCCCCAGGGCGAAACGGTGCGCGAGCGCGGGTTCGACATCCTCTACCTCACCGACGATGTCGACGAGTTTGTCATGAATGTTCTCGGCGAGTATGCGGGCAAGGAGTTTAAGTCCATTAACGCCGACGACACAGGCCTTAGCTCCGAGGATGAGAAAAAGGAGGCCGAGCAGAAGCAGGAGGAAAACCGCGGGCTGCTTGACTTTGTCAAGGAAACGCTCGGCGACAAAATTGCCGAGGTAAAACTCACGACCAAGCTGAAAAGCCACCCTGTATGCCTCTCCTCTCAGGGCCACATCACGCTGGAGATGGAAAAGTACTTCAGCTCGCTCCCCGGGGATTTCCACAACGTAAAGGCCCAGCGCGTGCTCGAAATCAACGGAGACCACAAGACCTTCGAGGCGCTTAAATCGGCCTTCAACACCGACCGCGAAAAGGCGGCAAAGTACGCGCAGCTGCTCTACTTCCAGGCTCTGCTGCTGGCTGACCAGCCGGTTGACGACCCGGCGAGATACACGCAGTTAATAAGCGAGCTGATGGTGTGACAGCAATTCTGTGAAGTAAAAAATTGTTTATATTAAATTCATTCTTTGTACACATATAGTTATTAGGATAATAGCCTAGACAGGCTGTTTTCTCCGGCAAGCCGGTTTCGCCTCCGCAGGCAGCCTGAGTACAAAGCCACTGCCGCCCGCGCGGCGAAAAATTTCTCTATGCTTTTGGAATTCTTGTGTTATAATGTCATTGCAGGATTTTCCGTAATTTACGCCGCTTAAGGGCGGCGAGCAAGCTCCCTTTTATGGGGCCCTACATCAAACCAAAAAATACCGCGAAGCAAGATAAAGAGACAACATTGCAGTCATTTCGGGAAATTTTTTGTGTGGGAGGAGACTTATGTCCTTTAACAACGAGATAAAAACTGGAAACCCGTATTCATTCCTCATAGAACCGGCTGAGGACAATGTACAGCGCCCGCCTGTAAACGAACCGCCCAAAAGAAAAAAGCGCGTATCTCTAGGGATAATCGCGCTGTGCCTCTGTTTTGCCATAATTGGGGGACTAATAGGCGGCGCCGTGACATCAATGCAATATGGGCTGAATGAACAGATAGGCCAACAGGAAACACCGCCCGTTCCGACGGCTGCAAACGCCGCGCTGAGCAAGGGCAGCGGCAGCGAGCGCAAAGAGCTCACCGCCGCACAGGTTTATGAGAAGGGCGTCGTCTCCTGCGTAAGCATTCGGTCCACCGTGACCAAGGATTTGTTCGGAAGGCCAATAACGAGCAATGTCTCAGGCTCCGGTTTCATTATATCCGAGGCCGGACATATAATTACCAATTATCACGTCATAGACGGTGCCGGCGACAACAAGATCTCCGTAACCCTCTATGACGGCAGAACCTACGATGCAAAGGTCGTCGGCTATGACGCGGACAACGACCTGGCGGTCCTGAGAATCAACGAATCAAACCTCATTCCCGTAACCCTGGGCTCCTCAAATGAACTGGTTGTGGGCGCGCCCATATACGCCATAGGCGACCCCCTGGGAACGCTCAACTTCTCAATGACCGCCGGTATAGTCAGCGGCCTTTACAGGCTAATTTCCACCGATAGCGCCAACGACGTAAATACATTCCAGATTGACGCCGCCGTAAACTCCGGCAACTCCGGCGGTCCGGTATTCAACAGCTACGGCGAGGTTGTCGGCATTGTAACCGCCAAGTACGCCGAGACAGGCGTTGAGGGGCTCGGCTTTGCAATCCCCATCGACGACATCCGCTACATGATAAACGACATTATAGACGTCGGATATGTCAGAAGCAAGCCCTATATCGGAATCACCGTAACAACCGCAACTATCGAGGAGCATTCTGTCGCCGGCGCATACGTCTACTCCGTTGAGCGTGGAAGCGCCGCCGAACAGGCCGGGCTTAAAGAGGGTGACATAATCGTCGAAATGGGCGGCAGGAGAATATCCTCGCTACAGGACCTGCTGTCGGCAAGGTCAAGCTACATGGCTGGAGATACGGTTGAGCTGAGGGTATACAGGAACAAGTCTTATATCAATATTACGCTTACCTTCGGCGCAAAACCTCAGGTATAACCGGATAACAAAGGGGCGTGTCTTGCAAGACACACCCCTTTTATTTTTTTATCCGGAAGATTCTCTGGCGCAACCTGTTTATTCAGGTGACGGCATTGAGCGTCAGCGCGCGCCTTTTACTTGCCGCCCTGCTCCTTAATTCGAGATAAAGCGGAACTCAGCAGCTCGCCGATTATTACCTTGCCCTGGCTGCTGGTCGGAAGGGCGTCAAAGAACAGCACGTATCTGGGAACCTTATAGTACGCAAGGTTTTTCCTTATAATATCGCGTACCTCTTCCTCGGTCATCGTTTCGCCCTGTCTGAGGATAACGCAGGCGCAAATCTCCTCTCCGTAGTGTTCGTCCGGAATGCCGATGACCTTTACCCGCTCAATTCGTCTGTCGTGCTGCAGGAGATAGGTTTCTATCTGTACGGGCGAAATGTTCTCTCCGCCGCGTATTATAAGCTCCTTAATTCTGCCGGTCATGTGGAGATTTCCGTCATGGTCCAGATACCCCATGTCTCCCGTATGGAGCCTGCCCTGCTCGTCAATGGCCTTTAAGGTCAGCTCCGGCTGCTTATAGTAACCCTTCATCACCAGATAGCCGGAAATGCAGATTTCGCCCTCCTTCATGGGCGGCAGCTCCTCCCCGGTTTTCAGGTCGAGTATTACGCCGTAAGTATGCTTCATAAAACGTCCAACAGTCGTACTGCGGACCTCTATTGAGTCCTCGGGAGTTGTAATTGTAACCCCTCCCGTCGCCTCGGTCATGCCGAGCGAGGAAAGGAGACAGAAGTCAAAGCCGCGCTCTATTCTCTTAAACTGTTCCGGAGTATAGCCCGCCCCGCCGATAATCCCTATCCGCAGAGCGGAGATGTCGTACTCGGAAAAGTCTGGCCTTGCCATGAGCGCGAAAAACAGAGTCGGCACCGCGTTAAAGACCGTGCATCTTCTCTCGGACAGAACCTTCATCACATTCGCGGTGCGGTTGTTTTCGGGGATGCAGATTGTCGCCCCGACGGAAAGCGCGGCCATCACGGTTGCGGACAGGCAAAAGCAATGGAACATCGGAATCGCGACGCAGAATCTGTCTTCACAGGTGGCCCGCAGGTCCTCCGCCTGGAGTATGGCGTTGTTTACTCGTGAATGGTGCGTGATAAGCACGGCCTTCGGCGTACCAGTGGTCCCGGATGTAAAGAGTATATTCGCAACATCGGAAGGCTTCACTTCCGCCACGGCCTTCGCAAGACAGTTACGGCCCTCGGGAGTTTTTTCAAATTCAAGTCCGTCGCTGATGAGCTTTTGAATATCGTCAGAATCGTCCAGGCTATCTCCTATGAAAATGGTTTCTTGCAGAAGCGGCAAAACGGAAAGCCCTCCGACCGTCTCTCTCAAATCCCTGTTCTTATGGCAGGTCCCAACTCCAAGGTACTCGACGTCGGTGTTTTTTAGGAGAGTCTCAAGCTCGGAGCCGCCAAACATGGGATTGATGAGCACCGAGACCGCACCAATCTTGACAATCGCCATCATAAAGATTACAAAGCTTGGTCTGTCGGGGGCAAAGATACCGACATGACAGCCCTTATATACCCCGTGAGCAAGCAGTCCCCTTGCGATGTCATCCGAAACCCTGTCCACGTCTTCCCAGGTCCATGTTCTACCGAGAAACTCAATGGCGGAACTTGTGGGATACTCTGCTGCCGTGCGTTTTAGAAGTTCCCCCATGGTTATGTCGATAAGTTCTGCCAAAAAAATTCCCCCAAAAATTAATGTCTTATGGGGGGCGAAGTCAACTTCGCCCCCCATAAAGTTTACACAACACTTGATTCTAGCTTATCAAGCTCTTCCATAATCGCGGGAATGACCTTGTAGAGATCTCCCACTATGCCGTAGTCGGCAATCTCAAAGATAGGTGCGTTTTCGTTCTTGTTGATAGCGACAATGTAGCCGGACTCCTGCATACCGGCAAGGTGCTGGATGGCGCCGGAGATGCCGCAGGCAATGTACAGCTTCGGCTTAACGGTTGTGCCCGTCTGGCCGACCTGGTATGCGTGGTCAATCCAGCCGGAGTCAACCGCGGCACGGGATGCGCCGACTACGCCGCCGAGCTTCTTGGCAAGCTCCCTGAGAAGCTCAAAGCCCTCGGGGCCGCCGAGTCCCCTGCCGCCCGAGACGATGACGTCTGCGTCTGTCAGGGACACGTGCTCTGTAACGCTCTTTACTATCTCAAGGACCTTCGTGCGTATATCTCCGTCCTTGAAGACGGGGTTGAGAGCGATGACTTCGCCCTTGCGGGAATTGTCACGCTGGGGTTTGTCCATAACGCCCGGGCGAACCGTGGCCATCTGCGGACGGTGCCTGGGACATACAATTGTGGCCATGAGGTTTCCGCCGAAGGCGGGACGGGTCTGCATGAGCTTTTTGTCCGTGGGGTCTATGTCAAGCTTCGTGCAGTCAGCCGTAAGGCCGGTGCCGCACTTAACAGCGAGGCAGGGGCCGAGGTCGCGGCCTATGTGCGTAGCTCCGAGGAGCACAATTTCGGGCTTATATGTCTTTATTGCCTCGTATATTGTCTTTGTGTATGCGTCGGTGTTGTATGTCTTAAGCTCGGGCTTGTTTGCATAGTAAACCTTGTCCGCACCGTAGGCAAACAGCTCGTCGATGAGGTGGTCTACGTTTTCGCCGCAGAGGACCGCGCAGAGCCTGCAGCCGATGTCGTTTGCAAGCTTCCTGCCCTCGCCCAGAAGCTCTATAGCAACGCCCAGGAGCTTGCCGTCGCGCTGCTCGGCAAATACCCAGACATCGTGATACGCTGAAATATCAACCGTATGCGTGGCATCGTCGGTCTTCTCAATGGCGTCAAAGGGGCAAACGTCAACACATGCGCCGCAGCTTGTGCAGCTCGGTCCGATAACGGCGAGCTTGCCTTCCATTGTTATAGCGTTAAACGGGCAGGCCTTAACACACTTCGTACAGCCCTTACATTTTTCTGCAATTACATTTACCATATCGGTTGTCACGTCCCTTCTGCGAATTAAAGCACATGCTTTTCGGTGAGCTTCTTAACAAGAGCGGTTGCCATCTCGGGGATGGTTCCGGTCAGCATCTCACCCTTGCCCTTTGGGGGCGGTGTAAAGCTTCTCATAACCTGGGTGGGACTTGCCTTCAGACCGCAGCTTTCGGGCTTGAGTCCGACATCGTCCTCGTTCCAGACGGTTATTGTCTTTTTAAAGGCATCCTCTATACGGCCTATGGTCATATAGCGCGGCGTGTTCAGCTCCTTAACGGCGGTGAGCATGCAGGGCATCTTGACCTCAATGACCTCGAAGCCATCCTCGAGCTGGCGCTCCACTACTACGGTGCCGTCCTTAATCTCGCGGATTTTCTGGACATATGTTACAACGGGGATACCAAGCCTCTGAGCGAGCTGGGGACCGACCTGCGCCGTGTCACCGTCTATGGCCTGGCGTCCGCCAATAATAAGGTCAAACTTTCCGAGCTTTCTGACGCCCGCTGCCAGAGTCGTCGAGGTCGCGCAGGTATCGGCTCCGCCGAAGGCGCGGCTGGAGAGAAGATATGCATCATCGGCACCCATGGCGAGGCACTCGCGGAGCATGTACATGGCCTGCGCGGGGCCCATCGAAATAACGCTAACGGTGCTGCCGGGGTTTGAGTCTTTTATGGTAAGCGCTGCTTCAAGAGCATTTGCGTCGTCGGGATTGAGAATTGAAGGTACTCCTTCACGTATCAATGTGCCTTTTACAGGGTCAATCTTAACTTCGTTAGTATCCGGCACTTGCTTTGCACAAACAATTATCTTCATTATTTATAACTTGCTCCTTTCCTTACTTCAACAAGCTGGCTGAAATAACCATCTGCTGAACCTGGGAGGTTCCCTCGTAAATTGTCATGATGCGAGCGTCACGGTACAGGCGCTCAACTCTGTAGTCCTTAATGTAGCCGTAACCGCCGTGAATCTGGACCGCTTTGTACGCGAGGCGGTTGCACATCTCGGACGCATAATACTTTGCTATCGAGCAGGCGACAGGAGCGTCCTTGCTGTTCATATCCTTAAGAACGGCTGCATTGTAAGTAAGCTCCTTTGCAGCGGCAAGTTCGGCGGCCATGTCGGCAATCATAAAGCTGATGCCCTGGAAGTCGGCTATGCGGCGTCCGAACTGCTTTCTCTCTTTGGCGTACTTGACAGCCTCGTCAAGGCATGCCTGGCCTATACCGCAGGACTGAGCGGCAACGCCGAGGCGGCCTCCGTCAAGGGTTTTCATCGCGTTCTGGAAGCCCCTGTTGAGCTCGCCGAGCAGGTCGCTCTTATGGACGCGCACATCCTCGAGTATGACGTCGCAGGTCGGATACCCGCGAATACCCATCTTATCCTCGTCCTTACCAAGGGAAACGCCGGGGAGCTTCATGTCAACAATAAATGCGGAGATGCCTCTTGAACCTTTCTGCGTGAGGTCGGTTCTGGCAAATATGATGCAATAGTCCGCCATCGGGGCGCCGCTGATGAAGGTCTTTCTTCCGTTGAGGACGAAATAATCTCCATCGGGAATAGCGGTGGTCGTAACGCCGCCGGCATCGGAACCGGCGCCGGGCTCCGTCAGAGCGAATACAAGTATCTTCTCGCCCGTTGCGGCGGGAATAAGATACTTCTTAAGCTGCTCCTCGGTACCGGCGAACAACAGCGGTCCGCCGCCAAGCGAGTTGGAAGTGTTTGCGTAAATAGACAGCACGGGGCTGATGCGGGCAAGTTCTTCAATCATAATTGCATATGAAAGATAGTCCGAGCCCTGGCCGCCGTACTCCCTGGGAATCTTGGTTCCCATAAAGCCGGCCGCGGCCATCTTACGGTGAATTTCCCAGTTGAATTCTCCCGTTTCCTCAAGCTCATCCAGGAGTTCCTGAGTAAACTCTTTTTCAGCGAAATCCCGGACAAGCTTTCTGATTAATTGGTGTTTCTCCGAAAAAATCATGCGTTGTGCCTCCTATTTATAATATAAATCTAAAGAGTAAACAAAAATAAATTATTACCCGTCCAGACTTTCCCCGAGCTTGCCCCACTTCTCGCAGAAAAGGGCGGAATCCATCTCTTTTACGTCTGGCGCTATTTCAGGAGCAAAGCCCATATACGGCAGTATGTCTTTTTCTATGCTGACGCCCGGAGCAACCTCTATTATGGTCATTTTGCCGTTAATCAGCTTAAACACACAGCGCTCGGTTACGTAGAGAACCTCCTGGTCCGGGCGGGCATACTTGCCGGAGAAGGTAATCTGCTGGACATTGTCGACAAACTTCTTAACCGTACCCTCTTCAACTATCGTGAGCTTGCCGTCACCAACGGCGAGCTTGGATTTGCCCGTAAAGGTGCCGCAGAATACGACCTTGTTCGTGCTCTGCGTAATGTCTATAAAGCCGCCGGGACCGATGAGCTTCTTGCCGAACTTGCTGACGTTGACGTTTCCGTACTGGTCGCACTCGCCGAGGCCCAGAATGGTGATGTCAAGACCGCCGCCGTTTATAAGGTCAAAGGCCGAGCCGTGGTCTATTATTGCTTCGGGGTTGTAAGCGCTTCCGAAGTTCGGGAGAGAAGCGGGTACGCCGCCTATCATTCCGCTCTCGGTTGACATGGTAATATAATCGGAATAGCCCTCCTCGGCAATAATATTAGCGACATCCGAGGACATTCCGACGCCGAGGTTTACAAGGTCGCCTTTCCTTACTTCCATGGCGCAGCGCCTTGCAATCAGCTTTCTCTCGTTAAGAGGCAGCTTCTCAATCGCGCTGAGCGGCTTTTTAATCTGGCCGGAGAATGCGGGCTCAAAGTATACGCCCTCGGTCTGCCAGCAGGCATCCTTGCTTGTCGCCTGGACGACATAGTCTACAAGCACTCCGGGGATTTTTACCTCCTTGGGATTCAAGGTGCCCGCATTGGCCACATATTCCACCTGCACTATTACTATTCCGCCGCTGTTTTTGGCCGCGGTCGCAACCGCGAGTCCCTCGTTGATAATGCTCTCGTGTGCAAAGGAAATATTGCCGTTTTCATCGGCGATGGTTCCGCGCAAAAGCGCTACGTCAAGCTTGAAGGATTTGTAGAACAGGTACTCCTCGCCTTGGAAAGTGATGAGCTCAACAAGATTGTCTGTGGTGACGGAGTTCATCTTTCCCCCCTCAATGCGAGGGTCTACAAAGGTGCCAAGTCCTACTTTGGTTATGAGCCCGGGGCGCCCGGCTGCTATCTCACGCCAGAGGTTGACTATGACGCCCTGCGGCAGACAGTGACACTGCAGCTTGTTCTGTACCGCCAGCTCGTTAAGAGCAAAGGCAGAGCCGACATGAGCACCTGACCAGCGGGTGACAAGTCCTTCGATACCGAGTCTGGTCACGCCACGCTCTTTCCAATCGCCCATCGCACTGCCTTGTTTAAGTGTAAGTCCACGGGGATGACCGGTTTCCTTGTAGTTTTCCGCTATGGCAACAGCTATTTCTTCGGGCCAACCGGACAAACCCATTCCGGCAAGACCCACAGTTGCTCCATCAGGAATAAGTTTTGCCGCTTCTCTAGCTGTTACGAATTTCGCCATAATTCTACCTCCTACATTAAATGTTCACTGAACAAGATATATATAGGCTCCATGCTACTATATCACTTTGACCACTTCTAATCAATAAAATAATATTGGATTTTAGGAAAATAAAACGATTTTTATAAAAAAACTTGACAAATTTCAAATTTATTATTGATTTTATACTAATCATGATTTGCTTGCACATCTTGTCTATTTTGTGTATAATATTACAGTCAATATTAGTTAGTTAACAACTTGGAAGGGGTATTCGCATTGGCAAAAAAGCAGACAAACAGGCAGCTTCGTTCTGAACACACAAAGCTGAACCTATTTAACACGGCGGTAGGTCTCCTGGCCGAAAAGCCGTTTGAACAAATAACAATAAGGGATATAGTCGCAAGAGCGGGTGTGTCGATAGGCACTTTCTACAATTACTATAACACAAAGATGGACGTTTTCTATCAGGCCTATCAGGTTGCGGACCGTTACTTTGCAGACACCGTCGCCCCCCAGTTAAATACCGGCACGGCTACTGAGCGTATTCTTCTTTTCTTTGATTACTATGCCCGTTACAGCAGTGAGATTTCAGGACTTAAGCTGACGCGTCTGCTATACAGCGTGGATAATCCTCATTTTATGCGAAACTCGCCCAACGGAATGATCGACACCCTTATGAGTGTCCTGGAGTACGGACTGTCTACCAATGAACTCGTCTCTCAGGGAGATACCGTCCGTGAAATGGCGGATTACTTCATGATTTCCATACGCGGCGTGGTATATCACTGGTGCACGGCTAACGGCAGCTATGACTTAAACAGCATGGTGGCGCATTTTACAAAACGCCTTCTCAGCGCATACCTTGCTTAGAGATTGTATAATTGCAGAGGCAGACAGGTAGTTGCCGTCTGCCTTTCTTTGTTTACTTACAAACCCGCCCACACCGGCAAATTAGATCTTTATAGTCATAATAACGGCTTGGAATGACAATAATACTCCGACATGCCTATGCAAATCGTATATCTTAAGAGGTGTAGCACAAATGAAGTTTGAGTGCCACGGGCACATTATTTCCGACGGTGTCAGCTATCGGGATTCAATGGCCCGCCATAAAAACGGAATCGACCTGTCACTTATCCGCAATAATCTAAACTTATGCTCCGAGCATGGGATTACATTCTACAGAGACGGCGGCGACAAATTCATGGTTTCCGCGGCGGCGAAAAAGCTCGCCTGCGAGTACGGCATAGATTACCGCACTCCTGTCTACATAATACACAAAAAAGGGTATTACGGTCAATTATACGGGCGGGCTTATGATGATTTGAAGGGCTATATATGCCTTGTCAGGGACGCGAAGACTCAGGGCGCCGATTTTATCAAGATTGCGGCCACCGGAATCCTTGACTTTGACAACGATGGCCGTATAACCGGGCCTTCACTTGGCTTTGACGAGCTGAAGGAGATGGTCAAAATTGCAAACGGCGAGGGCTTCGCGGTCATGGCCCATGTAAACGGGGCGGACAATATAAAAAACGCTCTCTCCGCGGGTGTAAACAGCATTGAGCACGGCTTCTGGCCGGATATGGATGTGATTGACTATTTTCTTCAAACAGGAGCGATTTGGGTCCCGACACGCGCCACTGTACGCAACCTCATAGGCGTGGGCCGATTTTCGGATAAGGTTCTTCTGAGAATCTTGGAAGCGCAAAGCCAAGTGCTGCTTAAGGCATACAAGCGCGGTGTTCTTATTGCTTCAGGCAGCGACTGCGGCGCCTTCATGGTGCCGCAGGGCAAGGGCACGAACGACGAATATGCGATTTTATCGGCAATGGGCATTAATCCCGAGCGCGGAAACAGGGCCGTAGCCGAGATTTTCAAGTACGTTTAAGCAGTTTGGCCTGACAAGTAATAATCCTTACATCCGTCTATGGGGTGTCAAGCCGATACCTTCTACTTAATAAATTAAAGCAACTTTCTGGGCCTGCCAAATGTCAGATACCGTAAAGCGGATAAACCTGACTTGCTTGAACAAAAAAACAGCCCCGTCTATTGACGGGACTGTTTCTGGCGCCTCCTGTTGGACTCGAACCAACGACCCTGCGGTTAACAGCCGCATGCTCTACCGACTGAGCTAAGAAGGCATATTTAAAAGGGTCTGGTCTGGGCGACCAGACCCTTTTCATTGAGTTGGCATCTACCTATTTTCCCGGGCCGTCTCCGGCCAAGTATCTTCGGCACAAGTGAGCTTAACTTCCGTGTTCGGAATGGGAACGGGTGGACCCTCACCGTTATCGACACCAACTAACTTT